>JAZLGK010000159.1:0-10056 GCA_045616265.1 Candidatus Limivicinus sp. | reverse complement strand
TTTGGTCTCTTTGTTTGTGATGATTCAATTATACCACAAAATCGAGTGAATTTCTTCCCTTTTTTTATTCTTTTTTTCTTGTTTACCTACTTTTTTACTTGGCGTTTTCCTGCGGATAACTTTTCACCGAAACTCAAGAAGGAAAAATGCTTGAAAAATATATGAAAAAGTGGTACAGTAATCTAATAGACCGGTTAGTATCCGCAAAAAACATAAAGGCAACACCGCACAATACGTCTGCGGCAGCTGACGGATAAAATGTGCTCAGATTTTGTCATTTTTTCTTGCAATACACAAAGTATTCCTACGAAAAAATGCCTTCATCAGAACCCATTTTCTCTCGCCATCTGCTCTTGCCGCATTATGCGGTATTGCCTAAAAGAAAGAATTCCGGAATATGAACAGAATTTCGTTTGTGATCCCATGCTACCGCTCGGAAAAAACGGTCGGCGCGGTAGTGAAAGAAATAGATAATACAATGGCCGCCCTGCCCGAAAAGGAATATGAGATCGTTCTGGTAAATGACTGTTCCCCTGACGGCACGATAAACACCATAAGATCGCTCGCCGAAAAAAACGCACATATTATAGGCGTTGACCTTGCCAGGAATTTCGGTCAGCACGCCGCTTTGATGGCGGGCTTCCGTCAGGTGACGGGGGATGTCGTTGTCTGTCTTGACGACGACGGGCAGACTCCCGCCTGCGAGGTGGGAAAGCTCCTTGAAAAGATAGACGAGGGCTATGACGCGGTATACGCCTCCTACGAGAATAAAAAGCACTCGGGCTTTCGGAACTGGGGCAGCAATCTGAATAAGAAGATGACCGAAATAATGCTCGGAAAGCCGAAAGAATTATACGTCAGCTCCTATTTTGCGGTGAAAAGATTTGTAATGGATGAGATGCTCCGCTATGAGGGTTGCTATCCGTACGTGATCGGGCTTGTGCTCCGCTCCACGAAAAATATCTGCAATGTGCCGATCGACCACCGTGAAAGAGAGGTCGGTTCGTCCGGCTACACTCTTTCAAAGCTCATAAACCTCTGGATGAACGGCTTTACCTCCTTTTCGGTAAAGCCCCTGCGCCTTGCAAACTACATCGGCTGTATCTCTGCCGTGTGCGGATTTATATATATGATAATTATCATCATCCGCCATTTTGCTCTCGGCACCGCCCCTCTGGGCTGGAGCTCCACCACCGCCCTGCTTCTCCTGATCGGCGGGATCATCCTCGTGGTACTGGGTATGATGGGCGAATACATCGGGCGCATATATATGTGCATCAACGCAACGCCCCAGTATCTTATCAGAGAAATTTACGGTAAGCAGGAAGAAAGCGGAAAAGAAAGGAAAGAAAAATGAAAATATCCTTCGTTATTCCCTGTTATCGTTCGGAAAAGTCCATTGAAGCCGTGGTGGAGGAAATAAAGCTCACCATGGCGCAGAGGAAAGAATACGACTATGAGATCGTGCTCATCGACGACTGTTCCCCCGACGGAGTGTGGGAAGTGATCGAAAGACTCTGCGAGAAGGATGAGCGGATCAAGGCTCTGCAGTTTACGAAAAACTTCGGCCAGCACTCCGCGATCCTTGCAGGCTGCGCCGAGACGGACGGAGACGCGGTCTTCTGCCTCGACGATGACGGGCAGGCCCCGGTGGATGAACTGTTCAAGCTGATCGACGAGCTGGAAAAAGGCTACGATGTGGTGTACGGCGTATATCCGGAAATAAAGCAGAAGCGGTTCCGGAAAATCGGCACATGGATGAACAACGCCATGGCACAGGTACTTCTCGGCTGGCCAAAGGATGTGCAGTCCACAAGCTTTCTGGTGATCCGGCGCGGGATCGTGGACGAGATGCTGAAATATCAGAATCCTTATCCCTATCTCGAGGGTCTTATTATCCGGGTCACCGGCAGGATCGGCAAGGTACAGGTGACACAGCGCGACCGACTGTACGGAAGCTCGGGGTATGATCTCAGAAAGCTGCTTCATCTCTGGCTCAACGGCTTCACGGCCTTTTCGGTAAAGCCGCTGAGGATCGCCTCCATGTGCGGTCTGGTGCTGGCGGTGGCCGGATTTCTGTACCTGCTGTACATTGTTATAAACAGAATGATCGACCCGATGGTGACGGAGGGCTACAGCTCCATCATGGCGGTGCTGCTGCTGGTGGGCGGACTGCTGATGGTCATGCTCGGTCTGGTGGGCGAGTACATTGGAAGAATATATATCTGCCTCAACAGTTCCCCGCAGTATGTCGTGAGAAAGAAGATCAACGGAAAAGACAGCATCGAAGACAGGAAAAAATCATGAAAAAAATCGTTATTATCGGCGCTTCCTATCTGCAGCAGCCCCTCATCGACAAGGTTCACGAGCTGGGCTTTGAAGCGCACGTTTTCGCATGGCAGTGCGGCGATGTGGGAGAAAAGACCGCCGACAGATTTTATCCCATAAGTATCGTGGAAAAAGAACAGATATTGGAGGTCTGCCGCAAAATAAAGCCTGACGCCGTCTGTACGATCTCCACCGACCTCGGCGCGGTGACGGCAAACTATGTGGCAAACGCTCTCGGACTTCCTGCCAATCCGTCTGAGTCCATGATCCCCGCCTCCAACAAGTACGTGATGCGCTGCGCTCTCCGGGACGCGGGAATCAGCGTACCGGGCTTTGTCAGAATACGGCAGGGAGAGAGCGCCTCTTCCGTGGGGGAACTGGAGTACCCGTTGATCGTCAAGCCCACCGACCGGAGCGGCAGCCGGGGCGTGTCCAAAATAAATTCTCCCGCAGAGCTTGCGAAGGCTCTCGAAAACGCATGGAGCTGCTCTTTTGAAAAAACCGCCATTGCGGAGGAATATCTGGACGGCGACGAATACTCCTGCGAGTCCGCTTCCTTCCGGGGCGTTCACCATATCGTCACCTTCACAAAAAAATATACCACCGGCGCTCCTTCCTTTATCGAAAACGGACATCTGCAGCCCTCCGATCTTTCCGCGGAGCAGCGGGAAAAAGCCGCGTCGGAGATCGTCAGAGCGCTGGATGCGCTACATATTACCGACGGTATTTCCCACAGCGAGCTCAAGGTCAACTCCCGCGGGGAGATAAAGATCATCGAGATCGGCGCGAGAATGGGCGGAGATTTCATCGGCTCTCATCTGGTGCGGCTTTCCACCGGGGTGGATTTTGTCCGGGCAGCGCTGGACATCTCCCTCGGCATCGAGCCGAAGCTGGAAAAGAAAGAGAAGGAGAGCGCGGCTGCCGTGCGCTTCATTCTGTCAAGAGATGACGTTGAGTATCTTGAAAGACTGAAAAAGAGCGCGCCGGAGCTTATTTACGAGCAGGAGGTACAACTCGAGGACATCGACAGTACCGTCACCGACAGCTCGACCCGTCACGGCTATGTCATACTTCACGGCGACAGCGCCGAAGAAATAAGGAGTGCGTTAGAGCTTGGATGAAAAAAAGAAAATAACTCTGCCGATGCTTTTGCTGCTGCAGGGGGCGGTGATCCTCTACACCTGCACAGATATCGCCGCAAAGTTTGCGAGCAATTATGAGTTCCTGTCTGCGGGCTTCATACTGTGCTACGGCGCGGAGATTGCGATACTCGGCCTTTACGCGCTGCTGTGGCAGCAGATCATCAAAAAGACCGACATTTCCGTGGCCTACGCCAACCGGGCCTCGGCGATCTTCTGGTCAACGGTCTGGGCGGTGCTGATCTTCAAAGAGCATATTTCAATACAGAACATCGCGGGGATCGTGCTGATCTTTCTGGGAATATGGACGGTGAACAGAGATGCTTAAATACTGGATATCCCTGTTCGGCGCGGTGCTGCTCTCGTCATTTTCCCAGATGCTTCTCAAAAGAGGCGCCAAAGAGAGCTATCCGAACCACATCCGCGAGTACCTCAACGTCTGGGTCATCAGCGGTTATGTGCTGCTGGCCGCCTCGACGATCTGCGTTATTTTTGCCTATAAGGGGCTGGAATTTAAAAATGTCCCGGTGATAGAATCGCTGGGCTTCCCGCTGGTCATGGTGCTGGGAAGGATCTTCTTCGGAGAAAAGCTCTCCCGGAACAAGCTGATCGGCATGGGGATCATCATCGCGGGCGTTGCGGTATACTATATTTAGTCAGAGGACAAAATGAAGATCACTTTGAACAGAAAAACAGATATTGCCCTGCGGATACTGGCCGGAATCGGTATTGCCCTGATCCCGGCCGCGCTCTGGTGGCTGTGGTTCAGAATAACCGGCTGCGACATCCTGCACAGTCACCCCGCCATAAGCGACGAACTCGGCTACTGGAGACTGATGTATTCCTTCTCGGAGTGCGGACCGGACTTTGGCACCTGCGGCGGCATAATCAACGGCGAGCCGCAATGGGGACACTTCGGAAGCCACGGCCTTGCGCCGTTTTTCGCCTGGGGCTGGTATGCCCGGCTGTTCCCGTGGACGCAGGAGAGCCTTGTGCAGGCCAGCTTTATCATGCTGGAAGCGGCCTATATCCTTTTTGCGCTGCTGGTGCATGACGATTTTTGGGATATGGTGTTCTCCGGGGCGGTGCTGCTGTGCTGGCCGTATATTTTCCTGTATCTCGGCACGTCCATGATGGAGATCCCCTGCTGTGCGGTGACGGTCGTCTATGCGGCGCTGTTCATACGGTACAGGAAGAAGAAAACCCGCCTCCGTTTCGCTCTGGCGCTGATCTGTGTGATCTATCTCACCTGCATGAGATATTGCTATGCCCTCGCCGCTTTTCCGCTGCTGTGGGAAAGCTGTGATTACAGGATCGACAAAAAGACCGTGATCGTCATGCTCGCCTATGCCCTCGGGATCGTTTTCGCCTATTGGTTCCTGACAAAATTCGAGGCGGTCTATTCCGACTATGTCCTCATACAGGCCGATCAGACCGATCTGCTCGGGAAAATACGGCTGCTGTGGGATAACTTCGCGCTGAATGTGCGGAAATATTTCAGCTTCCAGAACCGTGAGACGACGGAGTTCTTCCAGAGAATCATCGCCGTGGTCATTGCAGCGCTCCTCTGCGTCCGCGGCCTTTTCGGAGAGAACAGAAGATTTTATTTCTCCCTCGGCCTGACGGTTTTCGGGCTTATTGTTCTCAATCTGCTCTGCTATGATATTGGCTTTCAGAAGGAGTTCCGGGTCATGGCGCCCATGCTCGTGTTTGTGCTGCTCGCGGCGCAGAACGGCAAAGGCTCGCTCTGGCTCAAAACGGTGCTGGCCCTGACCGCCGCGGCCGGGCTTGTGATCGGAGTGAGGCAGATTCGGAGCTACGGCAGCCGGAACGAGTATAACTCCTTCTTCATGCCCACCCGGTTTACGCAGATCGCGGATGTGGGCGATGAGGTGAGAGCCTGCTTCGGCGAGGAGAAGGCGAGCTTTGCCATAAAGGTCTCCGAAACCTTTGAGACCGTGGTCTGGGTGCCGCCGCAGATCGGTATTCAATGGGCGCTCGGCGAGGAAGAGCTGAAGGACGCCCGGACGGAATACATCATCAGTATGGCGGAGGCGCCCGAGGTTCCGGACAACTATACTCTCGTGGGAGAACCCATGCCGCAATACAGAGTGTTTAGAAAGACCTCCTGATGATCCGAAGAAAAGACTGATTTACGAAAGGGAAACGACCCGATGAAGACAAAGATCCTGAACACGGAAAACAAAAACGCCCTGAAAGGGACGCTGTTTTTCACGCTTTTGTGGCTGCTGTTTTCCGCAGCGCTGTGCAGTCTGTACCTGCACCAGAGCGTCAGCGCGATGTACGATATTCCGCTCTGGGAAAGCGACATGAAAGCGTATATTCTGGAAATGCTGGGAAAAGAAAGCGGCTATTGTTTTCCGTATCCGGTGCTTTTCAAGCTGGGCGCCCTTTTCCATCTCTTTCTCTCGGAGACCGCAGCCATGGCCGCAGCCGTGACGGTGCTGCACGCTCTGGCTATACTGACAGCGTATTATTTCATAAGAAAAGCCGTTCTCTCCGAAAACAGCAGTCTCCTGCGGGAGCTGACGGCGGCGGCGCTAACGGTCGCCCTATTTCTGGTGAGTATGCTGTTCGACCCGAGAAAAAGCATGTATCCGATCTATGTGGGCGTTGAAACTCCGAACCCCTTTCACAACGCCACCTCTGTGGCGGCGAAGCCCTTCGCTCTGGCCGCGTTCTTTACGTTCTGTGCTCTTATGGAGCGGAAAGACGGCCCCATAGAGATCCGGGAGGCGGTCGTTTTTGCGCTGTCGTGTCTGCTGTGCGTCATGGCAAAACCAAGTTATCCGCTGGTTTTCCTTGCTGCGGCAGGACTCACGGAGGCGGCAAGGCTGATCCGATACAGATTCAGAAATTATAAGGAGGCTCTGACGCTTCTGCTGTGCGTTCTGCCGAGCCTGCTGTTCATGCTGTATCAGAACTCCGCCATGCAGGCCTTCGGCAGCGAAGGCCTCGGCTTCGGGCCGGGAGTTGCCTGGAAAGTTTACAGCGATAATATCCCGCTGGCCGTGCTCAAGGTCACGGCGTTTCCGCTGACCGTCCTCGCCTTCAATTTCAAAAAACTCAGGGATAACTTTGCTTACCGCTTCACGTGGTTCCAGTTTATCGTGGGCTTTGCCGAATATTATTTCCTTTATGAAAAGGGCGAAAGAATGCTTCACGGCAATTTCGGCTGGGGCTACCAGTACGGAATATTCTTTCTCTTTATCGAATCCGCGATCGTCCTTATGAATTCCGACAACAGCAAAGGGAAAAAAGCCGTGCAATGGCTGGTTTTCGGCGCACATCTCCTGTGCGGTATCCTGTATTTCCGGAAAATCTCTCTGGGCGGCGTCTATTACTGACCGCCCGGTCACGCCCGGCAACCTAACGGCTGGTTTTTTGCACGACCTGAAATAGGGTGTCATTCCGAACCAGTGTCGCAACACTGGTGTGGGAATCCGCATCTTTTCGCAGGCAGAAGGTTAAAGTGACTAAAAAATCTCAACGTAAAAGGAAACGGATTGCCACACCGTCGTGCGCGACGGTTCGCAATGACTGGTTTTTTCGCTGCTGCAAACAATCTCTGTTTCGTTCGTTTGGCAACATTACGCCCGGAGGCGTTACGGTGGAGTAAAAAATGGAAAAAATCGGTGAAAACAAAAAAGAAAGAGCCCTTTTCATCGCGGTATGCGTGCTGGGGCTGACGTTCTACGTTAGTCAATGCTTTCTGTATACATGGCAGGCGCTGAGACTGGAAAACTATTTCTCCGATCTTTATGTTTATATCGACTGGATAAAAAACGGTATAAAAATGTATTCCCTCGCCGAGGATACCATGGCCGCCGCCTACCGTCTCTGCGGTGAGGTCGGTATAGGCGTGCTGCTGGCGCTAAACTGCTTCGCGTCCTGGCTGCTCGCTTATAAGCTCCTTGAAAAACTGACGGATGATGACTGCCCGCAATGGCTCCTTCTGCTTGCCGCTCTTTTTTCGCAGATCGCTTTTACCGCCTATATCCCGGGAAGAGCTTTTTATAAGGGCCTGAATCTCACGGTCAATAACTTCCACAGTCCTACATATAATCAGATGGAGACCTTTGCGATAGGCGCGATGATAGGCGCTTTTTCGCTGCTGAAGGAGCTGAGAGAGAAGCTTAACTGGAAGACGCTTCTCGTTTTCGCGCTCTGCTGTACTCTTGCGACCTGCATGAAGCCCAGCTTTCTTTTCTGTATGGCTCCGGCGCTGCTCGTTTTCCTTATCCTTGACTTTATCCTCACCCGTGCCCGGAACATTAAAAACGAAGTGCTCGTCGGCATCTGCGTTCTGCCCGGGGTAGGGGCGGCACTGTATCAGTCCATGCTCCTCTTTGACGAAAGCTCAAAGATCGTCTTCGAACCTGTGCTCAACTGGCTTACAAACAGCTGGGGAATGATCGAGGGGCTTCCCCGCGCCGGGATCTTCGCGCTGGCGGTGCTGCTTCTTTACGGATATAAGTACATAAAAAAATTCTGGTTCAGCTTTTCCTATGCGGTCTGCGCGGTGAGTATAGCGGAATATCTCGCCCTCATGGAGACCGGTGACCGCGCCGAGCACGCCAACCTCTCCTGGGGTGCGCAGATAGGGCTGTTCTTTGCGCTTCTGGCGGGAATTGCGGTGCTGCTCAATGAAAGAAAGAATGTGAAGGACATCCGCCTGTGGATATGTGCTGCTCTGCTTGTGTGGCAGGTCATCTCGGGTGTGATATACTATGTGATAATGCTTCGAGGCGGAAGCTTCTGGATATGAAATGATGAAAAAAGAAATCTTCAGAAAACCTGAAAAACGGGATATTTACGCGGTCATTTTTTCGGGAACAGTTTCTGCGATGCTGACTCTGGGCAGAGAAATGACGATGTGCAGAATGTTTCTGACGCCGACGGCAAGGCTTGCGCTGCTGTTTATCGGGACGTGGATAGGGCTGTGCGCGGTGACGCTTGTTCTCTGGCGCTTTCTTGACAGTCTGAGCTTCAAAGAGCCGGAGAAAAGAAGACCCATGCGCTCTTTTATTGTGTTCCTGATTATCCTTGCCGGGTTTATACCCATGTGGCTTATAAGCTTTCCGGGTACGTATGCGGGAGACATCTCCGCTCAGCTTATGGAATTTGAACAGGGAAAAATATCGCAGAGCTTTCCCGTGCTGCATACGGTTTTTGTGGGAGCTTTCATAACTGCGGGCAGGGCGATCTTCGGAAGCTATAACGGCGGGATAGCTCTTGCGGTTTTTGCACAGCTTGTCACGCTGTCCGCCGTACTTACATACACGGTCATATTCTTTGACAGGCGTTCAACTCTGCCGTGGGCGGGAGCGGTGCTGATGCTGCTGTATATTCTTTGCCCGGTGCTCCAGCTCTATTCCAAGGATCTTGTCCGCGACACGCTGTTTTCCGTCTTTGCCCTCCTGTCGGGCTTTCTGCTGTACAGCGCCGTGTATGAGACTGAGCGGCTATTTTTCTCCCCGGTGCGCATTTTCCTGTTTGCGTCGGCTCTGCTGGCGATGCTGTTTCTGAGAAATTCGGCGATAATGCTCTTTGCCGTTGAGCTTATTATAGTCACGCCAAAGCTCATAAAAGACAGAAGAGCGGGATATGGAAGGTGCCTTGCGGTCTTTGCGGCGGTGCTGGCGCTTTGGGGAGCGTGGAGCGGTATCGTGAGCGGCAGGGCTGTGCTGAAAAACAGTGAATTTGAGGGTGTGGCAGAGTCGGGTATTAAGGAAAACCTTTCAGTACCTATTCAGCAGATGATGAGAGCCTCGTATCTGAACTGGAATACGATGCCTCAGGAGGACAGGGATACTGTGCAGGAGCTGTTTTCCGAGACGATGATAAGGTGGTGCTATGACGATGACTGCGCGGATATTGTCAAGGCAAGCTTCGACCAGAAGAAATTCAAGGCTGACTGGCAGCGGTATTTAAAGGAATGGCTGAGGCTCGGCATGATGTATAAGCGCTCGTATCTTGAGGCGTTTCTTGTGCTCAACACAGAGGCGTTTTATCCTGACACAGTACTGGACGGCAACGACATCTACGGTGATACGGCATACTACTCAGACGGTACGGCGGCTCCGGGACATAAGGCGTCCGTTTTCCCCGGCGCTTATGAGCGGCTTTCTGAATTTATGGCGCGGGACGGTGCAGTCCACAGGCTCCGGCTGTTGTTCGCTCCGGCATATATGCTGTATCTGCTGCTGTTTGCGGCGTTTTATCTGCTCTATAAAAAAGGAAGAGGAATGATCCTCATCCTTCCTGCCATCATTATTCATCTGGGGACGCTCTTTGCTCCTGTTGCGAGTCTGCGGTATTATTTTGCATCGTTTATCAGTGCCGCGCCTGCGGCTGTTCTTGTGCTTTCCCCAAAAATCAATAACAGGAGCTTCACAGATGAAAAGAAAAAATGCGCTTGACTTTCTTAGGGCAATACCGCATAATGCGGCAAGAGCAGATGGCGAGAGAAAATGGGTTCTGATGAAGGCATTTTTTCGCAGGAATACTTTGTGTATTGCAAGAAAAAATGACAAAATCTGAGCACATTTTATCCGTCAGCTGCCGC
>JAZLGK010000158.1:0-11319 GCA_045616265.1 Candidatus Limivicinus sp. | reverse complement strand
ACTCCACCGCACCGTAGGGAACGCTCTTGAGCGTTCCGCAGACAAGCCGCAGCCCCGGAGTTTTCGGAACGGTCAAGACCGTTCCCTACTGTGATTGGGACATAACGCCGTGGTTAATTGCCCGACTTTTACAATCGCCTATTTCGTAAACTCTTTTTTCGGTTTAATGCAGGCATTCCGCATTGAAACTATTCCGCATTAACTCCCCTCCTTCAGCCCGGGGCGGCGGCGTTCGCGGTATCGGCGCGGACTCTGTCCGTCTTTTTAATAAACCCGCTATGGCTTGCAGCAGACTTCTGCGAAGCATCGGAAAGTCTCTCCGCCAGTTCTTTTTCACCTAATCGCAGAGCAAGCTGCCTTGCCAACCGGCGAAGCTGTTCCGTCTGCGAATGCTGAAAAGCTTTCTTTGCAATGCAGGAGGCGATCAGATCCTTGCGGTCAAAGTCCATCATCTCGATACAGCTCATGGCAGCGTCGGCCCTCCCCGGGTCGAAAAATCCGGCAGAGTAGAACTGCAGCGCCAGCTCGTTCTGACTGAGCTTGGAGTAGGGGGATGCCTTTACCGCCGTTACCTCCACATCGAAGACCGGCAGACGAAGTCCCATGTCGTCATCCTCTGCCAGCCGTTGGGGGAGAAGCCCGGCGTTGGAATAGCTGATGAAGCTCTCTCCGTTCTCCCCGGTGATGCGGAAGCACCGCGGCAGATCGTAAAACTGACGCATCAGCTCGATGACCATGAGCACGACCTTTTTGTACGCCCGGTAGGACGCTCTCGTGCTGTCGCGGGAGAGCTTGCTGCCCGCCTCCTGCATGGCGGCGATGGCGGAGGCGGCGGTCGCTCCGCCCGTGGTGCCCCCGGCGGACACGTCGCGGTTGCCGGTTGTCTCCTTGAGTTCATCGATCTTGTTGTTGATGACGGTGACATAGATGCCGTCCAGCGAGCTTCCCCGCACAGGCAGGATGCTGTCCTGTCCGAGAGCGCCGTCCACGTGGACGAAATCCTTGGTAAGATCGCCGTACTCTGCCTCGTTCACGCTCCCGTCGCTCCTTATGAAGTGGCGCGGTCGGCAGTTGAAGAGCATATTCTGCATGATGGCCTGATCGCCCCGGTCAATGAATTCCTGCGTGTTCTTGCCGACGTCCACATACCCGAAACCGCAGGGTGTGCCCTTGCTGCGGAAAAGCGCATCGAACACAAAGGGGTAGAGTGCGTGGGCATACCAGCCGTTTTCACGGTAGCCTTCCTCGTTTTCGGTAGCAAAGAGAGGCTCTTCCTGTCCGGGAATAAACTTGCAGTAGTGCAGAACGGTTTTTGTTCCGCTGCGCTTTTTATAGTACCAGTCCACTACAACGCTTTTTTCGCTCACGTCCACAGCATCGTCATAGATATAGCCCGCCACATCCATCGTCGGTGCCGAAAGCTTGTTTTTGAGTCTCGGGTACTCCTCTTCCAGCAGATCGTTATCGCGTAGTGTGACATAGAAGAGATTACGGCTCTGCTGGATGTCCGTTATACCGCTCTCCCAGAAGAGGTTGATAATGTCGATCTCCGCGATGTCGATTTCGCCGAGACCGTTAAGCTTTGAAGCGTTCCAGAAAACGCCGTACACGCCCGTGCCGGAGATGAGTTTATCATCGGTGACGGCAGAGTAGACGCTCTCAAAATCGCACTCGTCGAGTACGACCGGCACGACGGATGAGAGCATCTTCGCCTCCTGCACGTCGCCCTCTTCTCTCGGAAAGATCGCCGCGGCGGGGAGCGCGTCCATAGCGTCGGCGTGCTTATTGGCGATGGCGTTGAAAAGCCACGCGCTGCTCGGCTCAACCTGCTCCTTATTCTTTTTTCTCAGACACTCCCACTGTCTGAGCTTGTACCACTGCTGGTTGTCGATGATCCTCTTTTCAAGGTTAGCCTTTGCCGCGCGGTACTTCTGCAGCGTCAGATACGCCCTTTCGATTTCCTCTTTGCCGATAATCGGTAATTCGTCCATTGTTGCTTCCTTTCATTTTAATTCTGCATCATGCATTATGAATTCTGCATTATTTAATGATCTCCATCCTCTTTCTCGGCGTTTCGTTTACGCCGTCGATGTCGAGCAGCAGCTTCATTCCGTTCTTCCTTCCGCCGGGGGAAAGTCTCGGTTTGATAGGTCTGGACATGAGGAAGTAGCGGGTCTCATCGGCGATATGGTCTTCCCCGTCGCTGTTGAGATCCTCGCCGATCTGACTGTCATACTCCAGAAGAGGCAGGGTGCGGATAAAGGCGCGGCAGTTTTTGAAGATATACATCTGCGGGTAGCCATTCTCGTCAAAAGCAAGACGGTAGTGGAGCTGCATCCAGCCGGGGATACGCGCGTGGTCGCCCTTGATGAAATAGATACCGTGCCGTGCGGCGCACTGGGCGATGCTCTCACCGGTCTCTCCGTCCCAGATCGCGGGGTCGGCCACACCGGTGATGTGTTTCCCTTTGAGCCAGCGGTGCTCGCGCTCCACACGGGAAATCTCCGTAAACACCTTGTCCGGCGTCCAGCGCACGCCCTCGTTGGGGGTACCGGTGCAGCCGTACATTTCGAGGATGCGGTAGACAATGCCGTCGTAATCCACCGCCCACCAGCCGCAGGAGAAGGGTCGGTGATACCCCCAGTCAAAGGAGCGGTAAATTTTCCAGCCCTCGGGGATTTCAAACGGCTCGATAACGTGGGTGTGCTGTCGGTCGGCGTAGTGCTCGGGTACGTCCCGAAAATCCTCGAAGAACTGACCCGTTCGGATATCCCAGCTTCCGTCGAGCCATGCCTCGCGGAGCTTCGGCGGGAGGGCTTCGAGCTGGCGGATATAATCGGGCTGCGCTTTCATCAGCGCTTTGTTGTCGCGTACTCCTGCGGAAATGAAGCTGTACTCTTCCGCGTCTTCGCCCTCGTTATAGTTCCTCTCCACAAAAAGCCGCTTGACCCAGGCATGGCCGATGCCGCCGGGATTGCAGGTGAGGTAACAGCGTTTGGGGAAATCCTCTCTCGGTCCTCTCACACAGGCGGCAAGGACGCGGAACTGCTCTTCGGAAAACTGCGTTGCCTCGTCGATGTACAGAATGTCATACTCGGTGCCCTGAAAATTCGGCAGATCCTTTTCCCCGGAGCAGAATTTGAAGACGATGCGGCTTCCGTTGGGTAAAGCCAGCTCCTTTTTGGTATCGTTGTAGATATAACTCCCCTTTGGCAAAAGCAGCAGAAAAGGTTTGATGTGATTGGCATAGAGCTCGGGGTAGCTGCGGCGGATGATGCACTGCGCGATTCCCGGGTATCTCGCCGCCATCAAAAGTGCGTTAACTCTGACCGCCCAGCTCTTTCCGCCGCCTCTTGCCCCGCCGTAAGCAACATATTTATGTTTGTCCCGGAAAAACATGATCTGTTTTTTGTTGGGCGCGGGGATCGTCAACGTCAGCATTCTTCCACATCCCCCTCGATTCGGATCGTCATTCCTTCTCTGTTCTCTGCGTTCCTGTCGGCCTTTTCAAAGATCAGGTCCTTGAGATCCTTGAGTGCGCCGGTGATCTGCTTTAGGTCCTTAATATCATGCTCCTCCTCTCCGATTGCCTCTTCCACAAGCCCCTGTACCCTGTCCAGTAGTGACAAGAATTTTTCCTCGCGCTCCTTCTGCATCCGCTTTCCGCTTTTTCTTCTCGGGCGCTTACCGACTTCACTCATATTTCGCCCAGAGCATTTTGGCGATCGGGCAGTCCTTCCACCCGTCCCGGCAGTGTTTTTTCTTAAACCCGGCAGCGGAAGCATCCCGGGCGAAGGCGTTATGTATGCGGCTGTGCTCCGTCACTCCCTCGCAATAAATGACCTTTCTGCTCTCCGTCTTATAAAAGGGACACTGTGCCTCATAGCTCACGAAATGTTTCAATATTGCTTCTCTTTATCCTCCTCATCGTCGTCAACATATCCCTCTCCAACGGGATAACCAATCGTTTCCGCCTCCCGTATCCACGGAGCGTCACGCAAATCTTTCATTTTCCTCCTTTCTGTCACTTATCGCGTCACAGCCAGTCCAACAAAAGCGGCTTCTATTCCTCGCCGCTTTCATCACTCTTTGTGACGGTCATAAGATAACACGATTTGTGTCTAATGTCAATACCTGTTTCCCAAAAAATTTAAAAAAATTTTCGGGAGAGTTTTCGGGTTTAAGTAAGCGCGATGCGGTTTTCACATTCCGCTTTTATCTGAAGCTTAAACCTCAAAACTTTTCCTTTACAAAAGTCACCGAATGTGGTATACATAATATGAGGTGAAGATGCTATGTCACATTTCAGCGATACACTGACTGCGCTGCGCAAAGCACAGGGCCTGACCCAGCAGCAGGTGGCGGAAAAAACCGGTCTTACCCGCAGTGCTATCGGAATGTATGAGACCGAAAAGCGTGAGCCGGACTTTGAGACCCTTAAAAAGTTTGCGGATTTCTATCATACGGATATGAACACGCTCCTTACCGGCTCGGATGATTCGGATACTTCGGAGCTCTCGGAGCTGCTGGAGGCTCTGCGCTCCCGTGAGGATATGCGTATGCTTTTTAAATTGGCGAAGGATGCCACGCCCGAGGATGTGCGCAGTGCCGTAAAAATCATCGAGGCACTGCGGCATGATTGATTACTATGTGCGCCTGGTAGAGTTGCCGAGGCGCGTGGAGGGCGTGACCGTCCCCAATAACGACGGCAGCTTCAGCGTGTACATCAATTCTCTTTTGTCGGAATCCAGGCGTCAAAAAGTGCTTTCCCATGAATTAGAGCATATTGAAAAAGAGCACTTTTATGTGGATATGCCGGTCTCCCGCATGGAAAAGCAGGCGGAAGGGGAGCCTGTAAATTCCGCTCTCCATCCGCCCGCCGGAAAAATTGCCCGCTTCTTTTCCCCGGATTCCCTCGCGGAATATATAAAGATCCTCACCCGCCAGACCGGAGTGCTGGTATAAAAGAATCCCTCTTATACTGATTCTCATTAAAAAGCAGACAAAGTCTGCTTTTTATAGCGCCGTCAGGTGCGTTGAGAATCGTATAAGACGTCATTTGCGTTTAGCAAATGGATGACGCCATTGGCGGCATCTCTCCAATAAAAAGTTTAAGGCAATACCGCATAATGCGGTATTGCCTTTATTCTTTTTCATGTTGATTGCTCCTTATTTACCTATAACTATTCTACTATATTTCTCAGCCATTTGCCGCGCTTGACATTCAGCATCTTGGGAACGTAAGTGATCACTTCGTCCAGCTTGGTCAAATAAATCAGCAGCAGCGGAGCAAAGCAATTCAGTTTAATAGAGAGCAGCGAGAGCGGAACACTGATCAGCAGGGCATTAGTGGAGTCAATAATCAATATCGGGCGACCCAGACCTGCGGCATGGAGCGCACCGTTGTTGATCGAATTCTGAAACGCTGCCACACCGTTGAAAAAGAAGACAACAGAAATCGGGAGCAGATACTGCATGGAAGCATCATTCAGCTTGAGCGGGAGAAAACGGGAAATGAATACGATCACGATCAAAGATGACATGACAACAAGACTGAGCTTGAATACGAGTCCGGCGAGAAACTGATGTTCGTATTTTGCATCCTCGAAACGGTTCCGACCGAGCTGGAGACCGGCGAGGATATTGGAAGCATCTCCGCAGGCGTCCTTGATACTGAAAAGATAGGTATTGATAACGCTGACAAAGGAGAAAGCGGCGATAACATCCGCGTTTATTCTTCCGACGGCGGCGGCAACAAAGTTTACGCCGGCGAGCCAGATGCTGTTCTGCAGGAAGATGGGCAGAGCGTTTTTAACAAACTGCTTGATAATATGGGCTCTGTTGATCTCATCGTTCGGATGAAAGAACGAGGGCTTGATCTTGATGTAATACAGGAGGCACTGAATAAACTGGAACAGGATACCGGCGGCCATGGCAATTCCGGCGCCGACAACACCGAGACGGGGCAGACCGAAAAAGCCGAAGTCAAGAAGCAGATTGAGAACGAGGTTGAGCACACAGCCGCAGGAAAGTATCCTCGTGGCGACGAAGCTCTGGTTGGTAACGCGGAGAAAAGCGTAGAAAATACAGCAGAAGGAATTAAAAAGGAAACCGATCGATGCAAATTTTATGTAGTTTGCACCTTCCCGGATGAGCTCCGGAATGTTCGTGTACAGGCCCAAAAGGGTCTCCGGGAAAAAGAAGCAGCCGATAAATTCCAGGAGACAGACAAGAGAGGAAAACCCGACCGCGACCCACATGGAATAGAGTGCGGAGCTGCCGTTCCTTTTGCCCCAGAACTGCGATAAAAGTGAGTTGACAGCGCTGGTCGCGGCGCCGATGAGCATGGTATGGATCGTAATGATCTGCGTGGCGAAGGAGACGCCGGACAGGGCCTCGGAGGACAGGAAGCCCACAATAAGAACGCCCAGATTGGCGGCAAGACTTGTAACGAGCCCCTGGAGTGTGAAGGGAAGAACAAAAGACAGAGCCGTCCTCCGGAAAAGCGTGTCCTTTACGTCGGTCTTCGGCAGGCGGAGCGTGATCTTATTGACGCCTTTGCGGTATTTATAGCGAAGCTCGCTGCCGATACCGGACAGGAGCTTATCGTACATCGTCCGGACGGGCTTTTCGTAGTTGATAATAACGTCCTTGGCAAAGGGGTCGAGCTTTTCACCCTTTACGGAAAACGTAAACACGGCATCGTTCCGACTGTCGGTGCGGGTAAAGCTCAGCTCGCTTTCGTCGTCGAGCCGTTCTCTCCACTGCATCAGCGCTTCTTCGATCAGAAAAACATAATTATTGATCCGATCCTTCGGGTAATTTAAGTTTTCGAGCGCCTCATGAAGAAGGTTGCTGAGATCAAGGCTTTCATAATTCTTGATCAGCATAGATCAACACCTGCCTGTAAAGAGAATACACTATATTATAGCAACATAGCTAATTTCAGTCAACAGAAAGATGTATTTTATTGGGAATAAAGATGAAAACGCTCCTATCGGTAACAAACGTTTTTTACAGCAGAAAGCTTCTGATCGCTTCCGCGCAGCCGTCATGGTCATTATCCGCAACAATGACATCGGCTAAAGCTTTTACATTGTCTTTTGCGTTGCCCATAGCCACGGCGAAACCGGCATAGGAGAGCATTTCAAGATCGTTGTCCGCATCTCCGACGGCAATGGATCGTTCGATCGGAATAGCGAGTTGATCGCAGAGATATTTGAGACCTTTTCCTTTAGATGTTCCGACCGGTGTACATTCAAGAGAGCAGCCTTCCACATAGGTAAATTCAATATGCAGATCGGAGAGCATACTATGCATTCTTCCGCGCTGTTCAGGCCCGCGGCAGTATAGGTTTATTTTATTCGGAGGGAACGGTGCTGACAGGAAAAAGTCGATAATGTCTTCCGGCATGAAACATACCCGTTCAAACATTGTCTGATAGATCCCCATATTGTAATCGGTCATGTTGGCTACATGACTTCTCTGTGCGATCGAACGTTCCGAATGGATATGGAGCATAAGATCCTCGCCGCTCTCGCGTACGCGCCGGAGGATCTCCGAAGCGGTTTCAACGGACAGAGGGCTGCTGAAAATATCTTTTCCTGTTTTCAGATCGCGTATGAATATACCGCTGTCCCCGATAATGTATCTCAGACCGGGTATATGCGAAATAAACGCATTCAGCTCAGGCATACATCTTCCTGTGCTCAGGCAGATGATCTTGCCGTCCGCTTCCGCAAGGGAGATCATATCAAGCGTATCTTTTGAGATCTGCTTTTGGGAATTGAGCAGAGTGCCGTCCATATCAAAGGCAATTAAATCATAGTCGCTCATTTGTTCTGAATCCTCCGGGGGAGTAAATGTCACATTATATTAATCCTTTGACGGGAATATTTCAAGACGGGTTTTCAGCTATGATCTTTGCGGCTTCTCCCCTGACGTATTGCAGGGGAATTCTTTTCTGCTGCTCATCTATGTATTCTGTATTTCCAAGAGCGGCTATATGACATTATATACTCCTGCGGAAAAGACATTTTTCCGAAAAATCCTAAGCATTGAATATCCGACGCGGCTCTGGGTGAAATGTACGCAGACTTTGAATCTTGTACCCTTGAAGCTGCTGCGGTATCATGCTACAATAACAGAAAATGTGGCCGGTACTTCAAGCAGCAGAACCATTCTTTTTCATTCGGCAAGAGCAGATGCCGAAGGTGAATTGATCGGCGCTTACCTAACCGTATAGGGAGATATCTACATGAAAACAGTTGTATTCTTCGGCGCCGGACAGATCGGCGCGATGGTCTCGCGTCTGGCGGGGACGCAATACACCCGCTTGTGTTTTGCGGACACTCTCCCTCTCAAGTGGGGCACGACCCTTGCGGGACTGCCTGTGGAATCTCCGGCGAAGGCACTTTCGCTGTGTCCGGACTGCGTTTTTCTCTGCGTTCTGGATGCGGAGCGCGCCGGTCAGATGGAAGAGCTTCTTCACTCTTTTGAGTATTCCGGCGAGATCATCCGGCCCGACGCGCTGGAAATTTTTGATCCCCGCTATGCTACCATGCGGCTGCTGGCGGAACAGATAAACGCGGAGGAAATCCCCGGCGATGCTGCGGAGCTGGGAGTATATAAGGGTTCCTTTGCCTCCCGGATCAATGAAGTATTTCCTCAGCGCACGCTGCATCTTTTCGACACTTTTGAGGGCTTTGTTCCTGCCGACCTCGATATTGAGCAGGAAGAAAAGCTTTCCAAGGCAAAATCCGGTGATTTTTCCGACACGTCAGCGGAGCTTGTCCGCCGCTCCCTCCCCTATCCTGATAAAGCAATTTTCTACAAAGGCTATTTCCCCGACACTTTTTCTCTCTGCTTTGCAGAGCGCTTTGCCTTTGTATCCATTGATGCCGATCTCTACGCGCCCACGGCGGCAGCTCTTCCGCTGTTCTGGGAGAAGCTTTCTTCCGGCGGTGTGCTGATGGTCCACGATGTGAACAGCACTCAGTTCAGCGGAGCGAAAAAAGCCGTAGATGAGTTCTGCGCAGAGAAAGGCATTCTGCCGACGCCGGTGTGCGACCTGCACGGAAGCGTCCTGTTGAGAAAAGCGTAAACAACCGACCGGGCAGTTCGATATGTGAGCTGCCCGGTCGGGATTTTTAAAGGTCACCTCTAAAAATTCAATCTCGGTCGAATCCGCAGGTATTATTCCCGTCATATTTTGCAAAAAGCCTCGGGAATACACAAAGTATTCCCTGCGTTTTTTGCTTCATCTGACGAAAAAATCCCTCGCGGCTCGGCTCACTCTGAATATTTAGAGGCTCCTTAAAGAATGTTGTCGGGCGTAAAGACTCTTACCCGGTCGTTAAAGATACTGCTTTGCTTTGTACTCACTCCGTAAAGCTTTCGGATATTCTCTGCCGTGATCACTTCCTCCGGCGTACCCTGGGCAAAGACCGTGCCGCCCCTGATCGCTACGATACGGTCGGAAAAAAGATAGGCTCTCTCCGGATCGTGGGTACTCTGTATCACAAGATACCCGTCGTTTGCAAGACTTCTTGCCTCACTGAGAATACGGAAGCGGTTTCCGAAATCCAGCGCGGAGCACGGCTCATCCAGCAGAAGAATGTTTGCCTGCTGTGCCAGAGCTCTTGCGATGACCGTGAGCTGTCTTTCACCGCCGCTCAGATGGTGGAAACAGCGTTGGTGGAGATCGCTTATTCCCATGCGTTCCATAGCCTCTTCAGCCCGCTGCATTTCCTCCTGTCCCGGACTTCTCAGCGCGGGAAGTCCCGCCGTTGTACCCATGAGAACAATATCCTGTACACTGTAATTGAAAGCCGAGGCGCTCATCTGCGGTATATAGGCGATCTTCCGGGCGATCTCGCGCACGGAGAGAGTACGCGTATCCTGCCCGTCAACCGTGACCGTGCCGGAATAAGCGGAGAGTATACCGAGAATGCACCTGAACAATGTGCTCTTTCCCACCCCGTTGCCGCCGAGCACAGACACCAGTTCTCCGCTTTCGGCTTTCAGGCTCACATGATTCAGAATGCGGCGCTCTCCGTAGGAAAAGGAGAGCTCGTTCACTTCAAGCATGCCACGCATCCCTCCTTATGATCAGCAGCAGGAAGAACGGGGCGCCGATGGCTGCCGTCAGAATACCGATGGGTATTTCCGTGCTCATGAGGTTTCTCGATATATCGTCCACCAGCAGCATGAATGTGCCGCCCGCCAGGACAGAGGCCGGCATCAGCACTCGGAAGTCCGCCCCGACGAGGCGTCTTGTCATGTGCGGGATGACAAGACCGACCCAGCCGATCATGCCGGAGACCGAGACAGAGGCAGCCGTCGCAAGGCTCGCGCCGAACACAACGGCGAGGCGTACCTTACCGGCATCTACCCCCATAGCCCGTGCCTCATCGTCACCCATGGTTATTACGTTCAGTCTCCAGCGCATGATCCACAGCGGCAGCAGGCCGAGCAGCATCGGCCATACGAT
The DNA here is from genome assembly GCA_045616265.1 of Candidatus Limivicinus sp. GTDB lineage: Bacteria > Bacillota > Clostridia > Oscillospirales > Oscillospiraceae > Limivicinus. The sequence continues at coordinate 827 of JAZLGK010000158.1, read as the reverse complement.
AAATGTCAGCTCGTCATTGTCCGCACCCGCCAGCGAACCCATAAGCCAGTAGGTAATGGCGGGAAGCTTATTGTTGGGGTCGGCGGTGAGCTTAATAAACGACGTCCCCGCCTGAAACAGGGAGCTTATCATGATCCCTGCCAGTACCAGTCCCAGCGTTTTCTCTCCCTTTACCTTGTTTCCTATGACAAAAACAAGAAATACCGTCATCAGGCTCGACACGAAAGCAAGCAGAGTTATTCCCGCATGGCTCAGTCCCAGGAAAATAGCCAAAGCCGCTCCGAAGCCCGCTCCCGCCGATGCGCCCAGAATGTCGGGTGCGGCGATAGGATTTTGAAAAACGCCCTGATAGGCCGCTCCGGCGGCGGACAGGCACGCACCCACGAGCACAGCCATGAGGATGCGCGGCAGGCGGATATTTAAAACAGCGACCTCCTGTGCACCGCTCCAGAAGGGTTCGATATGCACAAAAGGCAGGCGGCTGAGAAATATCCCGGTAAGCTCACGCAGAGCTATCGGGTATCTGCCGAGGGAAAAAGAGAAAACAACGGAGAGAAGCAGAACGATCATAAGCAGCACAAGTACCGTCCCGCCGGAAAGTCTGCGCTTTTCTCTGTCGGGGATCAGCTCCGCCTCATATATATTTCTTTCTGTATGTTCCATCAAATTGTCCGCCTCATACCGAGTTTTAAGGCAATACCGCATAATGCGGCAAGAGCAGATGGCGAGAGAAAATGGGTTCAGCTTTGCATAAGTTCGCGTAAGCCAAATCGAAGATTTGGACGCTCACTTATGATGAAGGCATTTTTTCGCAGGAATACTTTGTG
>JAZLGK010000157.1:0-8899 GCA_045616265.1 Candidatus Limivicinus sp. | reverse complement strand
ATTTCTTGTCTTGTTTTAATAGCCGCCGTAGCGGCGTAGTTTTCGTATGAGACGCCTTTTGAAGCATTAACCGCGCAAAGCACGTAGCGAAGCGGCCGAGCGGTAGTGAATGACATGCCGGGGGCATGTCAGAGCCGCGAGATGACCGAGCTGCAGCGAGAAGCTTGAATGCTTCAAAAGCGCTGATTAAAAATACCTATTTTTAATCAGAAATGAGTATAAAACCGACACTCTATAAAAAGCAGAAAAATACACAAAAGGCAAACGTCTCTGCGCAGCGGCTTCCGTTCATAGAGACGCTTGCCTTTTTATCGGCTCCATCCTGTTTACATTGCTTTTTGCTTACGAGACTTTTTTTACAGGCACTTAGTTTACATAACAATCCTTATATTCTATTTTGAAAGCTGCCCGGTAAGGAATGCCGCCACATTCTCTTTTATTTCGCTTCGGAGCAGATTGAAGCAGTGGTCGGTATCGTATTCTCTGTATGTCAGAGGTGCATCCTTCGAGCAAGCCTTTATCGCTTCGGCGAGCTTTCCGCCGTGCTTTTCCTTTACGCAGACAGCATCTCTTTTGCAGGTCAGAAGAAAGACCGGCTTTTCGGAGAGTCCTTCGGCGTAGGTAACAAGATCGTATCGCTTCGGCTCTTTTTGAACGTCCGAGAGGAATTCTTCCTTCTTAAAGCCTTTGAGCCAGAGATCCTCCGTGTCGGTGGAAAAGAGCTCGGAAAGGTAGCCTTTTCCGGTTTCGGATAAAATCGGTTCCGAATCGGCAAGGACGTTATAGGGGGCCAGGATCGCCCCGCCTTTCACACGGGGCAGAGAGGAAATGGCATACGCCGCCATCAGACCGCCGAGGCTGTGCCCTAGCACGAAGATATTGTCCGTGTCAAACCAGCCGTTTTCATTTCTCCGGATATACTCAACAACGGATGCGGTATCCTCAAAGCAATGCGCGACGGAATAGTTTCCGTCACTTCCCCAGCTCCCGCTGTAATGAAAGTTTACGGTGCAGAAGCCGTGCTCTCTGAGGCAGATCGAAAAATCAAAAAGTCTCTCATTGCCGGGAATACCGTGGCAAAGGATAACGACCGGCTTCGGGTACACACCGCCCGGAAGATAGTAATGCGCAAAGATTTTCCCGCGTTTGCCGGGGATCAGGATCCCGTCGGAGGACGGAAGCTCACAAAGCATCAAATCAGTCCTTTCATTTTATCGGTTTATTATTGTAACATATAAACTGCGGAAATCCATAGCTTAAAACGGTTTTTTTCAGACGCCGGCGCCGGAAGTTCTGTCCCTATTGACGAGTCTGTAAATAATACACAAAATTCTGCGCTCTTTTCTGTCATTTATTCCGAAACGGTGCCCGATAAGAACGAGTTGGGGAGAGTCTCTTGACAAATATCACAAAGTTGCGTAAACTAAGGGTTGTTAATCGATTTATTGACAATACCGGTTCTTTGAAATTTTAAACAGAAAAGTTTAGCAAGCGAAATGGGGAGCAAAATGAATAATTTTATTCTTGAAATGAAAGGCATCACCAAAACCTTCCCCGGTGTTGTCGCACTGGATAACGTCGATCTGCAGGTCGTTCCCGGTACGGTACACGCTCTGGTCGGCGAGAACGGTGCGGGAAAATCAACACTGATGAAGGTTCTCAACGGTGTATATGAAGCCACGTCCGGCGAGATCTATCTGAACGGGAAAAAGCTTGAGCTGTCCGGCGTCAAGGATGCGCAGACCAACGGGATCAGCATCATTTATCAGGAGTTCAACCTGATCAACACCCTGTCCGTGGCGGAAAATATCTTTCTCGGAAGATTCAACGGAAAGAGCGTTATCCGCTGGAAGGAGCTGAAGCAGCAGGCGAAAGACCTCATCGAGCGTCTCGGCTTTAGCTTTGACGTCAACCGTATCGTCGGCACCCTTTCCACGGCGGAGAAACAGCTTGTTGAAATAGCAAAGGCTCTTTCTCTCAACGCGAAGGTCATCGTTATGGATGAGCCGACCTCCTCTCTGACCGAGAAAGAGGTCGATATGTTCTTCCCCATTATCGACCGGCTCAGGACCGAGGGGATCACCGTCATTTATATCTCCCATAAGCTGGACGAGATCTACCGGCTCTGCGATAACGTCACCGTCATGCGTGACGGCAAGGTCACGGGCAACAGCGCCGTCAAGGACATTTCCCGCGAGCAGATCATAGAGCTCATGGTCGGCCGTTCTCTCGATATGGAGTATCCTCCCAGAACCGTCAAGCCCGCCGAGACCGTTCTCAAGGTCGAACATCTCTGCCGCAGAGACGAGCTGAAGGATATCAGCTTTGAGCTTCACAAGGGCGAGATCCTCGGCATCGCGGGTCTTGTCGGCGCGGGACGCACAGAGCTTGCGGAGGCGCTCTTCGGCGCCGATCCGGCGGATAAGGGCGATATTTTCCTCCACGGAAAAAAGACAAACATCCGCTCCACGCTGGACGGAAAGAAAAACTCCATCGGTCTTATTACCGAGGACAGAAAAGAGACGGGTCTTGTCCTTCCCATGAGCGTAGCGCAGAATATCACCATTACCAATCTTGACGGCGTTTCCAAAAACAGTCTTCTTAACAAGGCAAAGGAAAAAGAAGTTGCCGACAGGTACGTTGAGGCGCTCAAGATCAAAACGCCTTCCATCTATCAGATCATGTCCAATCTTTCCGGCGGCAACCAGCAGAAAGCCGTTCTGGCAAAGTGGCTGTACTACGATGCGGACATTCTCATTATGGACGAGCCGACCCGCGGTATCGACGTCGGTGCAAAATATGATATTTACTGCCTTATGAACGAGCTGACGGAACAGGGAAAATCGATCATCATGATCTCCTCCGAATTGCCGGAGGTTCTCGGAATGAGTGACAGAGTTCTGGTAATGCACGGCGGATCGATCCGCGGTGAGCTTTCGGGCGCAGACATGACCGCAGAAAAGGTCATGAAGCTGGCGATCGACTGAGAAGGAGGCAGAATACTATGGAGTTATCGAAAAAAAATAAGATAAAGAATTTCGTTCTCAGCAACGGACTTCTGTTTGCGATCATCCTGCTCATCATCTATACGGGCATCAAGGAGCCGAGATTTCTGACACTGAAAAACCTGCTGAACATTCTCCGTCAGATCTCCGTCAACGGCATTGTGGCCTGCGGCATGACAGTCTGCGTCATATCGAGCTGCTACGATCTCTCCGTCGGCTCGATCGTATCGCTCACCGGTGTTTTCACGATCCTCTCCGTTAACGCCGGTCTTCCCGATGTCGTATGCATTCTCATCGGTCTCGGTATCGGTCTGGCCGCCGGTATCGTAAACGGCACGCTGATCGCCTCCATCAACGGACGCAGCGGCGAAGCCTTCGTCGTCACCTACGGTATGCAGGTCGTCCTCGCGGCGGTGGCGCTGTTCCCGTCCAAGGGTCTTTTCATCGCGGGCAAAGTCCACGACGGCCTTTTCAAGACGCTCGGAACCGGCAACTGGCCGATCTACATTTTCCTCTTCATCGCCGTCATTCTTCATTTCGTCCTCAGCAAAACGACCTACGGCCGCAAGCTCTGCTTCATCGGCAACAACATGGACGCGGCGAAAATGAGCGGTCTGCGTGTAAAAATAAACCGCATCAGTTACTATGCCATCTCCGGATTTCTGGCGGCAGTCGGCGGGATCGTCCTCTGCTCCAGAGTTACGTCCTCCAACCCCACAGTCGGCATCAACTATGAGATGAACGCCATTGCCGCTGTCGTTGTCGGCGGCAACAGCGCCTCCGGCGGTTCCGGTTCGATCCTTCGTACCGTGATCGGTGCGATCGTGATCGGTATCATGGGCAACGCGCTGAATATTCTCGGCATCTCCACGAACTATCAGCTCACAGTCAAGGGCGCGCTGATCGTCCTTGCGGTTGCCATGGATATCATCAGCAAGAATGCAAAGGACTGAGGAGGTAAATAAAATGAAAAATAAAGCTATCAACCGCGACAAATTGCAGCTGTTTTTCATGGAAAACTTTGTGGCGATCGTGCTGACACTGTTTGTTATCTTCATGGTTTTTCAGCGTCCCACATTTCGTTCCTGGAGCAATATAACCACGATCATCAATGACTGCTGTATGTACGGCATCACCGCTCTCGGCATGACGATCATCATCATTGCCGGAGACTTCGACCTGTCCGCGTCTTCCGTGTACGCATGGGCGACCTGCGTGTTCGTCCTGCTGTGCAACCGGATGTCTGTTCTGCCCGCTTTCCTGATCACCATGCTCTCCGGTATTGCCTGGGGCACGGTGAACGGTCTGCTGGTATCCCGTCTTCGTATGCCTGCCTTCGTCGCAACGCTCGGCACGATGTATACGATCAAGGGCATCGCTTATTACCTGACCGCCGAAAAGCCGATCAACACCGCTAACGAGACGCTGATCGCGATCGGCAAGATCAATATCGCCGACATCAGTATCGTCCCCATGGTATTTCTTGTCGTGCTGATCATTCTGTTCTGCTTTCTGCGCTACACCCGCATGGGTCGTGCGATCTATGCCACGGGCGGCAACTATGAGGTCGCAAGACTTTCCGGTATCAACGTAAAGCTCTGCAAGCTCATCGTCTTTATGATCGGCGGCGCCTGTGCCGCTCTCTCCGGCGTAATGTACTGCACCCGCGTATATTCCGGCGCCGCGACCTACGGTTCAGATCTTACGATCTGGGCTGTTGCCGCGACCGTTATCGGCGGTACGTCCATGTCCGGCGGCTCCGGCGGCGTCCACAGAACGATCATCGGCATTCTTCTTATGGCAATCCTCTTTAATGCCCTTACCCTTCTCGGCGTTGACGGTTCCATGCAGCGTTTTATCCGCGGCATGGTCATGATCGTCGTTATCATGTTTGACGCTTACCTTCGTATGAAGAACGCAAACAAGAAATAATTCCGGATTTTAATTATCTCCGGTTTCCGGAGAAATTGAAATAAAATATTTTTTGGAGGAAATCAAATGAAAAAATTCCTGGCACTCCTTCTGGCTGTCGTCATGGTTCTGGCTATGACCGCCTGCGGAACAGCAAAACCCGCCGAAGCTCCTGCGGCTGAAGAGGCAAAGACCGAAGCTCCCGCAGCGGAAGAAGCAAAGACCGAGGCTCCCGCAGAGGAAGCAAAGGCCGAAGCTCCCGCAGCAAAGCGCATTTTCATGTCCGCCGCATACTACACCGCTCCCTACGGCTCCCCTCTGATGGCTGCTATTGAGAAGCGCTGTGCAGAACTCGGTTACGAAATCCAGATCGTTGACGGTGAAGCCAACGGTGACAAGCAGCTCACTCAGGTCAAGACCGCTGTTGCAGACGGTGTTGACGGCATCATCTACTGGCCCGGCGACTCCGCTTCCACTCCCTCTGTTGTCAACTACCTCAACGAGGCAGGTATTCCCTGGGTCAATGTCAACACTCTCCCCGATGACTCTGTTCTCGACAAGTGCACCATCGTTGCTTCCGACGAGCTGCAGATCGGTAAAGAGCTGGGCAAACTGGTCGTAAAGTACTATGAAGAGTCCGGCAAGGAGCAGATGAACATTGCCTACATCGAAGGCGACTCCGGCTCCTCCTACACCATCCACCTCACACAGGGCATCAAGGAAGTCATTAAGGACTACCCCGGCATCGTCATCATGAACGATCCTCAGTACTCCAACTTTGACCCCACCACCGCCATGACCATTATGGAAGACATGATCACCAAGTACGGTGACACCATCGATCTCGTTCTCTGCCAGGACGGCGGTATGTTCCAGGGCGCATACAATGCACTTGCCGCCGCCAATATGCTCGGTACCTGCGGCATCATCTGCCAGGGTCAGGATCTGATCGTCAAGGAAAAGCTCCTCAGCGACGAGCTCTACGCCTCTGTTGCACAGGATCCCACCCAGGAAGGTACTCTCTCTGTTGAGGTTCTCGACAAGCTCATCAAGGGCGAAAGCGTCGATGCATGGACCTACACTCCCACCGGACCTATCTACAAGGCCGATGTTGACAACTACAGCTGGTTCTAAGCGTATTCCTATCTGACAAAACAGGGTGTCTGAAGCTTCAGGCACCCTGTTTTGCTATGTCATACTATTCTCCAATAAAAAATCAGTATCAGTATCCCATTTTGTCGAGAATGTTCAGATAAAAGCGAAAAGCGCCGGGAATGGTTAACGCGCGGCGTTTCTCCCGGCTGACCCAGACATAATCGGGCATCTCTCTGTCCGTGCGGAGAATATAACCGCGCATATGCCATTCCACATGACTGAAAATATGCACCGTCTCTCCGCAGAACTCCGCCCCCTCAGGGGCGGACGTTTCCTCATCGTTGGGAAACTCCCACAGTCCGGCCAACAGTCCTTTTTCCGGCCGTTTTCGCACGGCGCATCTTTCGCCGCAGAGCAGAAGCAGCACGCGCCTCTGCTCGATCCGCCGGGGTTTTTTCGGCGGCAGACACGGGTAGGCCGTCTCTTCCCCCGCTCCGTGAGCCTTGCAGAAAGATGCAAGAGGGCAAGATGCACAGTCCGGCGTCCCGGGTGTACAGACTGTCTCCCCGAGTTCCATCCACGCGCTCGTAAAAGCGGCGCATTCCCCTTTCGGATACAAAGCGCGCAGCTCCTCGCGGACACGGCTTTTCACCTTCCCGTCGCCGACGTTATCCGCACAGCGGTTTAACCGGGCGTAAACGCGAAGTACATTCCCGTCCACGGCGCTTTCCGGTTTGTTGAACGCAAGGGACGCAATAGCCCCGGCCGTATAATCCCCGATCCCGGGGAGTTTTTTCAGCTCCTCGGCGCTGTCCGGAAAGATTCCGCCATAGTCTTCCCATATCTTCTGTGCACACTTATGCAGATTCCGGGCGCGGGAATAGTAGCCCAGCCCCTCCCAGAGCTTCAGGACCTGCTCAGGGTCGGCCTCTGCCAGCGTCTCCACATCGGGGAAGGTCTCCATAAAGCGCGTATAGTAGTCCCTTGCCGCCTCGATGCGCGTCTGCTGGAGCATGATCTCCGAGACCCAGACCTTGTAGGGCGTAATATTCTCCCGCCACGGCAAAGGGCGGGCATTCAATTTGTACCAGTCCAGAAGCGGACGGACGATCTTCTGCATCATTGTTTATCTGTATACTATAAATACGGCGGTCTTCCGAAAACATACCCCGAAAGACCGCTTTCTTTCACTATGAGAGGTTTTTCCCGCATCGGCTTTCCGCTCGCAGGGAAAGCGGCGATTCTTCTTTTCAGAACCATATCCGTATAGCTCCGGTAAATTACTCATTATTATGCACATTTTATGAGCGAATGTCAAACGGTTTTTCACAAAAAAGCGAATCATTCTGCGTTTCACACATTTTCCCTTCAACGAAACAATGAGCAATAAAAACAGCCCATTCCAACGAATGAGCTGCCTTTAATTTTATCTGTCAGTTTTCGATAGTATCATCCGTAAATTCAATGATGTCGCTTACATTGCATTTCAAAAGGGCACATAATTGATCAACCGTGTTTGTTGAAATACTGTTTCCTTGTTTGATGGAATAGTAGGTTGCCCGCGAAAAGCCCATCTGCGACAGCTTGTAGGATGAAATATGTTTTTCTTTCATTGTTCTGAATAAGGGTTCAAAACTGATCATGGCAATATATTATTTCCCCGCTGAAAAAGCCTCTAAAACATTATTGATGATGTTCTTCACAATTTCAAATTGTTTTTCGGACAGACCTTCCAGTCCGGCAGCTTCCCTCGCATTTTTTATCCTTTTTCCGATTTCAATATTGAGGTCTTTCTTCTCGTGCATAATAACACCACCTGTCAGCATTTTCCGACGAATGAGCTGATTATTAAGACTTGTGATATGTTAAAAGTTCGCCGACTTCTATATCAAGATATGCGCAGAGCTTGCAGATCAGAGAAGCATCCAAACGCTGAAAACTGTTGCGGCAATACCGGTTGAAATTAGCTCTCGGAATATCCAGCTCCTTACAGATCATGTTTTTCGAGATGCCGCGTTCTTTAAGAATCGCTTCAATATTAAAAGTCAAAAAACCGTAATCCATAATATATGCCCCCTTTACATCACTGATTTGATTATATATAATAAATCCACGTTTTATAACTTACTATTAAGTAATCTGCTTTCCGGTAATTTACTATAAGATAAGGTACTATATAGTAAGTGAATAATAAATGATTTTATACAGAGGGACAGATATGATAGATAAAAAACAATCATGCGCTTTTACGGGTCATCGGCCTTCGCTTTACCGATTCGGTTTTGATGAGGAGCACCCGGACTGCCTTAAAATAAAACTGCTGATGGCTCTGAAGATCGGTGAGCTCATCAGCGGCGGGGTAAAGAATTTTCTCAGCGGTATGGCGTTGGGTGCGGATATATGGGCTGCGGAAATCGTCCTCGGCTTTCGGAAAAGCGATCCGGAAATCAAACTGACAGCGGTTATTCCCTGTGAAACGCAGGCCGACAAATGGAGCGCGGAGCAGAGAGAAAGATACTTCAATATCCTTGCCGAGTGTGATGAAACGGTGTATATCCGCCGGCACTATACGCCTTCCTGTATGTTTGAGCGCAACCGGTATCTTATAGACAACTCGGATGTCCTGCTTGCGGTATATAACGGATGCAAAAAAGGCGGTACGGCTTTTACCGTCCGGTATGCGAAAAGCCTCGGGAAAGAAGTCCGGATCATTGACCCGGAAAATATCTGAAAAAAATGCCCATTAGGCGGTTCACCATAGGGATTTACAGCCTGAAAAGCGTCTTTTTCCGACAGTACTGTGTTAAATCGCCTTGAAATACACAAAGTATTCCTGCGGCGATTTGCCTTGTCCTGCCAAAAAAATCCGGCTTTTCAGGTGCGGAGCA
>JAZLGK010000156.1:0-18237 GCA_045616265.1 Candidatus Limivicinus sp. | reverse complement strand
GGCAAAGCGCTTGGCCATAGCTGGAAGGACGCGACCTGCACGGAGGCAAAGACCTGCACCGTCTGCGGCGAGACCGAGGGAAAAGCGCTTGACCATAGCTGGAAGAACGCGACCTGCACGGAGGCAAAGACCTGCACCGTCTGCGGTGAGACCGAGGGCAAAGCGCTTGGTCATAGCTGGAAGGACGCGACCTGCACGGAGGCAAAGACCTGCACCGTCTGCGGCGAGACCGAGGGCAAAGCGCTTGGCCATAGCTGGAAGGACGCGACCTGCACGGAGGCAAAGACCTGCACCGTCTGCGGTGAGACCGAGGGCAAAGCGCTTGGCCATAGCTGGAAGGACGCGACCTGCACGGAGCCGAAGACCTGCACCGTGTGCGGCGAGACCGAGGGCAAAGCGCTTGACCATAGCTGGAAGGACGCGACCTGCACGGAGCCGAAGACCTGCACCGTGTGCGGCGAGACCGAGGGAGAAGCGTTAGGTCATACTCCCACCGAAGCGACCTGCACGGAAGACGGTGTATGTACTGTCTGCGGTGAAGTTCTTGAGAAAGCCCGCGGACATCAGTGGGTCGATGCGACCTATAAAGCACCCAAGACCTGCACCGTGTGCGGCGAGACCGAGGGCGAACCTCTCTGCCCGTTCAGCTATACCGAAGAAGACGGCAAGCTGACCATTACCGGCTACCTGACGGATATCCCGGAGGAGATCGTGATCCCCGAAGAGATCGAAGGCAAGAAGGTCGTTGCGATCGGCGATAATGCCTTTGCGGAAAAAGACGGGCTTGTGTGCATCAGCCTGCCTAAGAGCGTTGAGAGCATCGGCGAGCGTGCCTTTGCCGACTGTCCGGATCTCACGACCGTTAATATACCCAGTGCCAAGACTGCCGAATTCAAGGGCAGTGCGTTCGAAAACTGCGGAGAACTCAAAGGCGTTATGGGTGATGAAGCATTCTATTCCGGCTTTACCACCAGAGTCGACGACCTGTCCGGTGAGTGGGACGGCGAGCGCGGAACCTGCTTCCACGGCGTTTATACGGACGTTTTCCGTCTGGATACGCCGATCCGGAAGTGTGTCGGTTTCACGCTGGATACCACGATCACCCAGTATAACGGCAATCCCTTCCGCGAATGGGATGTCTATGTAAAGCGCGGAAGTCTGGATTGGAAGAAGGTCGGCGACTATACCATGCACAAAGAAAAGGCCGGCGAAGCCGAGAGTTACACCTTCGAATTTAAAAAGCCCGTCAACTTTGACTCCATCGCCGTGGTCGACAGAAACAACAACTTCCACACGGTTTACTATGACGTGTATATGCACGATGTTTCCAGATACTTCTACGTGGACGGAAGATAAAGTATAATAAGATAGTTTGAGCCTCCCGTTTTTCGGGAGGCTCTTTTACGTATCGGATCATACGCTGCTGTGGACAATATCCTTCTGCTCCAGCGTGAACGCGGATTCGAGGAAGCGCAGGAGCTGTTCGGCGACATATACATCGCGCTCGAGGATGTCCGCCCCGGCGTAAAGCTTCATCCGCTCGGTGTAATAAGGGCAGGAATAGGAAAACTGCATCACGGTCAGAAGACTGTCAAAGAAAAACGCAAACAGACCCGGGTCGAGGTCGCCGCGCACAAGACCTTTCTGCTGCGCCTGCGCGATGAAACGGACATAGACCTCCGAACGGTAACCTTCGATCTCTTTGGCCACTTCCTCCGCGTAATCCGAGGTGCAGGTCGTGACATGGTAAAGCCGGATGTACTCGCCGTGTCGGCTGGAATATGCCTGCAATTCTTTGATCAGTGCCCGGGCGTAGTTGAGCGGCTTATCCTCGTGGGAAAGAAGCTCCCCGAGAAATTCTTCAAGCTTCCCGGTCACATAGCGTACACAGGCGAGAAAAAGCGCGTTTTTATCCTCATAATACTTGTAGAGTACACCCACACTGATCCCGGCGGCTTTGGCAATGTTGCCGAGCTTGGCGTCTTTAAGTCCTCTGTCGGCAAACTCATGCACCGCGCAGTCAATGATCTCCTGCTGCTTTTCGGGGGAAAGTTTTTTCAGCATCCTTATTTCTTCCCTTTAAGCTTGGAGTATTTCAGCCGATAAACCGTTCTTTGCAGCTTCGCATCCATAAATCCCATGGGCTGCTTTCCCTGCACATAAAGTGCGGCGGCGCAGTTTTTGCGCAATATCGTGGAGACGGCTTCGGCGTCATCCGCACTGTCCGCTACACACAGAGCACCCTCGTTATGGAGAAGAACGGCGTTTCGTCCTTTGAGTGCTCTGACAGCCATATTTTTGTCCGCCAGCACAGTTTTCGCGTCCGGGCCGACCATCTGGGCAAAATCGTCAAGGTAGGCTTTTAATGTTCCGTATTGGGTACAGACCGTCATGACCGTGCTGTCAGTATCACGCAGGACACTGCCGTAGAGCCTGTCAAGAGCGAAGAGCGTTCCGGAGCTGACCTTTCTGTCGGAGAGTGTGACACGCTTTTCAAAAAGGGCTTTGCAGTTTTCTTCGAGCCGGTCGACCTCTGCAAAGGCTTCTTCCATATCCCGACCAAGACACAATGCGCCGTGCTTTGCCAGAAGAAACGCTTTTTTGCCCGGGTTATCCGCGACGGCTCTCCGGATATTTCCGGTGAGCTTTTTTGTTCCGGGCAGACCGTAGGCGGCGCAGGGAGCAAAATCGGTATCCTTTTCCTCGGCGCAGATCGCGGAGGCGTAAAACTGATGGGTGTGGATAATGAAATTCACGTCATTTCTGAGCGCATAGCCGACGGCATGGGCGCCCTTTTCACTGCTGGGCTTGATATCGCCCTCATAGCTTAAATCGTCGATCTTCACCTTTACAAGCTCTTCGGGAGTGAGAGTATCATAGGCTCTGCCGCTGGGGGTGATGATGAATTCGCTTTCGCCGATCCTTGCGCTGATATTGCCCCAGGTACGGGCAATCAGCTTTTTTTCAAGGAGCACGTGACCTGCCTCTATGATCCGCTTTCGGGCTTCATTTTCGCTGTAAAACATTTGTTCACCTCAAAAGAGGACGGTTTTCGCCGTCCTCTATATCTTTTTATTATTTTACTTTCCCGCAGTTGGCAAAGACTCTCTCGAAGCGGCTCAAACAATCGTCAATGTCCTCTTCGGTGTAAGCCGCGCTGGTGTAGAGACGCGAGCCGGCGAGAGTGACGAGACCTTCCGCCATGTAAGCTGCGCCCATGTGCTGCATCTCTGCTTTGCGTTTGTCGGTCTGCTTGAGAACGCCGGGGATCTGCCAGGGCCTTGCCCAGTCGATCTTATAGTGCATCGTGCCGACACTGTCGAGATGGCAGATGGAACCGGTGTTGAACGCCACAAAGGGCAGGTTGTATTTTTTGATAAGTCCCTGCAGACCTTTGGTGAGTCTGTCACCCATGCGTCCCGCAGTCTCACAGGCGTTGCGCTTTTCGATCTCGCAGATCACGGTGTAGCCTGCGACACAGGAGATGGGAGTGGCCGCCATGGTGCCGCCGCACATCGCCTTCTTGACCTTCTTGCCGGAGCTGTCCAGTCCCGCGCCGAGGTGCGCCATAACGTCCTTATGTCCGCCGACGCCGCCCGCGCCGGGATAGCCGCCTGCGATGATCTTGCCGAAAACGGTGAGGTCGGGGTCAATGCCGAAGTAGCCCTGCGCACCGCTCAGACCGATACGGAAGCCGGAGACGACTTCATCGCAGACGAGCAATGCGCCGTATTTGTGCGCCAGTTCTTCGCAGCCCTTGACAAATTCCTTGGAAACCGGGCGTGTACCGCTCTCGGGACCGATGGGTTCAATGTAAACAGCCGCGGTGCCGCCGTTATGCTCGTTGCGTTTCAGCTTACGTTCGAGGTCTTCAAGATCGTTGGGGAAGAACTCATCCGTGTGTTTGAAGACAAAGCTGGGTACGCCGGGGCTCTGCATCCCTTTGGTGCCGGGAATGCGCATACCGTAGGCGATCTGATCCGACCAGCCGTGATAAGCGCCGCCCATTTTGAGCACGTTTTTGTGCCCGGTCTTGAGACGCGCCACACGCAGAGCACACATACAAGCCTCCGTACCGGAGCCGAGCATACGGAACATATCGACGCTCGGTACGCAGTCACTTATTTTTTTTGCCAGCTTGTATTCGTATTCATGGAAAAGACCGGTGGAGGGACCGCAGGTATTGAGCAAATCGATCACCGCGTCGCGCACGACCGGGTCGTTACTGCCGATGATGGTGGGACCGCCTGCCTGCAGGAGATCGTAGTACCAATTGCCGTCCAGATCGTAGAGCTTGTTGCCTTCGGCCTTGGTGATGACGATGGGGAAGGGATAGTTGAAGGCGAGATTGTGCTGTACCCCGCCGGGAATGTAGTTTTTCGCCTCGTTGATCATTTCTTTGGATTTCGCGCACTTTTTATCAAAATAATTTTCACAGTAATCCTTGAGTGCGGTCGGTTTGATGGAGTAGATGGGCTTTTTGATAAGCTCGTCCAGCTCCGCCGTGACGGCCGCGGCATCAAGATATTCGTCAATTGCAAATCCGTTATATGCCATGGAAAATCCTCCTTCTCGTGAATTCCTGTTCACGTCTTAAAAATAAGATACAACAAATCCTTGCCAATGTCAACAAAAAATACTATAATCAATTCAGATAAAATCGGCAGATTTTCCGAAAGGAGTTGTTTTTTTGAACTACATCATGGCGCATGACCTCGGTACGAGCAGCGACAAGGCGGTGCTGGTGGATTTTGAGGGGAACATCATCGCCACCGCGAGCGAGGCTTATCCTACCTATTACCCCGCCCCCGCGTGGGTGGAGCAGGAGCCGATGGATTACTGGGAAAAATCCTGCAAAGCATCCAAGCGCATCATGGATGAGCAGCATATCGACCCGCGCGATGTCAAGGCGGTCATTTTCTCCACGCAGGCGCAGGGCATTATCCCGCTGGATCAGGAGGGCAACATCCTCTACCGCAACATCACCTGGGTCGACGGCAGAGCCGAAAAACAGGCGGCGGCGATCATGAACAAGGTCGGAGGCAAGCGGATCTTCACCCTGTTTTCCGGAACGCCCATCATGGGGAAAGACGTGCTCGCCAAGGTTTTCTGGCTGAAAGAGGAGCGCCCCGACATCTGGAAGGACACTTATAAGATTCTTGACGTCAACGGCTTTATGAAATATATGTGTACCGGGAAAATGGTGGGCGAGATCTCCGGTGCGTCCTCCTTTGCGCTCGACCTCAAGACGAAGCAGTGGATGAGTGTACTGAAGCTCATCGGCCTCGACATGGACAAGCTCCCGGAGCTTGTGTGCTCTACCGACCTTGTCGGCGGTCTTCTCCCGGACGCGGCGGCAAAGATGGGACTTTTGCCCGATACCCCGGTTTTCGGCGGCTGTGACGATGTGCAGGCGGCGGCTGTCGGCGCGGGCATGGTGCAGGAGGGGGATGCGCATATTTACCTCGGTACCTCCGCATGGGTCGCCGTTGCCACGAAAAAGCACGACAAATTTCTGCACGGCGCGGCTCCCATCCAGTCGGCAGACAAGGATTCTCTGCTGATCGCGGGTATCACCGAATCGGCGGGCGCAAACATCCAATGGCTGCAGGAGCAGTTTTTCGCCCGAGAAAAGGAAGAGCTCGGCGATGGGATCTTCGAGTACATGAACGAGAAAATAAAGGATATCGCCCCGGGGAGCGATCATCTTGTGTGTACGCCGTGGATGCTGGGCGAGCGCTGTCCGGTCAGTTCCACCACGACCCGCGCCACGCTTTTCAACATCTCCATGGATCACACCCGTGAGCATATGATGAAGGCGGTCTATGAAGGCATCGGCTACAATCTCCGCTGGATCATGGAGAATTACAAGGCGGACTACGGTTTTGACTGCAAGCCCGTGCGTATCATCGGCGGCGGCGCCCTCACGGACGCATGGATGCAGATTATTGCGGACATTACAGGCAAGCGCATCGACGTTGTGAAAAATCCGCGCAATTCCGGCGCACTCGGCGCCGCGGTGGTGGCGATGATAGGTCTTGGACATCTCAGCGGCTTTGAAGCGGTGAAAGACTTTGTGAAGGTGGAGAAGACCTATAATCCCGACCCCGCCAACAAGGAGATATACGACAAGCTCTTCATTGATTATAAGAATATTTACAAGGGCCTGTCGGACGCTTATAAGATTGCCAACAGCAAAAGATTTACGAGTAAATGAGGTGAAAGGATGAAGAATAAGGAATTACTGCGCACGATAAAATTTGCGCTTCTCTCCGTTTCCGCGGGCGTTATTGAGATCGCCGTTTTCTCCCTTCTCAATGAGCTTATCAAATGGCCCTACTGGCCGTGCTATCTCATTGCCCTTATATGCAGCGTGGTGTGGAATTTTACGCTCAACCGCCGCTACACCTTTCAGTCGGCAAACAATGTGCCTCTGGCGATGCTCAAGGTATTTGCTTTCTACTGCGTTTTTACCCCGGTAACAACGATCCTCGGCAACTATCTGGCGGAGAGCTGCGGCTGGAACGAATACCTCGTCACCGGTCTCAACATGGCGCTCAACCTTGTCACCGAATATCTTTACGACCGCTTTTACGTTTTCAAAGACTCCATTGACACAAACGATCTTGCAAAGAAAAAGGAAAACGAAGAGTAACCCCCGGGCTTCCTCAAAGGGGAAGCCCCGAATTCAGAGAATCGGATATCCCGTTCGTGCGTAAGCCGAAAGCGTTCAGAGCTTTTCCCTCTTTACAAAAAAGGAAAACTATGCTACACTGGGAACAACAATAAGAATTATTCTTAATTTTGAGGACCCAATGGAAAACAGACGTATAACCAGCAAAAAAAGACAGGCTATTTATGACCTTCTCTGCGCCGACCGTGAACACCCCACGGCGGAAATGATCTTCAACCGTCTTAAGAACGATTTTCCGGAGCTGAGTCTCGGCACGGTGTACCGCAATCTCTCCGTTTTGGAGGAGGAGGGGCTTATCATCCGCGTGGAGAAGGTGGAGGGACAGGAACGCTATGACGCCCGCCTTGACCCGCATATTCACTTTGTCTGCACACGCTGTCACCGGGTTACGGATATGGAGCTCAACGAATACACCGAAAAGCTGATCGGCGATATGATGCGCGGCTTTGACTGCAAGGCGCAGTCCTTTATGCTCACCGTAAAAGGAATCTGCGGCGATTGCCGGGACACGTAATTTCATCGTTTTTTATTGCCTGAGCAATGAAAATATATATTATTACTTTTTATGGAGGATTTATTTTATGAAGAAATGGACCTGCCCCGTCTGCGGTTATGTTTGGGAAGGCGAGACCCCTCCCGAGGCCTGCCCCCAGTGCAAGGTTCCCGGCTCCAAGTTCATCGAGCAGCAGGGTGAGATGGCATGGGCTGCAGAGCACGTTGTCGGCGTCGGCAAGAAGTTCGGCAAGGACGTTCCCGAGGATGTACAGGCAAAGATCCTTGAGGGTCTGAATGCAAACTTTATGGGCGAGTGCACAGAGGTCGGTATGTATCTGGCCATGGCACGCGTTGCCCACCGTGAGGGTTATCCCGAGATCGGTATGTACTGGGAGAAGGCCGGTCTGGAAGAAGCGGAGCACGCCGCTAAGTTCGCAGAGCTGCTCGGCGATGTAGTCACCGACTCAACCATGAAGAATCTCCAGATGCGCGTTGAGGCCGAAAACGGCGCGACCGCCGGCAAGACCGAGCTTGCAGCGCTTGCAAAGCAGTACGGTCTGGATGCGATCCACGATACCGTTCATGAGATGGCGCGCGACGAGGCCCGCCACGGCAAGGCTTTCGCAGGACTTCTCGAGAGATACTTCGCCGTTGATCTCGCCTTCGACAAGGCTGCCGATAAAGCTGCCAATTTCGCTTCCAAGGCCGCAGAAGTGCTCGGAAACGTGCTTAAATAATTTCTCCCGCCACAGGGATGTGCTCCGGCAAAAAACACCCTTTCGAGGGTGTTTTTTTGCTGTGAAGCACTGAAACAGAAAGTATGCCAAAGGTGTCTTTTACGGGAGAACAGTATCCGCAGGGAAGCGCTTTTTTACCGCATCATAAAGCTCTGAGAATTTCTTCATTATAAACCGGATAAATGCTGTCATGGGATAGGACAGAAGACAGATGATTATCCAGGAGGCGAGCCATGAAATAACGTTGACCGCATTTACACTGAGCCCTTTGGAGGAAAAATAATCGATAAGCATCCGACCTGCGATCAGGTACACGACTTCGTGTATCAGATAAATGGAAATGGAATTTTTACCCAAAGATGAAGTGACGGGATTGGAAAGGATTCTGTTCAGCCAGTGTACATTATTACACAGAATTACGAAGACCACAGCGCATAATCCGTAAATGAAATAAGCAAAAAGACTTTCTTCCAATCGAATAAGTACGTGAGCGGCGAGATACATTATGATCAGAACATAAGTTTTTTTGAAAACGGTTTTATCCATCAGAAACCAGATGAGACTGCCGCCGAGCGTACATATTCCGGTCCAAAGATAACCGCATAAAACAAGGAGAATGCTTATTACAAGGCAATCCGCAAACGGGATCTTTAATTTGCCGAAAATGAAGCAGATAACGGAAGCGATCATAAAAGAAGGAATACACCAGAATGCACTAAATATGTCTCCGCTCAGAGAAAACGAATGAATGAATGCAAGGTATATAGGGTAGCCTTTCATGATGATATAAATGAGATTGACGAGAATGCAGGAAACTAAAAAGTAAACATAGCGTTTTACGGAATACTCGGTGATACTTTTTGTGTTTTTGGAACCTTCCGACAGGGCAAAATATCCTACAAGCACACCGAATAATGCAACACCGAATTTCCCGTTAAGTCCGCCTAATACTATACTGGTAGGAAACTCCCAATACAGATGAAATACGGAAGCATCATAAAAATCCCAGAAATGAGTGGAAAAAACAATAAAAGCTGCGAATAATTTCAGACTGTCTAAAGCTTTGTTGCGTACTTTGCTTTCCTTCAGCAATTCTGATCCCTCCCTAAATCTAACAGAAATCATCAGCCCTTAGCATAATAGCATTCTTTTTATGTGATTTCAACAAAAAACAGTGAAAATACAGTATCTTGCAGCGGGTGAATCTTTATGAACCGGCCGATTTCATTTATTGCGGGGAAATCAGCATTACGGAGATGGCTCCGGAATGGAAACAAAGCGGAACCGCAGGATGCCGAAGCTGAACGGCTCATCGTTTCCTTAATGCATAAAATTTCGGTCATTATGCCCTCCGGGGCTGTCTTTTTGCGGCAAAGTAATGTATACTGTAAATGATTCTGTTAATATCGGAGAAAAAGAGTTGAAAAAGATAAGTGTATTTATCCTGCTTATATCTGCGCTGCTGTGTCTGAACGGATGCTGCATCGTTCATCAATGGACGGAGGCGAGCTGCACCGAGGCGTCATACTGCCTGAACTGCGGCGAGACGCGCGGTGAGGCAGCGGGACACGACTGGCAGGCAGACGCGGGAATCCTGATCTGCTCCCGCTGCGGCGCGGTAGACGACAGCGAGGAACGTGCCGCGCTCGGAAAAAGCGTGCCGACTGCTGCGGTCACACAGGAGAGCACCGTTCAGAATGCAGAGAGAAAAGCAGACTTTGAAGAATACGGGATCGAGCCGAATATGGCCTATAATGAGGTTTATCCCTTCACAACAAAGACCGGTGAGATGAGCGCGCTGAGTACCACGGGTGAGCTTTCCGTTACGGATTTCGGCGTCCTCCCGGCAGACAGCGCCCATCCGGCGAGAGAAGGCTATGAGTGGCGCTATGTCATCATGCAGGCGACCTTTTTCGACGATAACGCCCATAAAAACGGGGTAAAGGTGATGGCGCTGTGCGAGGATTTCTATGACCTTACCAGACGCGGAACAACAGAGCGCCTGGACGCGGACGGGTATACCGCCTATACGGTGATCTGCGGGGATGAGGAAAAGGAATGCCGCTATAAACGCACCGGGGCGTGGAGCGACTGGTACACAAGCGACAGCGGCCGCAGAGAAATCATATATAGCTGCCTGTGGGAGATCGAGATCCCCGACGGCTATGACGGGACCGTCGTGGGACTCTATTCCTCCGGTGTGGACTGGCCCGAGGGAGCGTATATCAACGAGGTGTATTCACCGGATAGCTTCCGGCTTTTCAGAATAAGTTGAATGCGCCCAGCGGATAGTTTATGAAAAAACCGGGAGGCCGAAATGACCCGCAATGATTTCTGCTGCTTTGACAGCTCTGAATATACCGGGATACCGGATGCCGCACCGACGGATCATCCGCTGGATGTACCCTCTGTCATAAAAGAACGGGATAGGTTCAACGCCTCCGGCCGTGAAAAGGAAGGAGAAAAGTTTCTGGAGCGCCGGACAGAGGAAGCCCGCCGTGTCGGGGACTGGCGGGCAGAACTTTCCTTTTTAAATGAGCTTCTGGGGCAGTACCGAAGAAGCCGCAGCGGTGAAAAAGGGCTTGCGGTGGTCGAAAGCGCGCTTGCCGTCCTTCGGGAGCACCGTCTCGGCTATACTGTCTCAGGCGCGACCGTGATCATCAATGCCGCCACGACGATGAACTGTTTCGGACTTGCAAAAGAATCTATCCCGCTTTTCAGCCATGCGGCGAAGGTCTATGCAGACAGACTCGATCCCAAAGACTATCGCTTTGCGGGACTTTATAACAACATGGCGCTTTCTTATCGGGACAGTGGGGACGATGAAGCGGCACTCACATATTTCCGGCTGGCCATGAAGGTTCTGGAAAGCTGCAGGCATCCGGAAAACGAGCTTGCCGTGACGCTGTGCAATATGGCGGAGCTGTACGACCGGCGCGATCCGGAGAATGAAAACATCGGAAAGTGTATGGAAAGGGCGTGGGAAGCGCTCAACACACCCGGCCTGCCGCGGGACGCCTACCACGCCTTTACGATCTCCAAATGCGTTCCGACTTTTGATCATTTCGGGTATTTTCTCTACTCGATGGAGCTTAAAAAGCGCGGGCAGGAGATATACGAACGGGAGAAGTACGAGTGAAAGGTTTAGAGGAAGCAAAAAAGCTCTATGAGGAAAAGGGCGAAGAGATGATACGGCGCGAATTCCCGGAAGCCGAAGGCCGTATTGCCGTGGGACTCGTCGGCCACGGATCGGAATGCTTCGGCTATGACGACGGTTTTTCCCGCGACCATGATTTTTCCCCCGGCTTCTGCCTGTGGCTCTCGGACGGGGACAGCGATAAAATCGCTCCGCGGCTTGCAAGGGCATACCGCAGTATTCTGCCGGAAGGGAAGAGCAGCGAAAAAAGCGCGATGAGTGAAAGATCAAAGGGCGTACAGCGGACAACTCTTTTCTATCGGCGCTATACCGGCAGCGGCGGAGCACCGGCTTCCTGGCAGCAGTGGTTGGCGATCCCGTCCTACGCTCTCGCCGAGGCGACCAACGGGCAGGTCTGGCGGGACGATCTCGGCGAGTTTTCCGCGATCCGTCAGCAGCTTCTGTACGGAATGCCGGAGGATGTGCGGAAGAAAAAAATAGCTGCCCGGGCGGTCTCCATGGCACAGTCCGGACAGTATAATTATCTGCGCTGTATAAAGCACGGAGAAACGGCGGGCGCCCAGCTTGCGGCGGACGAATTTGTACGCAGTACCGCCGAAATGATTTTTCTTCTGAACCGAGCACACGCGCCGTATTATAAATGGCTCTTCCGAAGATTGAGAGAGCTTTCAAAGCTTTCGGATATGGCGTATCCCCTTGAAGCTGTCCTCACCGGTGAGAACGAGGCAAAGCTCAAAGCACAGCTTATTGAGGATATCTGCGCAAACGTTATAAAAGAGCTGAAAGCACAGAAACTCACTGACAGCTCCTCCGACTACATGGAGATGCACGCCTTTGAGGTACAGGAGCGTATTGAAAACCGGGAGATCCGCGCGCTGCATATCATGGAAGGCTGAGTCTTATAGATTACGCTGACGTTGTTTTTCACATGATCTCAATAATCTCTCCATATAAAAAAGTCAGACCTGCCTATGCAGATCTGACTTTTTCAGTGCCTTTAGTATTCGGCGGTTTTACGGTACTTTGTATGATACCTTTTTTCAAACTATTTTCATTCTCCGGCAGGAGCCTTCGCCGAAACGCTTTTCCATTTCCTGCTTGTAGCTGGGATAATAATCGGTGGGCATAAGCGCCTGCACACATCCGGCGAAACCGCCGCCGTGAACACGCCATGCGCCTTTGCCTTCCAAAAGCTTTGCGCTGAGACTTAAACCCTCGGTGAGCTTGGTGTCATCGGTCACAGCGGTGTATATGTTTGTCAGAAGATTTTCCGAGGAGCGCCCGGACTCGTTCATAAGGCGCATATAGGTCTCACCGTCATTTCTTTTCAGTGCGTCGCGCATCTTCGGCACACGTTCGTTTTCATCAAAGAAATGCGTGGCGCGGCGAACAGGACGGCTCGAGGGATCCCAGCCCTTGCTGCGGAATTCCTCCGGATCGACGTCGCCCAGAACGCCCTTATCAAAGAGGTTGGCTATGTAGATCATATCGGCCGGGATACGTGCGTAGGAGGTATCCAGCCCCGCATGGCTCCCACCGGTCTCCGCGAGACACATAGTAAGACCCATCGCGGCAAAATCTGCTTTGACAGGCTCGATTTCAAAGGATTTGAAATCAATATATACGGTCTTGCCGAGGGCGATGGTGAGCTGAGCCTGCAGGCCGCAGGGTTTTCCGAAATATCTGTTTTCAGCCTCCTGAGCTGTGCGGGCAATGACAATAGGCTGCACCTGAGAGTCGTTGAAAAGCTCATTGAGGATTCTGCCGATCAGCACGGAAAAAGCAGCCGATGAACTTAAGCCTCCGCCGGTGGGAAGACTGCTTTTCATAACCGCGTCAAAGCCGCCCACGGACAGTCCGAGATCCTGAAAACCGCATACCATGCCGCAGACAAGAGCCTTGGAAGTCCCAAAATCCTCGGTACGGACACCGATTCTCGGTATACGCACTTCAAAAGGCTTGAATCCGGAGGAATGGATCCGTATCAAATCTGTCCCGTTTGCCTCGACCTGCGCAAAAATGCCGCTGTCCAAAGCGCCGGCCAGAACTCTGCCGTTTTGATGATCTGTATGATTTCCTGCAAGCTCCATTCTTCCGGGAGCAAAAAACTGTTTCTTCATTTGCGCACAACCTTCCGCTGACTGCAACTTTCTCCATATATCAGGATACACCAACAGGTAATTAAAGTCAACGAAAAAAATACCGTGTTTCGATCCGATCATGCTTAGATGAAAACAACCGAAACGGTATAAATTACCGGTAAAATCGGGAAAGCTTCAAATAATTTGAATAAATGCGTGAGCTATTTGGAGGAATTAGACAAAAATAAACCGAAAGGCTGATGAAAAGTCACAAACCTGTAATTTTGTTTAAGCTTGTGATTGATTTTTTGTTAACAATGAGTTATACTGTTCTTAATCTTGTGGCTGCGCTGTTTGCTGACAGAAGTTTATCGGACAGATACATTTCTGTCAGCAAACAGTAAGCAATGTCTGACGCAGGAGACATATTTTCCAACGAATATCCGATAAATATGAAAGGAAGCGAATTGATTGAACGAAAAGTACAACGCACTCTTTACGCCGTGGAAAATCGGCAATGTTGAGATCCCCAACCGCATCGTGCAGTGCTCCATGGGCGGTACCTCCCTTTTCGGCTGGCTCGAACCCTGCCATTTTGACAAGGAAGCCGCATATCATCTGCTCACCAGAGCAAAGGACGGCGTAGGTCTTGTCCTCCCCGGTATGCAGTGCGTCCGTGATACCATGGGCAAGCGCTGGCTCTATCAGAACAAGCAGATGTTCCGTGAACTCAAGCCCTTTATGGAAGAGTACCACAAGACCGGCGGCAAGCTGTTCATCCAGTTGGCGGCAGGCTTCGGCCGTTCCATGGCCATTAACGGCATGATGGTCACGCTGCTCAAGAACAAGACTCTGGGCAAGATCGCATCCCCCTTCCTGGATGTTGAGTACTGCTGCGCATCCGCATCCGAAACTCCGAACCGCTGGTATGAAGAGCTCTCCTCCCGTCCCATGACGAAGGATGAGATCCACGAAATGGTCGAAGCCTTCGGTAAGACCGCAAAGCTCCTGCGTGACGCAGGCGTTGACGGCGTTGAGATCCACGCTGTTCACGAAGGCTATCTGCTCGACCAGTTCACCATGAAGAACTGGAACTTCCGTACCGACGAGTACGGCGGAAGCTTTGAGAACCGTTTCCGTTTCCCCGTGGAGATCGTTCAGTGCATCCACAATTATGCAGGCGATGACTTCCCTGTATCTCTGCGTTACTCTATCGTCTCCAAGACCAAGGGCTGGGGCAAGGGCGCTATGCCTTACGAGACCGATTTCGAGGAATTCGGCCGCGATATGGAAGAGTCCGAAAAAGCCATCAAGTACCTTGAGGATGCCGGCTACGCCATGTTCAACTGCGACAACGGCACCTACGACGCATGGTACTGGGCTCACCCGCCACAGTATATGCCCGACAACTGCAATCTTGAGTATGTTGAGCATATCCAGAAGTTCACCAATGCTCCCTGTGTCTGCGCAGGCCGTATGGATCCTGTCAAGGCCGCTGAGGAGATCGCCGCCGGCCGTCTGCAGGCTGTCGCTATCGCCCGTCAGAATCTGGTCGATCCCGAGTGGGTCACCAAGATCAGGGAAGGCCGCGAAGACGAGATCAAGCCCTGCATCCGCTGCCACAACGGCTGCTTCAACTTTGCAAAGTACAAGGGCACCGCAAACATTCAGAACATGGAAGACTCCATGCACCTCGCCCGCTGCGCTCTGACTCCTCCCACCATGCAGCATCTCCGCTACAAGATCGTTCCCACCAAGAACCCCAAGAAGGTCGCAGTTATCGGCGGCGGCATCGGCGGTATGGAATGCTGCCTCGTTCTCAAGAAGAGAGGCCACAACCCCGTCCTGTTTGAGAAGACCAATGAGCTCGGCGGTCTGTTCCTCACCGCTTCCGCCATGACCTTCAAAGAGAACGACAAGGATCTCATTGTATGGTACAAGAAGGAAATGGAAAAGGCCGGCATCGAAGTCCGCTACAACACCGAAGTCAACGACCTCGGCACTCTTAAGAGAAGCTTTGACGAGATCATCGTCGCCACCGGTTCCGTTCCCAGAACCATGCCCGGCATCCCCGGCTTCAACAAGACCCATAACTTCACCGAGCTTCTCCGTGAGAAGTCTGTCGAAGGCGATAAGATCCTGTTCCTGGGCGGCGGTCAGTCCTCCTGCGAAGCGGCTTACGACCTCGTTTACAACTTCGGCAAGCACCCCATCATTGTCGAGTACGGTGATGACCTTGTTGCCGCACAGGCGACCTGCCTTGCCAACACCTCCTTCCTGCGTGATGCAATGGAGTACCACAAGGTTCCCGTGTACCTCAACTCCACCCTCACCGAGATCCGCGACGGTTCCGTCACCGTCAAGAACGTCAAGACCGGTGAGACCTTCGACATTGAGTGCGACGCCGTCATCAACGGCATCGGCTTCGTTCCCACTCCCGTGGGCGAGAAATCCCGCAACGTCCACCGCGTCGGCGACTGCGTCTCCATCGGCAACCTGCGCACCGTCATCTGGCGCGCATGGGATGTCTGCATGAAGATATGATCTCATACAATATAAAGAGAGTACAGCTCGGAAGCGGGCTGTACTCTCTTTTGCTCATTATGGAATTGGCTTCATTCGGTGCTCAAAAATCAGCTCTGTTATTATCTCAAGCCCGATGGCAGCTATAAAATAGCGCAACGGCATTGACATGGCGGCATAGCGCTCACTGGCGAAGGAAAATGCAAAGGTGTAAAGATTGCAAAGATATATCCCTGAGAGGAAAAGAACAATTCTTTGTTTTTTCGCTGTGAAAACAGATAATACCACCGTTAGAATACACAGGACAAGATTGATGATGCTTATATAATGCAGGAAAAGATAAACCGTCCGGTTGGGTATCCAGAACCATACCCAGTTAAGCATACTCACAGGTTTGGATACAAGGTAACTTCTAAGAAGATTCAGTTTATCCTTTTTCCACCATTCTTTCAGCCGGTATTGTGTTTTCTGCTTGTCTATTTTTGAGCTGACAATCTCGGGGGATACACCTTCTTTCAGTGCACCGTCTTCGCTGTAATACTCTGGATTTTGTTCACGGATGACTGAATAAACGTTTTTCTCATAGTCAAGTTCTTCATCTTTCGGTGCATTGCTGCCCTGATAGGTGCCTAAAAGCAGAGGATTGGCAGAGCCGGAGGTTATGGGGATGAATTCGCCGAACAGTCGGTAATTTCTTATGCTCCAAGGGACGAGAAAAACCAGCATGGAGAGCGCAAGAACGAGTATATTGAAAAGGTAATTCCGAATTTTTTTCTTCTTTATAACGAGCAGATAGAAAGCGCAGAAAACTGGCATGACGAGGATGTTGGCTCTGAACATAAGCGCGGCGAGAAAGGACAGCGCATAGCCGAAGGCATTTTTTCGGTTAACTCCATCCGGTTGTTCCCCCATAGCCAGCATGAAATAGAAGTTGAGCATATAGAAGAACAGATAAGGCGGTTCAGTCAGCACGGTATTGTCAGACCATGCCCAGTTGAGAAGAAGAAAAGAACTTGAGGCAATAAGAGCGATCCATTTTCTCGTGAAGAAACAGCAACATTTGTAGAACACAAATATCGTTGCACATCCGAATAGTATCGAGCAAATACGAATTGAGTCGATATATAAAGCACCTTCACCAAAAAGCATACAGAGGATACCGGTAAGAAAAGGCATTGCGGGCATGATCTTTGCCGTAGGGTAACTTGACCAGACAGAAATCGTTCCGCTTTTTGCAAACTCAATTCCCGATTGTATGTATGCGACATCATCGCTGTCATTTACTGCCCTGCTGCCGAGGTGAAAGAACATAATAATCCGCTCAATAAACGCAATGAGAATAATAATTTTAATCAAAAAATCCGTGTCACGATATTGCCTGATTGGACTTTTGGCTGTTTCTACTTGCCGAGCAGTTAAAACTCCCATAGTTCGCTCCTCCTGATGCGTACACGTATTAGTGATATATCACTAATATAGCACAAATTTTTATGTTAGTGAAGTATCACTAACATAAAAAAGCCGATGAATTATCATAATAAGTGATAAATCATCGGAGGAAGATATATGGACACTCGCTCAGCGATAGCAAACCGGATATTACAGCTTTGTAAAGATCGAAACTGGTCGCCTAATCATCTCAGCAATATCTCAGCTGTTCCACAATCTACTATAAAAAGTATACTGAATGGTGAAAGCAGCAACCCGGGTGCTGTCACAATAAAAAAGCTGTGTGACGGCTTTGAAATAACGCTCGGTGAATTTTTCTCAACGGCAGAGTTTGACAAGCTTGAGCAGGAAATTAAATAAGCGGTGTATTATTCTGCGAGGCAATTTGGAACTTTTCTTCTTGTATTTTAGCATTAAGCTTCCTTTTTGTCAAGTAATTTGGGCATTATAATTCCTATATACTTGCAATTAAGAGGAACTAAAATGCTTATTTTTGACAAAGTGGAAATCGGGAACAGATTGTATATGTTTAGAAAGAAAAGCGGACTGACGCAGTTTGAAGTCGCGGAAGCGGCGAATATTTCTCCGCGCACCTATGCAGGAATCGAGCGCGGGGAAGCAAGTATGCGGATTGAAACAGCGCTCAATATATGCAATGTTTTAAAAATAACGCCCAATGACCTTTTTATGAGCGAAAAGGAAGCGGAAATAAGCATCGAAACGCTCGTTGAACAGCTTAACGCTTGTTCCCCCTACGACAGAGATACCGCTTTGGCTTTAATGGCAACCTATCTGAACAGGCAGTCCTTAAAAAATGAGCGAATGTAAACCAGTCTGCTTTGCAAATATCTTTACCCGCCAGATGCGACAACACAATCGATATGCGACATTCAAACCAACATTTTCTGTCGCATTTTCTCTTTCAGCAAAAGTAAAGTACAGCTCGGAAACGGGCTGTACTTTTTGTATATTGAAAACCCCACGCTAGGCGTGGGAGGTTCGGAAGCGCTTAAAGCTGTGGAACTGGACAAAAAAACTCCTTTTGGTGTAGGATAAACTTGCGGTCTGGCAACTGCAAGGGACACCAAAAGGAGGACAAGA
>JAZLGK010000155.1:0-8557 GCA_045616265.1 Candidatus Limivicinus sp. | reverse complement strand
ATATCCCGATTATCGGGGCTGATTCACCCCGAAATATTGGGAAATCATGTTTTTCGGTTCTCGGTTTTGGAATCTGCTGTTCAAAAAATACAAAAACAGATAAAATACGATGGATAACCTAATTATTAGAGGTTACCGTAAATGATTGTGAAGCTAAGCTTGTGATAACACAGGATTTTTTCGATAGCATTACCTGTACAGATGAGTATTACGCTCCTGCGAGTGATGATTCACCGGCATATGTGATATACACCTCCGGATCGACAGGAAGTCCCAAAGGCGTTTGCCACTCGGTACGAGGTATATGTGTGGCTGCAATGCGGAACATTAATGATATGCATAAAGAATATCGTGGTCTGCGTAGATTAAGCACAGCGAGGTTTTCTTTCGTAGCTTTCCACATGGAAATACTTACATCACTGCTTCTCGAAAATACGATATTCATCTTGCCTGATGAAGTGAAAAAGTCGCCCAAGGCAATGTCGGAATATATTAAAGCAAATCACATTGATATAGCAATTATACCTCCTCAGCTTCTTCGTGTGCTGGAATTGGAAGGAACAGGGATCAAGCATATAGATACCGGAAGTGAGGCTGTCAGCAACATATATTTCCCGGGGATAGATATATTGAACATATACGGACAAAGTGAGACTGTACTCAGCGCCGTATATTTTCATTTGGACAAGGCATATGAAAACACACCGGTGGGCAAGCCGCTTATCGGGTTGAAAGTGCATATTCTGGACGAAGAACAGAAAGAGGTTGCGGATGGTGAACGTGGCGAATTATGCATTGAGGGCGAGTATGGCGTCAGATACATAAACGATCCGGAAAAGTCGTCAAAAACTTTCATCAAACTTGAGAATGGCAATACTCTTATTCACACAGGTGATACAGGGTATAGAAATGAGTCAGGGGATATAGTGTATGTCTCACGCAAGGACTGGATGGTTAAGGTCAATGGTCAGCGTGTTGAGACTATGGAAGTTGAACATAAACTTAACCTGATCAATGGAATTAGCGTATCTGCCGTTCGTGCATGGATTGACAGTGACGGACAGAACTATATTGCAGGATACTATCAGAAAAATGGTGAGATCACAGAGGATGAGATACGGCAGGATCTTGCCAGGTCACTGCCTGAGTATATGATCCCGCGTTTTCTGATTTGTATGGATGAGCTTCCTAAGAATGCAAATGGAAAACTGGACAGAACTTCCCTGCCGGAACCGGAGGCGGACGGATATAAGGAGGAGTATACAGCACCTTCAACAGAATTAGAAAGACGGCTTTGCGATGGCTTTGAAGCGGTCCTCCATTGCGGAAGAGTGGGAATATACGATGACTTTATTGCTCTCGGTGGTGATTCGATCAAGGTTTTGCTGCTGTTAAACAACGTGAATATCGAGAATCTTACGGCGGATAAGATTCTATTGGGAAAAACACCCGGAGGAATTGCAAAGCTTTTGAAGGAAAGTGGACATGAGTCAGCAAGAATCAGCCATATGACAGATATATCTGAGATCTGTCCGCTTACCGAAGCTCAAATCGGTATATATATGGAGTGTGCTGATGAACCGCAGTCCCTGAAATACAATGTTTCCGGGGAGATGAAAATACCTAATGACTATGATGAAGAGCGATTTATTGATGCTGTAAGAAACGTAGTAAACGCGCATCCGGCTTTCTTTGTAAAAATAGACAGCATTGAAGGAAAGCCTGTTATGAAAGTAACTAAGCAGGATGTTGTGATTGAAACCGTGCAGACCGATTCTGTTGAAGAGGCAAAGAAACTGTTTATACGTCCTTTTGATCTTGCGAATGGTCCTCTGTTCAGATTCAAAATATGTCATATTAATAACGAGCGTGTCTTTCTTTTTGATATGCATCATATTATCTGTGACGGTACTTCTGTAAGTGTCTTTTTAAGACAGGTCAAGTCGGTCTATGAAGGAAAGAAAACAGAAGAGGAAAAACTTACGGTTTTTGACATAGCTAAGGCAGAAGAAAATTTGACAGAGAGTGAAGAGTATCATTTGGCGCAGGACTTTTTTTCTCAAAGACTTAAAGATGCCCCGCCTTTTGGCTATCCGGAACCGGATCGTTATGGTGGGGAAAAGGGAACAGCATCTTCAATTGTTTCGGTAAGGAACGACGGCTTCTTTGAAACAGAAGAATTGGTCGAATATACTAAAAATCAAGGCATTACCTACAGCACATTTTTCATGGGTGCGTTTGCTTATGCACTGGCGGAATTTACAGGAAATCTTTCATGTGGATTTGCCACTGTTAACAGCGGCAGACACGATATTCGCCTGAGAGACAGTATCGGAATGTTCGTAAAAACCCTGCCGATTACAACAGAGTTTATAGCAGAAGAAAGTGTCAAAGATTATCTTTCTCGTCTGCAAAATGCTTTTTATGAGACGATTTCGCATGATTGCATTTCTTTTGGGGAGTTGGCAGCGTCATATGGTGTCAGTAATGATGTGATGTTTGTCTATCAGTCAGATATGCTGAATTCTGCAGAAATGCATGATACCGGCGATGCAATGAATAAGATCACTGCAATGGTATTTGAAGAAGAAAAGGGATTTCGACTTGAGTTACACTATATGAACAGTCTGTATTCCGAAGAAATCATGAGTGAATTTGCAGGGTGCATGATGAATGTTGTATCCGAAATGCTCAAGAAGGAACATATAGGTGAAATTGAACCATGCTCCGAAAAACAGCTTGAAAAGCTGGACAGCTTTAATCCCTCGCAGTACCCTGATTGCAGCAGCGAAGAAACAGTTGTCTCGCTCTTCCGCGCCGCTGCTGAAAAATATCCGGATATCATAGCGTTAGTGTTTAAAGACAAGCACTATACCTACCGGCAGCTGGATGAGATCACAGATGTTCTCGCCGTGTATATTGCACAGGCTGCCGGTCAGGCTGAAAAGCAGCCGGTTGTTTCCATTCTCATTCCAAGAAATGAGTATATGGCCATCATTCCCATAGCCGCCCAAAAGGCAGGCTGCTGTTTCCAGCCGCTGGATCCGAATTATCCGCCGGAGCGCCTGAACTTCATGGTGAAGGATGCGGATGCCTCACTGGTATTTGCCGATCCCTCACTGGCGGATGTTCTGTCCGACTATTCCGGCAAGCTGATTCTGACCTCGGAAATCAGCGGGATTCTCATGTCAGGAAATAAGGCGTCCATGCCCGAACCTGCAAAAGCCGAGGATCCATTTATCCTGCTCTATACCTCCGGCTCCACCGGCGTGCCTAAGGGCGTCATTTTAGAGCAGAGGAATCTTGCAGCATACTGTGCATGGTACAGGGAATATCACCGTCATGCGCCCGGAGATGCTCTGGCGTGCTATGCCTCCTTCGGCTTCGACGTGCATATGTCTGAGATATACGGTTCCCTGACAAACGGCTATACCTGCCATATTATCCCTGAGGAGATCCGTTTGGATCTTATCGCGCTCAACCTCTACTTTGAAGAGAACAATATCGTTGGTACATTCCTCACAACAGCCGTTGGTGTTCAGTTTGCTCAAAGCATCGACACGACCTCTCTGAAAGTGCTGACGACAGCCGGAGAGAAGCTTGTTTCCTTAGAACCGCCGAAGGATTATCAGCTCATAAACGGTTACGGACCCACGGAGACGACCATCACCGCAACAACAAAGAAGGTATGTAAAAAAGAAGAGAATATCCCTGTCGGAAAACCGATGAGCACAGTGCGCTGTTATGTCGTGGACAAAAATATGCACCGTCTCCCCATCGGTGCATCCGGTGAGCTGGTTATCGCCGGACCGCAGGTTGCAAGAGGTTATCTGAATCGTCCCGAAAAGACCGCTGAGGTCTTCATCCGCGACCCATTTGCCCGGGAAACCTCCGAATATCTCAGCCGGGCCTACAGAACCGGCGACATTGTTCGCTGGCGGCAGGACGGAGATATTGAATATATCGGCAGACGGGACGGGCAGGTGAAAATTCATGGCTTCCGGATCGAATTAAAGGAGATCGAAGCCGTCATCCGTGAGTATCCGAAAGTCAAAGATGTCACTGTACAGGTTCTTGACGGTCAGGGCGGAGAAAAGTATATTACAGCTTATGTTGTCAGCGATGATACTGTAAATGCAGATACCTTGAAACAGTTTATTGCCGGTAAAAAGCCTGCCTATATGATTCCGGCTGAAGTAGTGCAGCTTGAAAAGATTCCGCTTAATGTCAACCAGAAGGTAGACAGGAAAGCTCTTCCCGTACCCGTGCTGACGCCGGAAGAAAACCTTTCTGCACCGGCTGCCGACATTCCTCTTAACGCACTGGAAACGGAGCTGAAAGCTCTCGTTTCGGAGATCGTCGGAACAGAAAACTTCGGTCTGCTCGATAGATTTTCGCATCTGGGGCTTAGCTCCATTTCCGCCATTCGCCTTGCAACACTTGTTTATAAAAAGTTCGGTGTTTCTGTCAAAGCGACAGAGCTTATCTCTGGCGGTACGCTCAGAATGCTTGAGGATGCGATACTGTCCGCGTGGATGGAGGAAAAGAAGCCCGCCGAAAAGAGAATCGAAAAACAGGAACAGACGGAAGTCAGGAAGGAAGTCCGCGCGTTCTGCCCGCTGAGCTTCACGCAGCAGGGCGTGTACGCAGAGTGTATGGCTTCCCCAGACTCCACGCGCTACAATATTCCTTACTGTATCTGTTTCCCGGAGAGCATACACGCAGAGGAGCTGAAAGAGGCGCTGGTCAGGGTCATAGCGGCACATCCGTCCTTCTCTCTGCGCTTTACCTCTAATGAAAAAAATGAAACCGTGCAGTATTACGCCCCGAACGCCCCGGAGATCCCGGTAAAGGAAATGAGCGGCGATGCGTTTGCAAAATACCGGTCAGAATTTGTCCGTCCCTTTGCTTTAACCGACGAACCGCCGGCAAGATTTGAGATCATCCAAGCCGATCGGCTTTATCTGCTGGCAGACGTCCATCACCTTTTGATAGATGGTACGTCGATGGATATCTTCTTACAACAACTTTGCTCCTGTCTTGACGGCGAGGCGCCCGAAAAAGAAGCATACACCTATTTTGACCATATCGCAGATGAAAAGATTACTCCGGAAACCGAAAAATTCTTTGAAGAACATATGGCAGACTGTGAAGACTCGACACGTCTTATTCCGGACATCTTTGAAGAAGGTCTGCCGCACAGGGAGAGAATCGTATCGGTAAAGACCGATTTGAAAGCAGTTTCAAAGTTTGCCGCAGAAAACGGCGTCACACCGGCGGCGGTGTTCCTTGCGGCGGAATATATTGCCTCCTCCCGCTTCGTCTGTGAAGACCGTGCGGCGATCTCTACGATTTCCAACGGCAGAAGCGATCTGCGCATCCACAATACGCTTGGTATGTTTGTCAATACGCTTCCGCTGACGGTAAAGATCGATAACGCGGAAGAAACACTCTCCTTCCTGAAGCGCGTTGCGGAAGACTACGCCGCCACCATTGAGCATGAAAACTACCCCTTTGCGCGTGTGGCGAAGAAATTCGATTTCCATCCGTCCCTTTCCTACACATATCAGGTTGGGGTTTGGGGAAAGTATAGCGTCCGCGGTGCGGAGCTTACGGTGGATGAGCTGTCTCTGGATCAGGCAAAACTGCCCTGCTCCGTCTATATCGTCGGCTCGGTGGAAGACGGCGGCAGCATTCAGGTCAATTACGACGAAGCACTGTACTCTGAGAGCATGATGCTTGCATTTGCAAAGAGTATAAATAACGCTGTGCGCGGTCTGATGGAAAAGAAAACCCTTTCCGAAATCAGCCTGACCAATGAAGAACAGTGGCAGGTGCTCGACTCTTACAATCGCCCGTTTGATCTCAATTACGATCATTTCGACACGGCTGTGAGTCTCTTCCGCAAGCAGGCGGCAGCACATCCGGACAAGACGGCGGCTGTCTATAAAGATAAGGAATATACCTTCAGCGAGTTGGACGAACTCACCGACCGGCTGGCAGAGATCATCTACGGTGAATTATCCGCCATGACAGGACTTTCCTCGCTCGCCGAGCAGGTCGTGCCGATCATTTCTTCCCGCAGTGAAAACGCCTTTATTCTGCCTCTTGCTGTTTTGAAGGCGGGAAGCGCATATGAGCCGCTTGATCCGGATTACCCCGGTGAACGGCTCAGCTTCATGGTAAAGGACGCCGGCGCAAAGCTACTCCTTGCCGAAAGAGGGCTGGAAGATCACATCAAGGGCTTTGACGGGAAGCTTATCTTCTTTGATGAGCTTTACGCACGACTTTCCGATACTCCCCGCTGCCACGTTGATGAGATCCCCGCGCCACAGCCACAGGATCTGCTTATAATGCTCTACACCTCCGGTACAACCGGCGTTCCGAAGGGAGTTCAGCTCATCCATGAGAATCTGGTTTCCTTTGCCCACGGCTCCGCTCTTGACGGGATGTATACCGCTGAAAGCAAAACGGCGACTTATGCATCCTTTGGTTTTGACGTCAACATGGCAGATACCTTCTGTACCTTGCTCAACGGCGGCACAGTCTATCTCATACCGGAAGAGGCGAGAATGAATTTAGAGGTTCTTGCCGCATACTTCGATACAGCGGGGATCACCGATGTTCTTCTGACAACGCAGGTCGGCGTGCAGTTTATCAATAGCTTCCCAAAGCTGAAGACGCTCCGTATGCTTACCGTCGGCGGTGAAAAGCTGCCTGCCATCAATATTGACCGGCTTTCCTACACAGTATATAACGGCTACGGTCCTACGGAGAACTGTGCCGGTGTCAGCATATTCCCGATCCGATACTGGGAAAAGAATATTCCTATCGGCAGGCCCTTCCCGTCCATCAACGCCTATGTGCTGGATAAGACAGGCCACCGTCTCCCCGCCGGAGCAGCGGGAGAATACTGTCTGTCCGGTCCGCAGGTCGGCAGAGGGTATCTTAACCGCCCGGAAAAGACGGCGGAAGCCTTTGAGGACTGCCCCTTCAACGATTTCAGGATGTATCACACCGGCGACATAGTGCGCTACCGCCAGAACGGCGACGTGGAATTCGTCGGGCGGAAGGACGGCCAGGTCAAGATCCGCGGCTTCCGTGTGGAGCTGAAAGAAATTGAAGCCGTCATTCATGAGTTTGAAGGCATCAGGGATGTGACCGTGCAGGCTTATGACTTTGAAGGCGGCGGAAAATACCTGGCAGCCTTTATTGTCAGCGATAAAAAGACAGACGGCAAAGAACTGAGCGAGTTTATCAGGACCCGGAAGCCCGCTTATATGGTTCCGGCAGTCATTCAGCAGATCGATGAGATCCCGCTGACTGTCAACCGCAAGGTGGATAAAAAGGCACTGCCCAAACCGGAAGTGCAAAAAGGCGAATATACGGCGCCTCAGACGAAGGCGGAGGAAGACTTCTGCAGAATTTTCGGCGAGATCCTGGGAATTGAAAAGGTCGGCGCGGAGGATGACTTCTTCGATCTGGGAGGCAGCTCGATCACTGCAATGAAGGTCGTTCTGGCGGCCGGAAAAGCGGGGTATGAAATCGTCTATCAGGATGTTTTCGATAATTCCACACCGCGTCTGCTCGCATCTCTCGCGGAGGATTCGTCGCCGATCGCCGCCGCCACGCCAAATGCTGCATCTTTGGATCCTTCCGGAAGCTTCTACGGTCCGAACACTACCGAAATCGGACGCGACGGATACGATTATTCTAAAATCAACGCCCTTCTGCGCAATAATACGCTTGATGCTTTCCGGAACGGAGAGCTTCGCAATGTCGGAGATGTTCTTCTGACGGGCCCGACAGGATTTCTCGGCATCCATGTTCTGCGTGAACTGATCAACAGCTCCGACCGGAAGATATACTGCCTTGTCAGAAGTAAAAACGGAGTATCCGGCGAAGAGCGTCTTAAAGAGCTTCTGACACACTATTTTGAAACCGATTTCAGTACGCTCTTTGGAAGCAGGCTGTTTGTTATCGAAGGCGATGCAACAGACGCTGATACGCTGATCGATTTCGCGCCGAAAGGCGAGATCACCGTAGTTAACTGTGCGGCAAATGTTGCGCATTTTGCCAAAGGCGATTCGATCTGGCGTGCCAATGTCAATTCCGTGGAAAACCTCATCTCCTGGTGTCTCGCGCATAAAGCACATCTTGTACACGTTTCAACAGGCAGCGTCTCCGGTGCATCGGAAAACGGAGTGCCGGGTGATGGCTTCAAACTGGATGAGCATATCCTCTTTGCCGGTCAGCTTGTTGAAAACAACCAGTACATCCACTCCAAATTCATGGCGGAACGCCTGATCTATGAGGCTATCCTTGAAAAAGGTCTTAATGCAAAGGTAATGCGCGTGAGCAATCTTGCACCGAGATTTTCCGATGGTATGGTTCAGGTCAATTACAAAACGAACAATTCTTGAGTTTCGGTGAAAAGTTATCCGCAGGAAAACGCCAAGTAAAAAAGTAGGTAAACAAGAAAAAAAGAATAAAAAAAGGGAAGAAATTCACTCGATTTTGTGGTATAATTGAATCATCACAAACAAAGAGACCAAAC
>JAZLGK010000154.1:0-4246 GCA_045616265.1 Candidatus Limivicinus sp. | reverse complement strand
CCTTAATCCTGATAAAGTTGAAAACGTTGAAACAAACAATGACAAAGTCAAGGCATCATAAATTGAGTGCAACCGGTTTGAGCTTTTACACTCAAACTAAAAATATCAAGTTTTGTGACAACTACCTTGACAAACAGCGATTCCCCGTTTTCATTCTGCATTCTGCATTCTGCATTATGCATTGATTTATCATTCTCCCGAGAACACCTTGGCTATGGAGGAATCGGAGGATATTACGAGTGTTTTGTCTCCGCCCTTCATCGAAGCTTCCGCCATATCCAGCGCCCGCATGAATTCGTAGAAATCCGCCTCGGCGGGGGTATCATAGGCTTCGGAGAGGATGCGCATATACTCCGCCTCCCCCTCGGCCTTGAGCTTTTCCGCATCGGAATTGGCCTTGGAGATGGTGATCTGCACCGTCTTGTCGGCGTCGTTGCGGATACGCTTTGCCTCCGCGTCTCCCTCGGCAGAGAAGGAGGCGGCAATATTCCCACGCTCCGAGATCATACGCTCATAGACGGCGGATTTGTTCTCATCCGGCAGATCGATGCGCTTTGTCTCGATGGCAAGAACCGAAATGCCGTACTTCTCGAAGGTACTGCCCACATTTTTCATAATGCGCTCGGCAAGCTCCCCGTCGCGTCCGGAGATGACCTCCTCCTGCTTCATGGAGCTTATGACGGTCTTGAGGCTGTTGTAGACGACGGTGTCGATGCGGTATTCCGCGTTGCCGAGATTGCCGGAAAGAGACTGGATGAACTTGAGCGGATCGGAAATGCGCCAGAGCACAAAGCTGTCGGCGACCATGGACTTTTTATCGCTGGTGATCACATCGCTCACCGCGAGATCATAGAGCATTTCGGTTCTGGGCAGGGTACCGGTCGTCTGCAAAAAAGGCATTTTTAAAGAGAGTCCGGGCTTGTCGATGATTTTCACGACCGCGCCGAACTGCTTGACGATCGTATATTCATTCTGCTGTGTGATCACAAAACAGCCGCCCATGATCGAAACGATCAGCAGAACAGCAACGACGGGAATGGCAATTTTCAAAGCTTTATTCATTTGTCACTGCCTCCTAAATCCGCAAATTTGTCCAGAGGAAGAGTTGTGTGTACGCCGGTGTCGGAATTGATGATATAGAGCTTCATGCCGGGGAGCACATCCTCCATAGCCTCATAGAAAAGTCTCTGCTTGGTGATGAGAGGATATTTCTGATACTCATTGAAAAGCTCGGAAAATCTCGCGGCCTGTCCTTCCGCCTCGTTGATCTTGCTCTGCTTGTAGGCCTCGGCCTTCTTGATGATCTCATCCGCGTCCGCCTCGGCGGCGGGAATGACCTGATTGGCGTATTTCCGGGCGTTGTTGACCGTAGTATCGGCGGACTGCTTGGCAGTCTCCACGGCGGTAAAGGCCTGCTGCACCTCTTTCGTTGGCGGCTCGGCGTCCTGAATGGTGATGTTCGTAAGCTGAATGCCGATATCCTCACTCTCCAGACGGTTTATCACCTTTTCCTTGATGGCGGATTGTATTTCGCTCTTGCCGGTGGTGATCACGCTGTCCACATCATAGAGACCTATGGTGTCTCTTATATAGCTCTGGCAGAGCATTTTGAGAATGCCGACCGGGTCTTCGGAGCTGTAGAGATACTTGATCGGGTCGGTGACGCGGTATTCCACATAGAAATCCACATTCACAAAGTTATAGTCGTAGGTTATCATCAGCGATTCGTCATCCACATTGATGCTGCTGTCACTGCGGTAGCCGAGGGGAAAGCCCTGAATGGTCTTGGTGACCTTGGTGACGTGCTGGATATAGGGGATCTTGAACTGCAGACCGGAAGCGGAGACCGCCTGCGGCTTGCCGAAGGTGGTGATGACGGCATACTGGTCGTCCTTGAGGGTGTAGTATGAATCGAAAACGAGAGAAGCGGCGACGATGAGGATAACGGCGATCAGAATAATGCTTTTGGGAAGCTTACCGTTCTTTTTCCCGTCATCGTATTTTGCATTCTGCGCTTTCTGATAACTGTAGCTGTAGTTACCGTTATTATCCATAAGCGAGTATCCTTTCTTAATACCGAAATCTTGGGCAACACCGCACAATACGTCTGCGGCAGCTGACGGGTAAAATGTGCTCAGATTTTGTCATTTTTTCTTGCAATACACAAAGTATTCCTGCGAAAAAATGCCTTCATCAGAACCCATTTTCTCTCGCCATCTGCTCTTGCCGCATTATGCGGTATTGCCCTTGATTTCAGCAAAAAAATCACAGAGAAATCATAGCATTTTTGCCGGAAATCTGCAACACAAAGTGGAATTTGTTCATAAAGATTTTATATAGTATGCCCGCAAAAACATAATTCCCGCTTTTCGGTATTGCTATATCGTAAAAAAAATATATAATATAAATAAACAATGATTTATACGGCAAGAGC
Source organism: Candidatus Limivicinus sp. (assembly GCA_045616265.1). GTDB lineage: Bacteria > Bacillota > Clostridia > Oscillospirales > Oscillospiraceae > Limivicinus. The sequence continues at coordinate 1,812 of JAZLGK010000154.1, read as the reverse complement.
AGATGCCGATGGCGAACAGATCGGCGTTTACTTAAAATAAGGTGTTTAAAACAGATTCTTTCCTGAAAAAGTGATCAAACCGTGATGAAAAAAAGAATTTCAGCATACATACTGGTGCTGTGCATATGTCTTATGCTCGTACCTTATGGCGCCGCGGAGACGGCGAAAAAAAACGACGCTCCGGGTTTTGAAGAAATATTGGAGGATATCAGTGCCCAGTGGAGCATCCCGATGGAGGATATGATCGCCGGATACATGAATCTTGTAACGGGCGAGGAGCACTACTGGCAGGGCGACACTTGGGAGTACTGTGCAAGTATGTACAAAGTCCCGCTGAATATGTATGTCTCCGAGAAAACCGCAGGCGGGAAGTTGAATTGGGAGAAAAAATATCCGAAGATCCCATATAAATACGCTTTGGAAGAGACAATCCTGTATTCAAGCAACAACTGGGCCCAGTTTCTGTGGGAAGCCTGCGGGAGCTATTCCGATTATAAAAAAGGCGTTATGCCGTACATGGGCATCGAAGAAAGCGACCTTTATGCCCGGTACAATTTAGACAATAAATTCACCGCCCGGCAGTTTATCACCTGTCTCAAAACGCTTTACGAAAACCCCGACAGATTTCCCTCCGTACTGGATACGATGAAAGAGGCCGAGCCGGAGAGGCTTTTCCGCTTTGCGGAAAAGAGATATACGATCGCTCAGAAGTATGGCTATGTTATTGAGAATTATTCGTCTTACACAAACGCCTGCGGGATCGTATTTACGGAGGAACCGATCGCCATCGTGATGTATACAAAAAATGCGCCCTACCCGGACGAAACACTTTCGGCGTACTGCACGGCGATGTGCGACTATACGCAGAATAAAACTGACAGAGCATCGGAAAACAGATAATTCCGATGCTCTGTTTTTAACAACTGTATTCGTCAAGAATATCCAGCACAACGATCCGCACGTTGAGCCAGCTCTCCTTGCAGGTGTAGCAGATAAAGTCTCCGGCATTCCGTATAGGGACGTAGTTTTCATCCGCAATGCCCCTGTGATCGTTGTTGTGGCCGTCAATTAGTCTTGTGCAGACAAGCTCCAGTACGCTGTCTGCCGTGAGAATATATGCCTTCTGCCCTGCAAGAACGTTGACAAGCGGAGCGAAGCTCTGTGTATTGTGGTCGGCGATCACCGCGCCTTCCTCATCATAATAGAGTACCGCACTGTCTTCCGCGTCACACAGTCCCTGTCGCTTTTCGGCAACCGTTTCGCCGGGACCGTCCGAGAAAAGCGCAACGCTTATTCCCGCATCCGGGAAAACAAGTCTCCCGAACATTCCGAGTCTGGCACTCATCTCGGCGGCGACGGTCGGAATATTTCCCATCATCTGCTTCACATCCTCCGGGATCGGCTTTGGCGTCGGTGTGGGTCTCGGCGTGGGTCTCGATACGGGCGGCCAACTGACCTCCGGCTTTTCGGCGAAGGTCTCCTTCCTGTTTTCGGAAAAACTCAGCCGGAAATACTCCGCCGCAACGGACGCAAACATAATAAGCGAAGCGGCCGCAAGACAGAGCAGTATTGTTTTTATCACTTTTGTCGCACTCATATTCTTCCCCCGGAACAGCTTAGATTCATTCGGCAAGAGCAGATGCCGATAGTGAACGGAGAGCGTATACTTAAGGAAACGCTGATTAAATCGGTATAAACCCGAGAAAGAGGTCATCCTCTCGAAAATTTTTGAGAAAAGGCCTCTAAACGAAGCTCAGAACTCCCATAATTGGCTTCACATTGTGGAAAACTTCTGCGTTTTCCTGAAAAAGA
>JAZLGK010000153.1:0-2243 GCA_045616265.1 Candidatus Limivicinus sp. | reverse complement strand
ATTATGATGCGCAGAAAACGAAATATCCGGCTGGAATTCTATGTTACGCAGGAGGAGAAGGACGCGATAGAGGCGCGGATGCGATTATACGGTACGGAAAATCTCAGCGCGTTTCTTCGCAAGATCGCCATGGACGGCTATGTCCTGAAGCTTGATCTTCCGGAACTGAAAGAGCTGCTGACGCTGATGCGTTATGCCGGAAACAACATAAACCAGATCGCATACCGCGCGAACAGCACAGGACGGCTTTACCAGGCGGACATCGACGAAATAAAGCAGAAGCAGGAGAAGCTGCTGGAAACGGCGGGCAGCATACTGCGGTCACTTTCCAGGCTATGATCGGCAAGTTGATTTTGTGGGGAAAGTCACGAGACCTTCCCCTCATTTTCATACCCACAGAGCAAGCTGCTCCGGGGTGATATTCATTTTTTCAATCAACACGCTGAGGCTGACGTCATATTGCTCTTTTGTGATCGCGCCGGTGGAGAGAAATGTATCCAGAGTATTCTTCTGATTTTTGAAAAGAAGTTCTTTTTTCTGTCCCGGCTGTAAATTCAACTTTGTGATCGTGTAATCCATATCGTGTCCTCCTGTGCAGCGATTATACACGCTCAGCGCCATAAAAGCAAATCCATAAAATGGGAGGTTCAGAAATAGCCACTACAAGAATCATGCCGATCCACGCAGGGAAAGAAAAAAATATAGGCCATGCGATTTCGGCCGTGATCGACTATGTTAAAAACGCTGACAAAACCGATAATGGCAGACTCATAACTTCGTATCAGTGCAATCCGCAGATTGCCGATGCGGAGTTTTCTTTTTCAAAGAAGCAGTACGCAGAAATAACCGGGCGCAGCAGCGACCACGATGTGATCGCGTATCATGTCCGCCAGTCGTTCAGACCCGGAGAGATCACGCCGGAGGAAGCGAACCAAATAGGATATGAGTTTGCAAGCCGTTTTCTCAAGGGCAATCATGCCTTTATCGTCTGCACCCATGTGGATAAAAAGCATATCCATAATCATATCATCTGGAACTCAACGTCTCTGAATTGTGACCACAAGTTCCGAAACTTCTGGGGCAGCACAAAGGCCATCCAAGAACTGAGTGATACGATCTGCGTTGAGCACGGAAAATCCATCATTGAAAATCCGAAGCGGACGACAAAGCGCCATGACCGATGGGAAGCGGACAACGGAAAGCTCCCACATCAGGAGGTCGTTCAGCGAGTTCTGAATGAAATACTGGACAGCAAGCCAAAAGATTTGAATACGCTGATCGAATATTTCCGCCGCAAAGGGTTTGAAGTCCGGGTACGCGGAAATTCCGTTTCCATCAAAGCGGATGGTTGGAAACGCTTTGTCCGGCTGGACTCTCTCGGAAAATGCTATACCAAATCCGCGCTGGAAGATCTTTTTGCCGGGAAAACAAATGTTACTCCCCTTGAAAAAATCGAACTGCTTATTGATATTGACGCCAAACTCCGCGAGGGCAAGGGAGCCGGGTACAGACAGTGGGCTTCGGTATTCAATGCGAAGCAGACCGCCAAGGCGATTAACTTTCTGCGGGATCATAAGATCACCGACTTCGAGGAGTTGACATCCAGAACCGATACGGTCACGGCAAGATACAACGAACTTTCTGCAAAGATTCAGTCTGCGGAAAAGCGCATGGCGGAGATTCAGATTCTGAAAACGCACATTATCAATTACCGGAAAACGAAAGAAGTTTTTGACGAGTACAAGGCAAAGAAGTATTCCAAAAAATTCTACGCGGAGCATGAGAGCGAAATCCTTCTCCACCGCGCGGCAAAGAAAGCGTTCAATGAAAGCGGCTTTAAAAAACTACCGACCGTCCGAGGCTTGCAGGATGAATACGGCGAGCTGTTGGCACAGAAAAAATCCGATTACAGTGAGTTCATCACTGTGCGGGAGGAAATGCGGCAGCTTCAAAGAATCAAATATGCTGTCGGAAAACTTCTCTATACCGAAGAAGAAAAAGTACAGAACGAAAATGAGCACGACCGATAAAGTCGTGCTCAATAAGCATCCGAAGGATGCGCCGCCGCACAGAAAATGTGCGTGTACAGGGGAGAATATTCGGGTGCGGCGGAGCCGCCTGTCCGGAGTAATTTGAGCCACCTGTCTGGGGCATGAGAGCCATCGTTCCGGAGCAGGTTGAGCCAGTTGACAAATTAAAAATAGATGGTATCATAAACTTGCTTTTACTCTTATGCAGGATAG
>JAZLGK010000152.1:0-22463 GCA_045616265.1 Candidatus Limivicinus sp. | reverse complement strand
TCGGTGGACAGCGCTGCCAGACCGATTGCGTTCGGCTCAGCGGCGATTGCGGAGTTCAGCTGGGTTACCTGCTCGTCGTAAGAGGATTCGGTAGCCGGACCAACGAAATTGACGGTAACGCCCAGTTCGGCAGCCTTGTCTTCCGCGCCCTTCTTAACTGCCTGCCAGTACTGATGCTGGAAGCCCTTGGAGACGATCTCAATGTTCATTCCGTCTGCAAAAGCGGTGGTCATCAGGCTGCATGCGAGTACAAGAGCCAGAACGATTGCCAGGAACTTTTTCATTTGTGGATATCCTCCTAAAAAATATTTGTATGTTTACCTTTTTGGGGGTAATCATAGCCTGATTATAGCATACGGACTATTTTCAGTCAATCCGTATTCGCCGAAAAACGACCAGATAAGATTCAATTCTTAATTGCTCTTTTTGTTGCGCAGAACATCGATCCAGATAGCGCCCACAAGGATAAGGCCTGTGATGATATTCTGCCATTCCTGACCGAGACCGATCTTCGGAAGGCCGTTTTTCAGCACGCTCAGCAGCAAAACGCCGAGGAAGGTGCCGAAGATGCTGCCGGAGCCGCCCTTCATGGAGGTGCCGCCGATGATTGCGCCGCCGATGGCGTCCAGCTCAAGTCCCGTGCCGGAGCCTGGAGTGATGGACGAGGTTGAGGCGCAGACATAGGCGATGCCCGCGATACCGGTGAAGATACCGGAAATGATGTAGGCCAGCATCTCATATTTGACGATATTGACGCCGGAGAGTCTGGCGGCTTCCTTGTTGGAGCCGATGGCAATGATATAGCGTCCGGTGCGGGTCTTTTTCAGGATGATCGACATCACGATCAGCGCGATGAGCACCGGAATGATACCCATGGGGATCGGCGTTTTCTTGCCCTGCGCGTTCAGGACAAAGATCTTGAATATCTTGCGGAACCAGCCGTTGGCGGCCTCTTTGGCGGGCCAGGTCACGGAGCTGCCTTTGCAGGCGACGGAGCCGAGACCGCGCGTCATCAGCATGGTGCACAGCGTTGCGATAAAGGGCGGCAGCTTCATAATGGCAACAAGGAAACCGTTGAGGCAGCCGATGGCAAAGCCGCAGACGATGGAGATCAGCATACCGACCCAGGTGGGCATACCGAGATAGACGACACAGTAGCCGCCGATCAGCGCGTAGCACGCCATACCTGTACCGACCGACAGATCGTTGCCGCCGGAGATAAGGCAGAAGGTCACGCCGATGGCCATGAACATGAAGTAATAGAACGAGTCAAGCAGCGTAACGAGTGTTGAATACTTTCTGAAACTCTTACTTGCTATAGAGAAGACAACCGCAAGCAGAACCGTGACGGAGATAACAACGATTCTCTGAAGATCTATTTTGCCGGTTTTAATTCTGTTTTTACTATTCTGCATAATCAAATCCTCCAATCCTCATATGAATCGCTTACTTTTTCCGGGCAGTGCTGCGGATGTCCGTATACACGGCCAGAGCAACAATGATACCGGTAATGATGTACTGCCAGTCGGGGCTGAACTTCATGGCGCTGATGCCGACACGGAGGAGAGCGATGATCAGGATGCCGATAAAACTGCCCGCGATGGAGGCGGTGCCGCCCGCCATGGATGTTCCGCCCATGACGCAGGCCGCGATGGCGTTATTATTGAAGGAGTCGCCGCCGACGGTCGTGACCTTGGTGTTGACGGCAACGTACAGGATAGCGGCGATACCGGCCAGCAATCCGCAGATCACGTAGGCCAGAGATTCCCACTTGCGGGTATCCACGCCGGAAAGGCGCACGGCCTCGCGGTTGGAGCCGATGCAGAGGATATAGCGTCCGATACGGGTCTTATTGAGAACGATCGCACAGATAACGGCTACCACAAGGAGAATAACAAGGCCGGTGGGAAAACCGTTCCAGGTGGCAAGTCTTCTGTACCAGTCGTTTTCCTGACCGCTGCTGGGCCAGCTGACACCGGCGGACTTTGTCACCAGGGAGCCGATGCCCTGCGCAATTCTCATGGAGGCCATGGAGGAAATGAACGAGGGCAGTCCCATGTAGGCGACCATGGCTCCGTTGAAGCAGCCGAATATGAGACCTACCAGAATGCACATCAGCAGGCAGGCCCAGAGAGGCCATCCGCCCACAACGAGCAGCTGCCCGCCGACGAGCGCGGCGCAGTACATCACGGGGCCGATGGAGAAGTCGATACCGCCGGTGGCGATAACGAAGGTGACGCCGAGGGCAAGGAAGCCCATGAAGTCAACATTGTTGAGGACATTCATGATGTCCGCGGTTCCGAGCCAGCGTCCGCTGCCCAGAGAGAACAGCAGATACAGCAATATCAGAACGCCCGCCAGCGCGATGCGGTTGAAGCCGACTTTCTTGACAAAGGGAATGTTTCTTATCTTTTCCATAGTTCTTCCTCCCGTCAGCGCAGCGTAGCGGCATGCATGATCTTCTCCTGCGTTGCATCCGCTATGTCGATCTCGGCAGTCTTTCTGCCCTCGCACATGACAACGATCCTGTCGCTCATACGAAGGATCTCGGGCATTTCAGACGATATCATGATGATCGACTTGCCCTGCGCCGTCAGCTCATTCATAAGGTGGTAGATCTCGCTCTTGGCGCCGACGTCAATGCCGCGGGTCGGCTCGTCGAAGATCAGGATATCGCAGTTCTTGACAAGCCACTTGGCAAGAACGACCTTCTGCTGGTTGCCGCCGGAGAGATTGACCACCAGCTGATCCGTTCCGGGGGTCTTCGTGTTGAGTCTGTCAATGAAGGTCTGCGTGATCTCGTTTTCCGCTTTTTTATTGATGAAAAGTCCCTTGACGAAGGTTTTGAGGTCAGCCATCGTCGAGTTTTCGGCAACGGACTTGCCGACGACAATGCCGTAGCGTTTTCTGTCCTCGGAGAGATAGCCGATGCCCAGCTTGACGGCGTCCTCCGGAGAATTGATCGTGACTTTTTCGCCGTTGATATAGATGTCGCCGCTCTCCTTGGGGTCAGCGCCGAAAATGGCACGGGCGGTCTCGGTACGTCCTGCGCCCATAAGACCGGCAAAGCCGAGGATTTCGCCCTTGCGAAGCTCGAAGCTGACATCCTGCACCATTCTGCCGGCGTTGAGATGCTCAACCTTCAGTACGACCGGAGCGTCTGCGGGAACCGTGCTCTTGGACTTCGGCTCTTCATAGATGACACGGCCGACCATCATATTGATAATGTCATCCTTGGTGCATTCCTCGGTAATGAGGGTGCCGACGTAGCAGCCGTCGCGCATGACAGTCACACGGTCGGTGATCTTCTTAATCTCGTCCATGCGGTGCGTGATATAAACGATGCCCATCTTTTTGGCACGAAGATCGCGGATGATCTTGAAAAGCTCGTCGATCTCCGCTTCGGTAAGCGCCGAGGAGGGCTCATCGAAGACGATGATCTTGGCCTGATGGGAGATCGCCTTTGCGATTTCGCACATCTGCTGCTTTCCGACCGTGAGATTGCCCATCTTCTCCGTGGGGTCAATGTCGATCTCCAGCTGGTCAAAAAGCTTCTTTGCCTCCGCGTTCATCCGTGCGTCGTCGATGAATTTGCCCTTCATGTACTCGCGGCCAATGAAAATGTTCTGGGCGACCGTCAGATGGCTCATCATATTGAGCTCCTGATGAACGATCACGATACCGGCGTCCTGGGCTTCCTTCGGGTTATGGAATTCGACCTCCCTGCCCTCATAGATGATCGTTCCGGAATCCTTGGAGTAGATACCGGTCAGCACCTTCATCAGGGTCGATTTGCCGGCGCCGTTCTCTCCCATCAGTGCGTGGACCTCTCCCCTGCGCACTTCGAGATTGGCATGATCCAGCGCATGAACACCCGGAAAAGACTTGTCGATATCTCTCATCGAAAGAATCGCTTCTTCCATGCATTTCCCTTCCTTTGCGTATGTATTTGTGAATCTTTCAGCAAAAATTGCTAATTTATCTGAATTATAACTTAGTATTTCCGGCTTGTCAACTCCGCATTCTGCGATATGCATTCAGCATTTTGTTGAGCCGGGGTCGAGGCGGGTGATGATGTCGTTCTGGATTGCGGGGCTCAGATCGAGGAAATTGACGAAAGTGCCGTGGATGCGCATGATATAGACGCCGCCGGGAGCGTATTTCTCCGGCTCGGCCAAAACCTTGCGCAGCGTTTCCGCGGTCGTGACATTGACGTAGAGATAGAACGGGGCGCGTTTGTCATTTCCCGGATTGAAAAAGAGCGGTCTGAGAACGCGATTATAAAACTGCACGCCCTTTTCTTCATACGAATCCGCCGTGAAGTATTTGGGATCAATGCCAAAGTGGGAGGCACAGCCGCCGTTCATCTTGCAGAACGGGAGCTGCATGGTGGAAAGGGTGCGGAAGCCGAGGCCGGAATCGGCGGTGCTGAACAGCGGGTCGATGCCGTAGCCGAGCATTTCGCGGCTCGCGCGCCCGTCGGGAGTAGCGCCCACCCAGTAGCCGTAAAGGAGATGCGTTGACGGGGAGCTCCAGTCCGGGCGGAAAGGGTTGCCGAGATAGTTTTTCAATCCCGCGACCGTGTCCGAGACCCGTTCCACGATCTCCGCCGCCTCGCGGTCCACCTCGGGGATGTTGTTGCCGAATTTGGGGCAGGACTTGAGATAATCGCGCAGCTCCTCATAACCTTCGAAATTGTTCCGACAGGCCTCGATGAGCTTTCCGGCGTCCTCCGGACGCTCCTTCAGAAGGCAGTCGATGGCGATAAACGAGTCGGCCACGACGGAAAGGCCGTGGATAAGGCAGCCGCTGCCGTTATACTTTGTCCCCTGCTCCTCAAAGTCTCTCGCGTCGATGCCGGTCTCCACGCCGCCCTCAAAGCAGCTGAGAAACGGGATCGGAAGAAGGGAGATCGCTCCGGACGCGCCGTTGGCGGCATCGCGCATCTTTTCCGCAAAGAACTGAAGATTGTCGTAAAAGAGAGGACGGATATTTTTGAGGATGTACTCCGGCGAATAGTCCGTCTGTCGGCCGATCTTCTCGCCGGTAATCATGGAAACGCCGTTATTGAGCGTCAGTTCCAGCACCTTGCCCATATTGAGCCAGCTGTTGGTGGTGTTGGCGTTGTCCTTGCCCATCACCAGCGGTTCCTGACAGCCGGCCACGGAATAGTCCGGGATGTCCTCCCGCTCCACGCCGTTTTCCGAGAGCGTTTCAAAGAGTGAATCATCGTTAAAGAGCGACGGGGTGAGACAGCCGGGGGTGAAGAAGAACCGGCCCAGTTCCCGGTACAGCTTTTCGGGGGTGTTCTTATGCAGCTTGACGGAGAGGATGGGCTGGGGCAGATTCATATCGTAATAGGCGTCTAAAATTGCGTAGCTCATCTCGTTGGTGAGGTCGTTTCCGTCCACGTCCTTTCCGCTGATGAGGATATTCTGGGAGATTGCCCAGCTTCGCTCGCCCACATTGAAAAACGTCAGAAAGTGCTTGAAAAGCGCGGCGGCTTCGTCTCTTACAAGGCCGTCGGCGGCGCGGTAGGGCTCAAAAATTCTGTCGGCGTTGCCCACGGAGAAGGCGAAGGGATTCGGCGCCTGCTCCAGACACATCACCTGCCACAGAAGGATATAGGACTGCATCGCCTCATAGAGCGACTCCGCCCCGAACTCCGGCACACGCCTGAGCGTCTTTTCCATCAGGGAGAGCTCCTCGCGGCGCTGCTCCGAGGCCGTCTTCTGCTGCCGGGCGGCAATGTCCGCATAGCGGTGGGCAAGCTTCACCGCGCACAGGAGGCTTTTCTTCATAGCCTCATAATTATTTTTCTTTTTTTTCGGCAGATCGCCTTTTTCAAGCTTCCGGTCGATCTCGCCGATCACGGCGCAAAGGCCGTTTTTAAGCACCGGACGGAAATCCGGCACCATGTGTCCGGTGACCTGCTCGATGAAAAAAGCCACTTCGCCGGTATACTCGCCGTATTTATCATAAACCGCCGTGAGAGCCTTCACGTAGTCGCTCTGGGCTGCTCTTGAGCGCATCTGCGCGATCCGCTCCGCGGTGACGTCTCCGCTCGGCTGGGCGTAATCATAGACCTCCAGCGGGTCGCAGTAGCCCCGGAAGGTCTCCACCTCGAAGGCGGGGTTGATAAGCGCGTAACTCGCGGCGAAAGCGTCCCGCTGCGTACCCGCAAAAACGGCGTTGTCACTGATTTCCAGAGGCAGCGCGTCAATGACCGCTTCCAGCTCACAGGCGGCGCGTTTCTCCGCGTCAAGGCCCTGTAAGCTTTGGTCGGCCTGCCATGCGATCTCCTTGGAGAGGAACCAGCCGTTCAGTATCTTATGGGAAGTGCGCTCCTCTTTATAGAGTTTTTTCGCTTTTTCACTGAGCTCCTCGGGGGAGCTTATTCTGAAAAGTTCCATAACATCATTTCCTGTCATGTCCGGATCACCGTTATCCCGGCGTCACGGAGAATATCTGAGTAAGTGCGAAGCGTCTCGGGGGCGATCTTCGCACGGTCATCCATCGTGTATTCTTTTCCGAGTTTCTTATACTTGTCTTTTCCGTATTCATGGTATGGCAGCAGCTCCACAGTAGCCCTACCGGGCACATTGAGCCGCCGGAAAAGCCCGGCAAAGCCCTCCGCATCCTCAAAGGAGGCGTTGAAGCCCCCGATCAGCGGGATACGCAGGGACAGCTCCATACCGAAGTCAAGGGCGGAGCAAACGTTTAAAAAAACGCGGTCATTGGCCGCTCCGGTGACTTCGGCGTGTTTTTTCGGGTCATAGTGCTTTACATCCATAATAAGATGATCGAGCACCGGGAAAAGCTCCGGAAGGCGCGGAGACATGCCGTTGGTTTCGATGCAGGTATCGATCCCGTTTTCCTTCAATTCCCTCAGAAGCTCTTTCACCGCGTCGAGCTGCATGGCGACCTCGCCGCCTGTCAGCGTTACACCGCCGCCGTCAAAAAACATCATCTGACTGCGCAGGACCTCTTCAACGATGTCCTCCACACTGCGCTCCGTCCCGCCGCCCGGCTCCAATCCTTCCGGATTGGAGCACCAGGGGCAGCGGAGATTGCAGCATTGCAGATGGTAGACGAGCCTGTTTCCCGGGCCGTCCTGCGAAAAGTTGAAGCCCTTTTGAAAAACACGCAGCGTACAGGGTTTTTCGGTCACGGTCATTTTGCGTCCGGGCAGTCGACGATGAAGCCGTCTTCATCCCAAAGGTCGTGCCAGTCCTTTGCGCCGGACCAGAGGAAGACCTGTCCCTTGACAAGACGGTTGCCCTTTTCAAGACCGGCGATGATCTTCATTTCATCATCCGTCAGCGGCTCGGTCACGGTGCATTCCAGATTGCCCTCGTAGTTGTGGATGGAGAACGGGATGGGGAGCTGACCTCTCTGGAGAGCCCACTTGAGGCAGATCGTTGCGGGGTGGCAGTTGTGCGCCTTGGCGATAGCGACAAGCTCCGGCTCTTTCATATCCTCGATGTCGGTCTCGACAATGTCGCGCTCGGGTCTCCGGGGAGAGCCGAGGGGCATGAAGCCGATGGGCTGGATATTGTGCGCCACGAGATAATCGAAAATATCCTGCTGCTGGAAGCAGGGATGGAACTCCGACTCACAGGCAACGGGCTTGATCTCCATGAGGTCGAGCACCTGCTCCATCTTGGGGATGGTCAGGTTGGAAATGCCGATGGCGCGGATCTTGCCTTTTCTGACAAGCGCCTCCATCTGACGGTAGGTGTCCATGAACTCCGCAACGGAGAAGGGCTTGGAGTCGGGATTTCTGGAATCAACATCGCAGAAGGGTGCATGGTAGTTGGGGAAGGGCCAGTGGATGAAATACACATCCAGATAATCGAGCTGCAGGTCGGCCAGCGTCTTGTCGCAGGAGGCCTCGACCTCGCGGTGCTTGTCGTTCCAGAGCTTGGACATAACGATGAGGTCTTCCCTCTTCACGGTGCCGTCCCTGAAATTTTTCTGCAATACTTCGCCGATCTCTTTTTCGTTGCCGTAAGCGGAAGCACAGTCAATGAGCCGGTAGCCGACCTTGATAGCGCCGTCCACAGCGGTGGCCACATCCTCGGCGGAAACTCTGTCCGAGCCGAAGGTGCCGAGCCCTATGCAGGGAATCTTTGTCCCGTTATTCAGTGTAAACTGCGGGACCTGTTCCGGTTTTAAAGCCATAGTTTTATCTCCTTGTATTTTCTGAAAAATTTTTCTTTGAATTTTGTTAGGATTGTATACTATTTCATAAAAAAATTCAAGAAGATATGTTATGTCTTGACTATTTCTTTCAAGCGGATTACGATATATCCACTTTTTAACACAGGAGAAACAACCATGAAAGATTATATGCGTGAGCTTATTGTGAAAAGAAAACAGGGCATTCCCGCCGGGATCCCCTCCTACTGCACCGCGAATGCGCTGGTGATCGAGGCGTGTATGGAGCACGGCAAGAGCTTTGACGACTGTGTGCTCATCGAGGCCACTGCCAATCAGGTCAACCAGTTCGGCGGCTACACCGGGATGCACCCGGCGAACTTCCGGGATTTCGTCTATGCCATTGCCGACAGGATCGGTTTCCCCCGGGAGAGGATCATTTTAGGCGGCGATCATCTCGGCCCGCTCACATGGAGCTCCCTCAACGAAAAAGAGGCCATGAAGAATTCCGTCGATCTCGTGAAGGAATTTGTTCTGGCAGGATTTAAAAAGATACATCTGGATACCAGTATGCGCGTGGCGGACGACTCAAGAGACGAAATGCTCTCCGACGCAGTCATTGCCCGCCGGGGCGCGGTTTTGTACAAAGCCTGTGAGGAAGCCTATCAGGAGCTTCTGAAAGAAAACCCCGATGAGCAGAGACCGGTGTTCATCATCGGCAGTGAGGTCCCCATTCCGGGCGGTGCGCAGCAGGAGGAGGACGGTATCTCCGTCACGAAGCCCGAAGCGCTGGAAAAGACGCTCAAAGCCTACAGGGAGGCTTTTGAAAAAGAGGGTATTCCCGACGCTTTTGATAATGTCATCGGCGTGGTCGTGCAGCCGGGTGTTGAATTCGGCGATAACGACGCTTTCCTTTATGACCGGGAAAATGCCGCAGAGCTGACCGCCTGTGCCAAAAAGCACGAAAACATCGTTTTGGAAGGCCACAGCACCGACTACCAGAGTGCCAAAGTGCTCAGAGAGATGGTCGAGGACGGAATTGCCATCCTCAAGGTCGGTCCCGCGCTCACCTTCGGTCTGCGGGAAGGACTCTTTGCCCTTGACGCGATGGAAAAGGAGCTTGTGCCCGCAGAAAAGCAGGCGGATTTCAAGGGTGTTCTGGAAAAAGCGATGCTCGCAAGCCCCGGCAACTGGATCAAACACTACCACGGCACCGACGAGGAAAAACGCATCAAGCGGATGTTCTCCTACTCCGACCGCTGTCGCTACTATCTCACGCAGCCCGAGGTCGTCGAGGCACAGAGGAAGCTACTGGAAAACATGAACGGCGTTTCGATCCCCATGGGGATGCTCCACCAGTATATGCCGAGGCAGTATTACAAGGTACGCGACGGGAAACTCGGCATAAAAGCCGAGGAGCTTGTGAAGGACTTTGTCGCGGTATTTATTGACGACTATAATTATGCGATGGAATAAGCAGGAGAATAGCTATGAAAAAACTGATTGCACTGATAATTATTGCCGCAGCTTTGTGCGCTGTCACAGCTCCGGCTATGGCCTGCACAACGATCCTTGTCGGGAAGGACGCGTCCGCCGATGGCTGCGCTTATGCCGGTCGGACAAATGATATGACAGACATGAGCTCCGCCAAGCCGGAAATTTTCCCGGCCTCGGAGAAAGAAGGAAGCTTTGAATATGTTGATCCCGAAAACGGTTTCACGCTCAGTCTGCCCAAGGCAAACCGCCGCTGCGTCATTGTACCGGATTATATGTCTTCCCCGGAGCTATGGTGGGAAGCCGGTTTCAATGATGCCGGGGTGGGCATAAGCGCCACCGAGACGATCGGTATTAACGAAAAGGTTCTGACCGTCGATCCTTTTACGGAGACCGGCCTGAGTGAAGGAAATATCCCGCGACTGATCCTGCCGTACATCAGCAGTGCCAAAGAGGGCGTTCTGCGTATGGGCAGCATGATAGAACAATACGGCATAACTTCTCCCGAGGCGGTAGCCTTTATTATTGACCCCCAGTTGAACTGGGGGATTTATAACGCCTGTTCGGCTCCATAAAAATTTTTCCGTGCTTTTCGGCACGGAAAAATTTTATTTATTCAGTTCGTTTCGGACGGCCTTTGCGATCAGTTCCTGCCCTTCTTTTGATTTGAGAACATCCGTCACCGTTTCTCGCAGAAGGTCTCTGAATGCATTGCTTCTGAGTATTGCGGTGAGAGGTGGAGTGGGATTATTGACCCGGCTTTCCGCGCTGGCGATGACCGTCCTTTTCGGTGCGGCGGGAGCTTTGACCGGTTCCTCCTCGGGGACTTCTCCGTTGAGCCAGTCGTCCATCGTGGTCGGGTCGTTGGATTCGCCGCGCAGATATTCCGGGGACACGCCGAAATACGCCGCCATGACCCTCTGCTGCTCCTGATTGGGTGTCAGGCGGCCGGTCTCAAACTTTTCGATCGACACCTTCGGAAAGCCCAGCGCCGCCGCCAGCGCGGGACGGCTGAGACCTTTATTATTGCGAAGCTGTTCTATACGCTGTGAAATGGAAGTCATGCTTTTTCTCCTTTGTTCAGGCGATCATATATAGGATTATAGCCGCCGCCGATGTTTTATGCAAGAAAAATTCGTCGTTTTATGTCCGTCCTCTGCGACGGGCGGTTTTCGGCTGCTTCCCGACTCTTGTCATAAGCACACAGGCGTAATGCCGTCTTCATACCGATTCATGTTTTTCCGCGAGATCACAGCCTTGCACAGATGCGAATTTGTCATTTTGTACGATTGAAAAAAACGCGAAAGAGTATATAATATAAAGAGTTCTGCTTAGTTATTTAAATTTCAAATTGAGGAGATATAAAAATGATCAGAGTTGACCTTTCAGGCGCAAAAGAATTTTTGGGAAAAGGCCCGGACTATGAAGCGGCCTTCAAAGCCTTTGATACGCTTATCACCGGCAGCGGTGAGGGCTCGGATTTCACCGGCTGGCTCGAACTGCCTCAGCGCATCCGAGATACCGAGCTTGACCGGATTGTTGCCTGTGCCGAGAAGATACGCGCACGCTCCAAGGCTCTGGTGGTTATCGGAATAGGCGGCTCCTACCTCGGCGCACGCGGAGCCATAGATCTTCTCCGCCCGCTGACAAGAGAAGGCGACACAAAGGTTTTCTTCGCCGGCAACGGCGTTTCACCCGACTATCTCTGCGATATTATCGAGCAGATCGGCGACGATGATTTTGATGTCAATGTTATTTCCAAATCCGGTACCACTATGGAGCCCGCCGTTTCCTTCCGCATTTTCCGTGAGCTTCTGCATAAAAAATACGGTGACAAGGCCGACGAGCGTATAACCATGACCACCGACGAGCACCGCGGCGCACTCAAGGAGCAGGGCAATAAATACGGCTGGGAGAGCTTCATCGTTCCCGATGACGTGGGAGGCCGTTTCAGTGTCCTTTCCGCAGTCGGTCTTCTGCCGATCGCCGTTGCGGGAATAGATGTCCGCAAAATCATTGACGCCGCCATCGAGGAGCTGAAGGCTCTTAAAATAAAGGATGAAAACAACAGCGCCATCATGTATGCCGCCGCAAGACAGTACCTCTGCAAAAGGGGATATAGTGTTGAGGTGCTTGCCTGCTATGAGCCGTCCTTCCGCTTCATGGGCGAGTGGTGGAAGCAGCTTTACGGCGAGAGCGAGGGCAAGGACGGCATAGGCATCTTCCCCGCAAGCGTCGAGTATACCGCAGACCTGCACTCCATGGGTCAGTATATTCAGGACGGTGTGCGTTTCCTGCAGGAGACCGTTGTTTCCTTTGAAAAGTCCAGAACCGGCTATATTGTGCCCTTTGATGAGGGGAATGCGGACGGACTTAACTATCTTGCGGGCCGCGACCTTGCCGACATCAGCGAGACCGTTACCGAGGCTGTCCGTGAGGCGCATATCTCCGGCGGCGTGCCCAATATCCGGCTCTTTGCCGAAAGACGCGACGAGGCGGGTTTTGCCTCTCTCGTCGTATTCTTCGAGATGGCGTGCGGCATTTCCGGCTACATGAGCGGCGTCAATCCCTTCAACCAGCCCGGTGTCGAGGCATATAAAAAGAATATGTTCCGTATGCTCGGCAAGCCCGGCTGCTGAGATACGATTTGCAGAATAAGCCTGCCGCTCTGTGTTGAGTCAGACACAGCGCGGCAGGTTTTTGATATATTTAGAGTAGCTACTGATATCCGCCTCCGATGTCGGTAAGATAAAGTTTTTACGTAGGTCGGGGCCACACCCTACAGAGCAAAACTTAAGTAAGCAATGATTAATTCGGCAAGAGCAGATGCTGACGGCGGATTAATCAGCGGTTACTTAAGGGAAAATCATTGACAGTCTGCTTTGCGGCAGTCTCTTTTATTCTTCTTTTCTTTTTTGTTTTTTCCCCTTGTAAAAAAAAGCGTTTATGTTATACTCTAATTCGAATTAGGATATCTGCCGGGTGGCGGATCTCCTTTTCCATCATTTTTTCCCGCACGTCCATGCGGAATATGTCTGCGGCTGAGAGAGTCCTCCCGTTTCTGATAATGTTTATGACGGCGTCGTGAAACGGTGCACAGAGGACGCTCAAGGCTTCAAACAGCTTCAACTTTGCGTCGGTGAGAAGTGATTGCGGTTTATTTTACGGCATGATTTTTTCAGCGACAATTTCGAGGGGACGGATCCGCAAAGGAGGAGGGGTATTTAAAGAATTAAACCATTTGAATACAGAAAGGAGTGAGCTGTAAAAAGTGCAGGGTAACTCCTATGCTTTTACAGCAAAGTCACCATGAAAAAGCTCAACAAGTTTTTTCGCAAAGCCGCGGTCTTTCTTCTGATTGCGTGCATGATGCTGTCTGTTTTTCCCGCGTCTTTTGCGGATATGTCTTCCGAGGGAGGACTTTCTTATGAGCAGTTGATGCTTCTGCGCGCTATGAAGCGCGAAGAAGAATATCCGGCAAGCGAGCAGGCAGCCGCATTTGCGGTCTCCTACAATCAAGAGACCGTTTACACAGCCCCTGTTTACGAAACCCCCGTTTTCGAAACTCCCGTTTTTGAAGCTCCTGTTTACAAAGCGCCCGTTAATGAAACTCCCGTCTTTGAAGCTCCTGTTTACGAAGCTCCTGTTTTCGAGGAGACCGAATCAGAAGCGTTCGTCATAAATGAGTTCGATCAGGGCGAAAACTTTGAAAACGGATTCTTCGAGGAAGAGCCTGTTGAGGAATTCGTTGAAGAAAAGCCCGTTGAGGAATTCGTCGAAGAAGAGCCCGTTGAGGAATTCGTCGAAGAAAAGCCCGTTGAGGAATTCGTCGAAGAAAAGCCTGTTGAGGAATTCGTCGAAGAAGAGCCTGTTGAGGAATTCGTCGAAGAAAAGCCTGTTGAGGAATTCGTCGAAGAAAAGCCCGTTGAGGAATTCGTCGAAGAAAAGCCCGTTGGGGAATTCGTCGAAGAAAAGCCTGTTGAGGAATTCGTCGAAGAAAAGCCCGTTGAGGAATTCGTCGAAGAAGAGCCTGTTGGGGAATTCGTCGAAGAAAAGCCCGTTGAGGAATTCGTCGAAGAAGAGCCTGTTGAGGAATTCGTCGAAGAAAAGCCCGTTGAGGAATTCGTCGAAGAAAAGCCCGTTGAGGAATTCGTCGAAGAAGAGCCTGTTGAGGAATTCGTCGAAGAAGAGCCTGTTGAAGAATTCGTCGAAGAAAAGCCTGTTGAGGAATTCGTCGAAGAGGCCGTCGAGGAAGTCGAAACCGTCGAAGGAAACGAAAAAGCCGGCTATACGGTAGAATTTTGCAGTACAAGCGGTGAGGAATTTGTCCTTCAGGGAGATGCATCCGCTCCTCTGGAAGACATTCTGAGTATCATCGGTCACGGAGATATCGACGTTTCTCAGATCGCTGAGGTCGTCAGCTCGGATGATTCTCTCTTTTCCGCCGAGCAGGATGAAAACGGTGTCTGGGTCATCAAGACCAACAAGCAGTTTGCCACCGACCAGAAAATGACTCTCGTCATGGCCGACGGCAGCACCGTTGAGATCTTTGTCACGGACGATTGCAAGGTCGCGAAATTTAACGGCACAGAATACAAAACTCTGGAAGCAGCTCTCGCGGCTGCCAATGGCAACGATGATGGCGGTACTATTACGCTTCTTGAGGACATAACGAGCGGCAATATCGTTCTGAACGTCATCAAGAATATTATCATTGATTTTAATCATCACTTTATCAATGTTAATAAAACGGCTGACGAAACCGCTGACGATAAACCCGTTAAAGATAAAACCGTTGCTGTAAAGTTTGACGGTGGCGGCAGTCTGACCCTGACGAACGGCACGCTGAAAAGCACCAGCGATCAGATCGAGACCGTCGTTGAATCCTCGGCAAACAAGCTCACCATCAAGGATATGCTTATTCAGGGTCTTGACACCATTAAGGGCGCAGTCCTTTCCATTACCGGCGGCAATGCAGAAATCACAGGTCATACAACCATCGACTCCGGAAGCAACTCGAATATAGCCATAGCAGCGGATGACACGGAAAAAGATACCAGTCTTTTCGTGAACACCACCGGTATCATTCTCGGCAAAGTGGCAGCCAGTGATGTTGACCACAGTCCCACTAAGAACACGGACGTCCTTCTGCACAACGGTTTCTATTCCGGCAAGATCATCTCTGACAAAGCAAATGTTGCGGTGGATGGAGGCAATTATCTGACGAATGTATACCGCTATGTTGACAGGAACACTGATTACGCGGAAATCGTCAACCCCTACGGCAGAATTTTCTCCGCAGGTAAAAACATTCCCTGGAGCGCCCGGTTTTCCTCCATGCGCGCTCCTACACTTGTCAATGTTCTCAAGTCCGACGGCTCAATCCGTCTCCCGTTCACTGCTGCTGTGAAGAATTCCGTCCGGGATAAGCACTTCATCTTTGTCAACGGCAGACCTCTTATCAAGGGCGGTTTGATTCCCTTCAACAGACATTTCTGCTGCAGCCCCTGTAAGGGTTCAGGCGCCTCTGTTATTGACGGTGCAAACAGCATCTGGTACAAAGGCACGAAAGATGGACTCACTTATGAGCTGTCCGGCGACATTTCTTATGTCACCGTTGACGGTGCAAAGGTCAGTGCGATCATTGACGGCGTTTACGCAGAGCTTGAGGCAGAAACTCTTGAAGCGCTCAAAGCAGGAACCCACACCGTGAAATTCATTCTCAAAAACGGCTGTGCTGCCACGACCAATCTCAAAGTCGTTCCCGACGATAATGTTGTTTGGACAAAGGGGTCCCAGAACGGTCTTAAATACGAGATGACCGGAAAGATCAAAAAGGTTCTGATTGATCACGTAAAGATTGATGCGGAAATATACGGTAAGGACGCTTCCGTCTCCGCTTCTGTCCTGCAGGATCTCAAGACCGGAAATCACACGGTTGAATTTGTTCTTGAAAGCGGCAGCCATGTTGTCACAAGCATCACAGTGAAATAAAACATGAATCGGCAGGCGATCTCTCGCCTGCCGATTTTCATGGCAAAATAAATATTTTTAAAATGGAAATGAGTTTTCATTGACGAAAAGCGAAGAATGTGTTAACATAACAATTAATATTATGTAACCCAATTGGAGGCGATTTCATGATAAAAGCCAAATTCGACCCCGACAGGGTTCTGGGAAAAAAGATCACTCAGTTCAGTCGGCAGGAGCTTTGCGATTTTATCGCCGGATTGTGCGAAACTGTCAAGGCAGATGCCGGTTCCGGCGTTTACAGAGGCGGTATCTATCCCGACAATATCAGCATTGCCGAAAACGGCGGAATTGCCATAGGTTCTGCAAAGCCGGAAGACTGGGAAGGTCAGGAGCTAGCGTTTCTTCCGCCGGAGCTCTATTGGAACGGGAAGCGCACCCCTGCTTCGGACGTCTATTCTGTCGGGCTTCTGATGTATTACGCCGTTACAGGCGGCAAGCTCCCCTTTGAAGGCAAGTGCCGCGATCCTCTGCTGCGGCGCATGGGCGGGGATGAATTCGAGATCCCCAAAGCCGCCGGACGCAGACTCGGAGAGATCATTGAAAAGTCTACCCGCTTCAAAGCCGCCGAACGCTATCAGAGTATGGATGAAATGCGGGTGATGGCAGAGAGCTGTCTGAAAAATCTGTATCTTAATGGCGCTCCCAGTGCCGAGACGATATTCAAAAAAAATGATGATGATTTGACGGAGATCGAAAAGCTTATGGTTGATATTATTGAGAAAGAAGAGGATACACCCATCCCCGTACCCGAGGAAGCCGAGTATCCGCTCGGCGAAAACGAGCCTGAAGTCACGGAAGAAACCGGCGATGCTCCTGTTGAGGAAGCTTTCACGGAAGAAGAGCCGGAATTTCATATTCCGGACTTGGAAAATGAGTATGAACCCGAGCTTGAGCCGGTGCGTGTCAGCCGCAGCAGAGTCAGCGACGGCGTTCCCGCCGTACAATATACAAAAAACGCTGAGAAAGAACGCCGTTCCGCCGAAGAGATCAACCGGCGCAAACGCAGACCGGTTGCGATCATTCTTGTGCTGTGCGCCGTGCTCGTTATCGTCTCCATTCTTTTCAACGCTCTGATAAAAGACATCACCGAGAGTACGCAGGAGGTCCAGAAGGCCGCCGAAACTCTTGAACAGGGAGATTATTCGGCACTGATCGATGACGATGAGCCTGCCGCTTCCGCGGTCAACGTCACCCCGGCTCCGGTAGACACCTCCAACGATATTACCGATATCCGGCCGGATCCCGAAGCAGCGCCCTACATCCCCGGTATGGAAAGCGAGGAAACCGCAGAACCTGTTGAACACGGCTATGAGATCTTTATTGAAAATGTCAGTTGGGAACAGGCGGAAGAAAAATGTGCTTCTCTCGGCGGACACCTGGTCGTCATCAATGATGCGGATGAATTTGCGTCCATCACCAATATTGCATCCGCTCACGGTGTGGAGTATCTCTGGATCGGCGGTCACCGTGAAAACGGCGTCATGCTCTGGGACGACGGCTCTGCCGAGGTCTATGAGAAGTGGGGATACGGCGAGCCCTCCTACTTTGACGGGAATATTCCCGAGGATTACGTGCTTCTTTGGTATAACCGCGGCTGGGTCTACAACGACAGCCGCAACGATCCCTGCAAGGATTACCCGCATATGTACAACGGAAAGATCGCCTATATCTGCGAGGTCGGCGACTGATACTCATATCTGATTAAAAATAGACATTTTTAATCAGAGCTTTTCGTTGAGCTTTCTGTAGATTCTCTCCACAAACCACGGCTCGGTGGAGGCTTTCAGCGCATCTTCGAGAGTGAACCACTTAACGCCCCTGTTCTCGTCCTCGCATACGCGCAGTTCCTCGTTTTCATCTGCTTCCAAAAGATAGGTCACATTCATGTGCAGATGACTTGAAACGTATTTCCCGCGCTTTTCGTGCCCGTCCACCGTGAGGATCTCGAGGGAGAAAATATCCTTCGACACCGGACAAGCCGTGACGCCGGTCTCTTCCCTGACCTCCCGTATAGCTGTGGAGAGAAGGTCGGTCTCCCCGTCAGCGTGTCCTCCGGTCCACGACCAGGAATCGTAAATTTTATGATACACCATCAGGGTTTTTGTCCGTTCGCGGTTGACGACCCACGCGGAGGCTGTCATGTGCGCGATAGGGTTGCTGCGCAGAAAAGCGTCGGCGTTTTTATCAATAAAATCAAGAATAATTCTTTTATCGTTCTGCTCCTGCTCACAGCAGGGGCAGTATTTTTCTATATCTTCTCTTATCATTCCGTCACCGTATATACATCCCGCCGGAGATGGTTAAAGACCGGCAGACGTTCTCTCGCTTCATCCACAATGTTCAGGTCTATGTCCGAATACAATATCTGCTCCGTTTCATCGCAGGAAGCGATGATCTTACCGTAAGGATCGGCAACGGCGGAGTGTCCCCAGCACTCGTAGTGAAAGCCTGTGTATCTTGCCGCCGCCGCGCCCACAAAGAAGAGCTGATTGTCCAGCGCCTTCGACCTTAAAAGCATTTCCCAGTGCTGTGGGCCGGTCGCCATATTGAACTGTGCGGGCAGGAGTATGAGCTTTGCGCCTCTGACCGCCATAGCACGGAAAAGCTCCGAAAAACGCACGTCAAAGCAGATGGCAGCGCCGATCCTGCCCCACTTGCTGTCAAATACGGTCACTTTATCGCCGGGTGTGAAGGTGGCGGACTCGCTGAAACGCATACCGGGGATGTCGATATCGAAAAGATGCACCTTCCGGTGCTTTGCGATGACCTCGCCGTTTTCGTCCACAACAAAGCAGGTGTTGTATATCTTCCCGTCCTCAGTCTCCGGGATCGAGCCGCCTACCAGCAGGATCTTGTTTTCTTTCGCCCAGCGCTTCATTTTTGAAAGCGTTTTTTCATGTCCGAGCGCGGCAATGGGGCGGAAATACTCTTTGGAATACGGACAGTTGAACATCTCCGGCAGAACGACAAGCTCCGCGCCGTTTCGGGCGGCTTCGCGGATCATCCTCTCCGCCTTATCAAGCGTTTCGTCCTGATCGATCTCTGTCCTTAACTGACATACGGCTAATTTCATAACTTCTCCAGATATCCTTTTATATCAAAATCTACGGTTTTTTCGTCCTTTTTCAGATACAGCGGGTGGTGAGGGTGCCCTTTTGCGGAGCATTTCCCCGCGCAGAGCCAGCGAGCGCCGTATTCTTCGCCGAGAGTGACCATGTTGAGCACACAGTCTTTTAAATACGGTCTTTTTTCGATGATCGTACCCCACGCCGCCCAGATTGAGGGGGAGTGTCCCTTTGAGGCTGTCGAGGAAAGTATGTATTCAAACGCTTTCATGTTCTCCCGGTGCAGCTTTTCGTTAAGCTCTCTGTCCATATCGTCCGGACGTGTGGCACGCTGGGCGTAGACGTTGAACATTATCCAGCTTTTATAGCCGTTGCCGGATGCGATACGCTCAACGGATTTAAGCGTATTGTCCAGATCGTCCGGCGCGGCGGTGGAGGGATTGATACCGATGCATATAAGCGGCTCTTCGCCCTTTGTGCCTAAAATATATCGGTATTCGGTATAAAAATCCGGCACATACAGCCATTTTTCATTGTCGTAATCATCGCCTTTGCCGGATAAGCTGAGAGCCTCCGAAAAGCTCAGAAGCTCCACGGTCTGGCTTGCGCCGGACGGAATGTGCATAATGATCCTCCGATTGATTATTGCCTTCCCTTTCGGGGAAGAAAAATACTATCCTAACAGGTACACGCACGCAGGGATGGTCAGCATGGAGAGAACGGTGGTGAGAAGAACAGACTTTGAGGCAAAAACATAGTCCCGCCCGTACTGAACGGACAGCACCGTGCAGACGATGGCACAGGGGCTCGCGGCGATCAGCACAGCGGAATTAAGAAGCACCGCATCCATGGGGATGAGCTTTAATACCAGGTACACGATGACCGGTGCGGCAACAAGCCGCAGCAAGCCCGTCAGATAGACGTCCTTATCCTTGAATGCCTCCGCAAAGCTGATGCTCCCCAGAGAAGCGCCCACCACCAGCATGGAAAGCGGCATGGTGGCGGAGGCTGTGGTGCTTATGACATTCTTTATGATCTCCGGCACGGGAATGTGCGCAATGAAAATAACAAGCGAGACGATCGTTGCCACCAGAGGCGCCGAAAACACCTTGCGGAGATCGAGCTTCACACCATCCTGCCCGCGGGTGAGCTTATACACACAGTAGCTGTACAGCATGGCGTTTATGGGCAGGCAGGACATGGAGACATAGAATACTCCGAGCGTGCCGTAGACCTGCTGGGCAACCGGCAGAGCGATAAACATACTGTTGCCGTTGGCCACAAGAACCTCATATACCGGCTTCCTGCCCTCGGGAAGCTTTGTGAGCTTTGCGGCGGCAAAGGCAAGAGCGTAGCAAACAGCCAGAGCGAGGCACATCACGCCGATGATCTTTGCAATCTCTCCGAAGCTGAGTTCCATTCCCGAGGCGAAAACGGAATTGAGAATGGAGGCCACCAGAAAGACATTGAGCGTTATTTTGCTGGCGTCGGCCACAAATGCCTTGCTTATGTACCCCGTATAGGCGCAAAGATAACCAATGACCATCAGCACGACAAAAATAAGCATTTTTCCCAGAAGAACAGAGAAGCTCATAGTATTACCTTCTTTTGTCTTTTATGTTATGTAAACCGACAACAGTAGGGAACGTCTTGACCGTTCCGAAAAACGATTTGCCGTCCGTTGGCGGAACGCTCAAGAGCGTTCCCTGCACTATACTATATATGAAGAATACATTTGGCAACAAAGATATAAATGAGCAGGGAAACCGCATCCGTCACCGTCGAGATGAGCGGGTTAGCCATGACCGCCGGATCAACGCCGAGTTTTTCGGCGAGGATGGGCAGAGCGGAGCCGACGACTTTGGCAAACAGCACTATAAACAGCACCGATAAGCTGACGGTCGCGGCAACGGCAATCGTGACATTGTCGTTTCTTAAAAGCATCCCGTCGATCAGCAGCATTTTCACAAAGTTTACGGCGGCAAGCGTTATGCCGCAGAGAAACGCCACTCTGAGCTCCTTCCACATGACGCGAAGCGCATCCTTCGGCTCGGTATCGCCGAGGGAAAGGCTTCGTATGACGGCAGTGGAGGACTGAGCGCCGGAGTTGCCGCCGGTACCCATGAGCATCGGAATAAACGCCACAAGTCCTGCCTGCACGGCAAGCCTGTCCTCAAAGGAGGTCAGGATCATGCTCGTGAAGGTAGCAGACAGCATCAAAAACATCAGCCACGGGATGCGGTTTTTCCACATTTCGAGCGTTGTGGTGCGGGAGTAGGGCTTGTCTGACGGCGTCATACCGGCCATGATTTCGAAGTCCTCAGTGGTCTCCTGCTCCATAACGTCGATGATATCGTCAACGGTGACGATGCCGACAAGTCTGCCTTCTTTATCGACAACGGGCAGAGCCATAAGGTCGTAGTCGGAGAACTTTTCGGAGACGCTCTCCTGGTCTTCGGTGGTAGTGGCGAAGATAACATTTCTGTCCATCAGGTCTTCAATAATAACGTCGTCATCAGCCAGCAGCAGGTCTTTTACCGAGACGATGCCCTCCAGCTTCCGGTCGGCGGACATAACAAAGCAGACATAGATCGTCTCCTTATCCTCACCGATCCGGCGTATGCGGGCAAAGGATTCCCTGACGGACATGTATTTCTTAAGATCGACAAACTCGGAGGTCATAATGCTTCCGGCGGAGTTTTCCGGGAAGCGGAGATACTGGTTGATGAGGTTTCGCGTCTCGGGGGTAGCGGTGCGCATGACACGCCGCACAACGTTTGCGGGCAGCTCCTCCATCATGTCAACAGCGTCGTCAACATACAGCTCTTCAATGATGTTTCCCAACTCAGAGTCGGTTATGGAGTTGATGATCTGCTCCTGCTCGGGGGTGTCAAAGTTTGCAAAGACCTCCGCAGCAGTCTCCTTGGAAAGTAATCGGAAGACCATGGGCATTCGCTTATCGCCTATTTCAGTGAGAAATTCCGCGACGTCGAACTCGTTCATTTCTTCCATGCGCTTCTTGAGCTGCTTCATGTCTCGGGTGTCCAGCAGCTCGCTAAGCTCGTCAGTCCGCTTTTCGTGTATCGACTCAAAGTCAAACTCTGAGTTTCTGATCTCTTCCGTTTCAGACATTTTGATCACTTTCCTTTCGTTAGAAATTGCCTTCCCCTATGGGCAATGTCATCAACTTAACAGAACAGAAAAGCTTTGCCGCAACGAAAAAACCTGTCATTGCGAGCCAGCGCGCACGTTGGCGTGGCAATCCGTTTTCCTTTACGTTGGATTTTGCAACCGTTCTAACCTTCTGCCTGCAAAAAGAGGCGGATTCCCAGTTCTGCCCTTTAGGGTACACCAGTGTTGCGACACTGGTTCGGAATGACACTCTACTTTAGGTTCTGCAAAGACGCATTTGCTTAAGTTGACAACATTGATGGGGAAGGGGGACCGCTTGTGGGGATGAGGTCTTTCGTATAAAACGGCAGCATTATGCTGACTTTAAGATGCGCTGCGGCGCAAAGACCTCATCACCCGCTGCAGCGGGAGCTTCCCCAGAGGGGAAGCCGGAGAATACTAAGGCAATACCGCATAATGCGGCAAGAGCAGATGGCGAGAGAAAATGGGTTCTGATGAAGGCATTTTTTCGCAGGAATACTTTGTGTATTGCAAGAAAAAATGACAAAATCTGAGCACATTTTATCCGTCAGCTGCCGC
>JAZLGK010000151.1:0-3184 GCA_045616265.1 Candidatus Limivicinus sp. | reverse complement strand
ATACCGTGTACGCACCAATGCCGGGATATGCGGAAAATGAGACTTATACGCTTCTGCGCAGTCCCCATATTGCCCGAAATGAAGAAGCGCTTGTAAGGCAGCTTGAAAATATTGGCGAATTCCGTCAGAAATATCTTTCCCATCTGCACTATGTCCTGATGGTGGATTCCCGTTCTTTGATTCCCGAGCGGCTGGGCGGTGCCGACTTCGACGGTGATATGATAAAAACCGTTGCCGACCCGCTGCTGAACCGGTGCGTGCAGAGGAACTACACGGACGGCACATATCTGCCGCTTTTGAAAATACCAACGGCGGAGCCGCTGATCTCGGATGCCAACGACTGGTATGCGCGGTTTCTTACGGTAAAGAGTACCTTTTTCCTCCCGCGTTGGGCAGATCAGCAATGCTGCCCTGCGAAGCGGAATTATAGCATACGATGAAAACACCTCTGCCGTGGAGCAGGACACCTGCCGCAAAGAAACAGAGATACTGGCAATCCTTACAGGGCTGGAAATCGACTCCGCAAAAAGCGGCATCAAGCCCGACCTTTCGGAATATCTGGGAATAAAAAAAGACCGTAAAAGTCTGTTCCTACGGTATAAATCTATTGTCGGTGATGATGACAACAATCGAAAATGGTATCAGCCGACTGTCAACGCCAGATTGAAGAAATATTTTGCCGGTGTGGATTGGGAGAATGTCAGTTCCAATCTGGAAAAGCTCCCGTATTATGCATATATGCTGGATAAGAACACACAGAAATGCGGTGCGAAGCCGGTAAAGGATGAAGGACTTTTTGATTTTATTCTTGAGCCCGGGTGGAAGGAAAAACGCGATCCCAAGATGATGGAGCGTATGACGTCGGTCATCGCTGACTATGAAGAAGCACTCCGCCGGATACGATACCTGCATCACACTCCGGAAAGCATGAAACGCAAAAATGATGTGGATCGTATCCTCTTCGCACGGGGACAGGAAAACGATTATACCGTCGATGAACTTTATGCAGCATTTGACCGCGCTTCCGCTGATAAAATTCGCAGAAGCCGTCTGCTGTTATCTGAAAGGCAGTGGCATCTGACACCGCCCGAAGAAAGGGAGACAGTGCTTGCGGAGATACTGCCCGGATTATATAGGTATGAATATGCCGATCTGTTCTGTGATTTCCGGTGCAGCGGATACCGGATTCTCGGTGACATTATCTGCGATATGGATGATCTTCACCGCAGTCGGCAGATACAGAAAAATCTCTTTGCTCAAAAGGGCGACAGTAAAGACCTTGTGTTTATGCTTAACGGAATTGATAAAGTCCGTGACTACAAAGAAGAAATCGCCCGCCGTTGTGTGATGGCATTACAGCCGCCAACAGCGAGGAACCGTTTTGATTTCGAGGAAGCGGCCAAATGTGCCATAGCACTCGGCAAGCGGCAGTTTGCTCTTGAAGTATTGCCTGCTTCGCTACTGGAACTCACCTGCGACAGAAGTCACGTCTTTGCTCCGCCGACAGAAGAAACTCCGAAGAAAAGGAGGACGTTCCGCAAATGACAAACGAATGGAAAGAGTTCAAGGCATACACGAAGCCGTTGAGCTATACAGCGACCGGCAAGCGGGATACCTCCTATCTCGGTAGAATGACCTTTGAAACGATTGCGGAGTATGTGGGGATGGCTCGCATCCTGACGATCATTGCTCGGGGATATCTGTTCCATAATGCTGACGGCGGTGCGGAACGGTGATCCGTATGCCCGTGTTGAATATGCCCGGAATGCCCTTTGTGCTTGGTGCAGTGTGCCGGACAAGGAGAAAGCATCCAAGCCCGCTGTGGACTTCGGATTCCTTGCAAAGGATTTCCCAGAGCTTGTAAACGAAAACGGCGAGGGATGGTACTGGCAGCACGTGAAGAATGTCATACGCTTTGTACGAAAGCACACAGAACTTACAAGTATCAACGCGCAAAAAGCGTGCGATAAGATTTCCCGCAGCTTTACCCGTGAGTGGCAGAAGCAGGTTCGGAAATACCAGGTGCCTATCTTTGCGCTCAATACAAAAGGCGCATGGACACTGCGCTTTGATGATATTCTTGCCGATGCTCTTGAAGCCGGACCGCTGCGGACGGAAGAGTATCGCTTGACGGATGATATTGCCGAGCGGCTGAATCAGACTGATCTGAACGATGTGCCTTTTGAGGTGGTATCCGATGTGATCTGTTTCTGTCTTGCAAACATGCAGGAGGATACCGAATGGATCGTGCTCCCTGTCGGCAACTTCGATGCCTATTACGGGAACACCTATTTTAGCCGCAAATGGCTCAGCAGGATCCCGAAAACGATTGTGGAACGCTCTCCGCAGAAAAGCGGAATTTGCAGAGTGAGATTGATATAGCCCCAAAACGAAAAAAGCCCCGCTCGTAGCCAAGAGAAAAATCTTGACTTCAAGTGGGGCATAAATGATGTTTCTAACCTAACATAATGAGCGAATCCGTTTTCATCAATTCTAACCCTACGCCGGTTACGAATCAGTTTCCTTTAATTCGAGGGTTGCAATTTCTCGTGTCGGCCAAAAAGCGCATAAATGAAGTTTGGTAATTTTTCCGTAAAAGGATTGAAATGACTTCATCAATACCGGAACGGCTTTTTGGATTATTTTCGGCTCATCAATCAGTATCGTGCAGTGGGGCGTCCAGGGATACTTATCGTTGGTTTCCGTCCTAATCGCTTTGCGAAGCGACAGCAAATCCGACGGATTCATATCAGGCGCTGCAAAAAGCACATTACCGCCTTCAAAGATGCCGACGTGACTTATATGTATTGGAATCTGGGCATATTCATCGGCGATCTTTTTCATCTCTGCCGTTATTTCCACTTCTTTCTCAAGTGAAAACGCCGCGAGACTGATATGATATGGAAGTCCCGGTGTTTGTGTACCTATGTAACCTGCCGCTTTAAGCTCGTCATACCATCCTGCCATCAATTTCTGAGATTCATCATCCAAATCCGCCATCAATGTTAAAAACTGCTCAGCCATTTTCAATAACATCCTCGATTGAACTTATTTTTATTGTTGTTTTCTTGGTCAATAGAAAAATAGTTCTTTTGAAGCGTTGTCAGAAATCTCATGATTTCCTCTCAGCCTGTTTCCTGCAAATATACAAAAGGTGATTTGCAGTTCCCAATAATTCTCTCTT
>JAZLGK010000150.1:0-21203 GCA_045616265.1 Candidatus Limivicinus sp. | reverse complement strand
TTTGGTCTCTTTGTTTGTGATGATTCAATTATACCACAAAATCGAGTGAATTTCTTCCCTTTTTTTATTCTTTTTTTCTTGTTTACCTACTTTTTTACTTGGCGTTTTCCTGCGGATAACTTTTCACCGAAACTCAAGTGAGAATCTGTTGCCTTTTTCCGGGATATGTATTATAATATACCGATATAAAAAATGGACACTTATGCATATTTTCGGGCATACGGAAGGAAAGCTATGGAAGCGATCGGCAATGTGTTTAAAAACGCGACCCATTATCTCAGCTCGATGGGGATCAGCGATTATATAGATATTATCCTGGTGGCGTATCTGATCTACCGGGTGATCATGTTCATCCGGAAGACCAACTCCCGCAATATCGCCATCGGCGTCATGCTGTTTATCGTTGTTCTGTGGGTGTCGGAGATCACCAAGCTCACCATGATAAACTCCCTGATGCATAAGGCGATGGAGTTGGGTCTTATCGCATTGCTGATCCTTTTCCAGCCGGAGCTGCGGCGTATGCTGGAGAGAATGGGAAGCACGCTGACAGACGGCCGCTTCTCCACGGATACGGATATAGAGACCGCCATCGCCGAGACGGTGGAAGCGTGCGTGGATATGGCGAAGGCACACACCGGTGCGCTGATCGTTTTCGAGCGCAACGTCAGCCTGACTCACGCTCTGAGCACCGGGACGCTGATCAATTCCGACACGACGGCGGAGCTTATCAAGAATATATTCTTCATCAAAGCGCCTCTGCACGACGGCGCGATCATCATCCGGAAATGCCGTATCGCGGCGGCGGGCTGCGTCCTTCCGCTGACACAGAACAAAAACCTGAGCAAGGAGCTCGGCACCCGTCACAGAGCGGGCATCGGCATGAGCGAGCAGTCCGACGCGGTGGTCGTCATCATTTCCGAGGAGACGGGATCCGTCTCCGTCGCCATCGACGGTATGCTCAAACGCCATCTGAACCGGGACAGCCTCAACGCGGTTCTGCGTAAAGAGCTTGTTGCCGAAGAAACCGATGAGAGCAAACGGGTCACGGTATTCAAGTATATCAGGAGGCTTCTCATAAGCGACGACGGCAGGGAGGACAGGCACAATGAAAAAACTATATAACAGCCGACTGTTCTGGATGATCGTCTCCCTTGCGGCGTCGCTGGCGATCTGGGTCTATATGACGAGCGCCCAGAACGATGAAGTGAAAATAACCTTCAAGGGCGTGCGGGTGGAGCTTGTAGGCGAGGAAACGCTGAGAACCACGAAAAGCATGGTCATCACCGATCTCGATAACGCCTCCGTGAACCTGGTACTCTCCGGCCCGCGAAGGATCGTTGCCTCCCTAAGCTCGGAGGATATCACGGCATGTGTGGATGTGAGCAGGCTTTCCCGCTCCGCCTATACCACCCAACAGTATTACATTTCCTATCCCGAGGGTGTGGATACCTCCCGTGTGACGGTCTACCGAAGAGTGCCGGATACGGTGAGCTTTGTCGTCTCCCCGCTCTCTTCCAAGACCGTTCAGGTGCGCGGCAGCTTTGACGGCTCTCTGGCCGAGGATTATACGGCGGAAAAACCGCTGTTTGAGCCGTCCACCGTTACGGTTTACGGTCCGGATACCTATCTTAAGAATGTCTCCTACGCGTGGGTGAGCTTTGCCAGCGATAATGTGAGCAGTACCTATACCACCGAGGTTCCCTATACGCTGATGGACGAGAACGCCGAGGAGTGCTCTACGGCCGGGCTTACCTTCTCCGCCGATACGGTCACGGCGACGCTGCCGCTGCTGAAGGTCAAGGAGATCCCGATCGTGGTGGAGCTGATCGAGGGGAGCGGCGCGAGCAAGGCGAACACAAAGATCAAGGTGGAACCGGAAAGGATCACCCTCGCCGGCGACTCCGCCCTGCTGGAGGGTATGAACAGGATCGTGCTGGATACAATAGATCTGACGGAATTTTCTTCCACCTACAGCGAGACCTATCCTATTCCCATCGACAACGAACTCAGAAATCTCACCGGCGAGGTCGAGGCGAAGGTCAGCATCGAGATCGTCGGTCTGGAAACGAAGAAATTCAAGGTCAGGAATATCTCCTATGTGGGTCTGACGGAGGGTCACGAGGCGGAGCTTATCACCGAGGGGATCGAGGTCACCGTGCGCGGTACGCCGGAACAGCTCAGCGCACTCAAGGGCGACAATATCCGCGCCGTCGCCGACCTTACGGATTTTGTGGAATCCGTCGGCAACTTCAACCCCACCGTGAAGATCTTTGTGGACGGCTTTACCGACGTCGGCGCCGTGGGCGGACCGTATACGGTGTCCATGGAAATCAGGAAGGCTGTCCCATGACGAATGATGCCGTTGTAACGAAGCTCACGGAGCATGATACCGCCGAGGTCGCGGTCACAAGGCTCACCGCCTGCGGGGGAAACTGCGAAAATTGCGAGGCCTGCGTTTTTGACAGCGAGGTAAGGGCGATCGCCGACAATCCTCTGGGCGCAAAGCCGGGACAGAGAGTCGTCATCGAAAGCCGGAGCGCGAAGGTGTTCGGGGCGGTACTCACGGTGTATATCCTGCCGATCGTGCTTTTTCTGGCGGGGTATCTGATCGCTTTTGCTCTCGGAGCCTCCGAAGGCTTATGCATTGCGGTAAGCTTTGCCTCTCTTGCCCTCAGCGCGGCGCTCCTTGTGATCTCGCAGAAAAGGAAAAAAGATAACGCGATCACTTTTACGATCGTTAAAATATACGAATAAAAAATAATGAAGAATGCAGAATTCAGAATTATGGTGCCGCTTTGCGGCGATAATAATCCGTCGGCTTTGCCGACACATCAATTATGCATTATGAATTATGCATTGAAAAAATACATTTGAATGAGGCATCAAAGATGATTAAAAGCATGACAGGCTACGGCAGCGCCAAGGGAACGGCGGAGGGACTGGAAATAACGGTGGAGCTGAAAAGCGTCAATAACCGCTATCTCGATACCTCGGTGCGTCTTCCCCGGAGCTTCATCTTCGCCGAGGACGCGGTGAAGAGCGCGGTCCAGTCCCACATCAGCCGCGGCAAGGTGGATGTATTCGTGACGGTGGATTCATCGTGCGCGGGGGATATGACCGTCAAGGTCAATGAGGCGCTTCTGAAAGGCTATATCGAGGCGATCGGCCACATCGCGGAGGAATACTCCCTCACAAACGATCTCACGGCCATGTCGGCGGCAAAGCTTCCGGACGTGCTGTCCGTAGAGAAAAAGGACATGGACGCCGAGCAGATCGCCGCGGCGATCTCCGAAATCGCCGAAAGGGCGCTGAAGGATTTTGACGAGATGCGCCTGCGCGAGGGCGAGAAGCTCCGGGACGACGTACTGGGAAGACTGGAAACGATCAATGCCCTTGTCGGCAGCGTGGAGGAAAAGGCTCCCGAGACCGTGAAGGAATACCGCGAGCGTCTCACACAGAAAATGGCGGAGGTACTCGGAACCGCCGGCATCGATGAGAGCCGCATCCTCACCGAGGCCGCGATCTTTGCCGACCATATCGCGGTCGATGAGGAGACCGTGCGCCTGAGAAGCCATATGTCGCAGCTGAGAACCATGATAAACGGCAGCTCTCCCATCGGACGGAAGATCGATTTTCTCGTGCAGGAGTTCAACCGCGAGGCCAATACCATCGGTTCCAAGTGCCAGAATTCCGATATCGCCCATGTTGTTGTCGATCTCAAATCCGAAATAGAAAAGATCCGCGAGCAGATACAGAATATCGAATAACGGGGAAAGAAATATGAGGCTTGTCAATATAGGCTTCGGCAATCTTGTCTCGGCAGACAGAATCGTTTCCATCGTCAGTCCCGAATCCGCCCCCATCAAGCGCATGATCCAGGATGTGCGGGAAAAGGGACTGCTGATCGGCGCCTCCTTCGGCCGGAGTACAAGAGCCGTCATCGTTGCCGACAGCGGCAATGTAATTCTCTCCGCACTGACGTGCGAAGAGATAGCGGAGCGCATAATGCATAATGCGGAATAATTCCAATACGGAATTAGAAGAAATAATTCGGAGGAAGAATAAATGTTGGAAAAAGGCAGACTGATCGTGATCTCCGGCCCGTCCGGCGCGGGCAAGAGCACGGTCGTTTCCAAGGCGGTCGCCGAGAGAAATGACGTGTGCTTCTCCATATCCGTCACCACGAGAAAGCCGAGACCGGGCGAGGTGGACGGCAGGGAATATTTTTTCGCGGACCTTGACCGCTTCCGCGAGATGGTCGAAAAGGACGAGCTTTTGGAGCACGCCGAATACTGCGCCAACAGCTACGGCACGCCGAGAGACTATGTGGAAAAGAAGCTCGATGAAGGTCTCAATGTCCTGCTGGATATCGAGGTGCAGGGTGCGAGGCAGATCCATGAAAAGAAACCGGACGCCGTGAAGATCTTCATCATCCCCCCCTCCATGGAGGAGCTGCGCAGCCGTCTGGAAAAGCGCGGGACGGATACGCAGCGTGCCATCGAGGCAAGACTGATAAGAGCCGGGCAGGAATATGCCGAGGCGGATTTTTACGACTACATAATCGTAAACGATGACGCCGATCAAGCCGCCCGCGAGCTCTCCGCCATCATCACCGCCGAAAAATGCCGCTTTGAATTAAGAAAAGATTATCTCAAGTAAGTTTTATGTACTAATTATGCATTATGCATTTTGCATTCTGCATTATTTATATCCTGCTTTCAGCAGAGAAACGGAGTAATGTTAATATGATGCTTTATCCCCCCGTGGCAGAGCTTGCCGAAAAGGCAGGCAGCCGTTATCAGCTTGTCAACCTCGTTGCCAAAAGAGCCCGCACCATTTCCGCCGAGGCCGAAGAAAAGCAGATCCCTCTTGAAAAGAAGTCCGTCTCCATCGCCATCGATGAGGTTTACACCGGAAAGCTGTCGATAAAGTAAGCGAAGGACGATTGAATAATTGAGAATTGAGAGTGGAGAGTTGAGAGTTAAAACTCATAACTCAGCTCTCTGCGGGAATGCAAAGCGGGTCAGGAACGATTTATCCGATAAGGCGGTATGGGGAATAGGTGAACGGGAAAATCGCAAAAATCGCGGTCTCTGCCGCAACATATTGGATAGATAAGCCCTACGATTATCTCGTCCCCGAGGAATATGCCGACACGGTGCGAGTGGGGATGCGGGTGTTCGTGCCCTTCGGAAAGGGAAACCGGCGCAGCGAGGGTATCATTCTGCGCCTGAGCGACCGGAGCGAATACGGGAAAACGAAAGCGATCATCGCCCTGCCGGATGCGGAGCCCGTATTGTCGGAGGAACAGATAAAGCTCGCCCTTTTCATGCGCGAGCGCTTTTTCTGCACGGTGTACGACGCTGCCAAGGCCATGCTCCCGGCGGGACTGTGGTTTGACGACGAGGGCAAGCGGCGCGTAAAGGACAGGCACATCGAGATGGCGCACCTTGCCGTCACCACCGAGGACGCGATGGATCTCGCCGAAAAAAAACGCCGCCGCTCTCCCCAGCAGGCAGCGATCCTCGATATGCTCTGCAGCTTTGAGGCCATTCCCACAAGCGAGCTTCTGCGCTTTGCCGGGGCGAAAAGGGCCTCTCTCAAGTCCCTGGAGAAAGCGGAGACCGTCGAGCTTTACAGCCGCGAGGTCTACCGGCGTCCCGAGGTTTTTGCCGGGGAGACGGAACCCCTCCCGATCCTTAACAAAGAGCAGTGCGAGGTGTTTGACGGAATATCCGCTCTGACCGGGAGCGGGAAAGCCGCCGCGGCTCTTCTGCAGGGCGTTACCGGCAGCGGAAAGACCAGCGTGTATGTGCATCTTATCCGAAGCCGGCTCGAAAGGGGCAAAGACTGCATTCTTCTTGTCCCGGAGATCGCCCTTACCCCGCAGATGATAAAGACTTTTTCCTCCTACTTCGGGGACGATATCGCCGTGCTGCACTCAAGCCTCTCCACGGGTGAGCGCTACGACGAATGGAAGCGCATCAAAGCGGGGAAGGCGCACGTCGTGATCGGTACAAGAAGCGCGATCTTCGCCCCTGTGTGCGACCTCGGCCTCATCATCATCGACGAGGAGCAGGAGGAGACCTATAAATCCGAAAATACGCCCCGCTACGACGCGCGGGAGGTCGCCAAATTCCGCTGTTTAAAGGCGGGATGTCTTCTGCTTCTGGGCTCCGCCACGCCGGAGGTCGTCAGCCGCTACAAGGCGGATATCGGGAAATACGCCTTTTTCCGCCTCGATAAGCGTTATAACGATATGGCGCTGCCGACCGTCACGGTGGTCGATATGAAGCGGGAGCTTCGGTGCGGAAACGGCGGCAATATAAGCTCGTTTCTGCGGGATGAAATTCAGAAAAACATCGAAAAAGGGGAGCAGTGCATCCTCTTTCTCAACCGCCGCGGCACCAGCAAGCTCATCACATGCCGTGATTGCGGCTTCACCTATAAATGCCCGCGCTGCAGCGTGTCGCTGACCTATCACGGCTCGAACGACCGCCTCATGTGCCATTACTGCGGCTACTCCAAACGCATCGACAGCACCTGTCCCGACTGCGGGGGAGAGCTTGCCTTTTCCGGCGCGGGGACGCAGGCCGTGGTGGACGAGCTCAATGAGCTTTTCCCGGGAGTGCCGATCCTGCGCATGGATACGGACTCCGTAGCCCCGGCGGGTTCGCATGAGGAGCTTTTCAAAAGGTTCCGCGAAGAAAAAATACCCATCATGGTGGGCACGCAGATGGTCACCAAGGGTCTCAATTTTGAGGACGTGACCCTTGTGGGCGTGATCCTTGCCGACCAGAGTCTCTATGCCGGGGATTACCGGGCGGGGGAGAGGACTTTTTCTCTGCTCACGCAGGTCATCGGTCGGAGCGGGAGAGGGAAAAAAGAGGGGCGCGCCGTCATCCAGACCTTCACCCCGGATAATGAGATCATATCAAACAGCGCCGAGCAGAACTACGAGGCGTTTTTTGACTCCGAGATCAGCTTGCGCCGCCTTCAGAACGCGCCGCCCTATATGCAGTTTTATTCCGTTACCGCGACCGGCGGGGACGAAGAGCTGGTGGTGCGCTGCGGGAGGTATATCCGGAGCTTTTTTGACACGGTTCTGAAAAACAGAAACGACGTTATCATTCTCGGTCCCGCGCCTTTGCCGGTGGTGAGAGTGAATAACCGATACCGATACAGAGTGAATATAAGCTGTACCGACGAAAAGGAAATGAGAGGACTCATCTCCCGGATCGTCATGGAGTGCAGCTGCGATAAAAGATTCAAAGGCGTTTCCGTATATGCGGACGCGAACCCGACGGAATAATGCCAATGCGGAATAAATCCAATGCGGAATTCGGAATGCGGAATAATTCCAATGAAGAATGTAGGGAACGGTCTTGACCGTTCCGAAAGTGAAAAGCGGAATCCGCACAACGTCCCGTAGACTGTCATTGCGAACCAGTGCGCACACTGGTGTGGCAATCCGTTTTTATAATTCGGAATTTGGAATCCGGTTATTCGGGCAAAATCAGCATGAATTGATAAAAGAAAAAGAGGAAACAAAAATGGCACTGAGAAACATACTTATATCCGGGGAGCCGTCCCTCAATAAAAAAAGCCGCGAGGTCACGAAGTTTGACGCGCGCCTTCATCAGCTTCTGGACGATATGACCGAAACACTGGCGCAGTCCGGCGGCGTGGGTCTTGCCGCTCCGCAGGTGGGTATTCTGCGCCGCGCGGTGATCGTGCTGGAGACCAACGTGGAAAATGAGGAGGACGAATACTTCATCGAGCTCATCAACCCCGAGATCGTCGAGACCGAGGGCGAGCAGACCGGCGCGGAGGGCTGTCTCAGTGTCCCGGAGGAATACGGCGTCGTGACGCGCCCCGAGCACGTCAGAGTCAGGGCGCAGGACAGGAACGGGGAGGTTTTCGAGGTCGAGGGCGACGGGCTGACCGCCCGCTGCTTCTGCCACGAGATCGACCATCTGGAAGGCATCCTCTTTACCTCCAAGTGCTCCCGTATGCTGACGGAGGAGGAAAAGGCGGAGATGCTGGCCAAGAACAAAGAAGAGGAAGAGGAATAAATGCGTATCGTTTTCATGGGAACGCCGGATTTTGCCGCCGCCTCCCTTAAAAAACTGATCGATGAAAAATACGATGTGGTCGGCGTTTTCACCCAGCCGGACAAACCCAAAGGGCGCGGCATGGAGACGGCTTTTTCTCCGGTCAAGGAGCTCGCGCTGAAAAGCGGCCTTCCGGTGTACCAGCCGGAGAAAATGCGCGACGGCACGGCGCTTGCCGTCTTAAAGGAGCTTGCGCCCGATATCCTTGTCGTGGTCGCCTACGGGAAGATACTGCCGGACGACATCCTGGCCGTGCCGAAGCTCGGCGCAATCAACGTCCACGGTTCCTTATTGCCGAAATACCGGGGCGCGGCTCCCATCCAGTGGGCGGTCCTCAACGGCGATAAGACAACCGGCGTGACGACCATGTACCTTGCGCACGACATGGACGCGGGGGATATCATCTATACCGCCGAGACGGAAATCGGTGAGTTTGAGACTGCCGGGGAGCTGTTCGACCGGCTCATGGCGCTGGGCGCGGAGCTGCTGGACAAGACCCTCCGGGATATTGAGGCGGGTACGGCGCCGAGGATCCCCCAGAACCATGCCGATGCCACTTACGTGACCGTGCTGGACAAGAGTCTCTGCCCGATCGATTTTCATAAGAGCCCGCGCGAGATCGTCAAGTGGGTCTGCGGGCTGCAGCCCTGGCCGGTCGCGACCGCCGAGATCGACGGGACGGTCTACAAGATCCACGCGGTGGATTATACGCAGAGCAGAACCGAAAAGAGCCCCGGCAGCATCGTCAGCGCCGGGAAGGACGGAATCGAGATCGCCTGCAAGGGCGGCGAGACCGTCATGATCCATGAATTGCAGGCCCCGGGAAAGAAGCGCATGAACGCTGCGGATTTCCTCCGAGGGCATAAAATAAAGGTCGAGTAGGAAAAATGGGGAAAAATGCCAGAGCCGCGGCTCTTGACGCTTTGGAAAAATGCCGCCGGAACGGCGCCTGGTCGGGTGCGGTCATCGACAGCACGGTAAAAAAAGAAGAACTTTCGGGGCGCGATGCCGCTCTGTGCTCCCGGCTCATTTTGGGCGTACTGCAGAACGCCGCCCTGTGTGATTTCTATATTGACAGCTTTTCCGGCGGGAAAAAATTAGAACCGAAGGTGAGAGATATTCTGCGCCTCGGCGTTTATCAGCTTCTCTTTCTCGATAAGATCCCCGCGAGAGCGGCGGTGAATGAGACGGTCGCCCTCTGCGCCGCCTCCGATCTCAAAAGAGCGTCGGGGCTTATCAACGCCGTATTGCGCCGCGTGGCGGAGAACAGGGAGCATCTGCCGGAAATTCCGGGTGAGGGAACGCCGGAACATTTATCCGTAAAATACAGTCTCTCCCAATGGCTGGCGGAGCGTCTGATCGACGAGCGGGGCTATGCCTTCGCCGAGGCGTTTTTTGCCGCAAATCAGGAACCGCCTCCGTCGGATATCCAGATCAACACCCTGAAGGTCGGCACGGAGGACTATCTGCGCGCTCTTGAAAGACGGGACATAGAATACACCCGCTGCCCCTTCCCCGAAAACTCCGCGAAGCTCGAAGGCTGCAATATTAGCTCTCTTCCGGGCTATGAGGATGGGCTTTTCTACGTGCAGGACAACGCCGCCCGCATCTCCGTGGAGATAGCGGATGTGAAAAGCGGTGCGAGGGTGCTCGACGCCTGCGCCGCGCCGGGAGGAAAGTCGTTGGCAGCCGCGATAAAGATGGAGAACCGGGGGGAGATCGTCTCCTGCGACATCCATGAAAAAAAGCTCCGTCTCATCCGGGAAAACGCGGAGAGACTGGGCATTGAGATCATCACCGCTGTCTGCAATGACGCACGGATCCCCCGGGAAGAGTATCTGAAAAAATTCGACACGGTGATCGCCGACGTGCCCTGCTCGGGGATCGGCGTGATTCGCAAAAAACCGGAGATAAGAGCAAAGAAGGAGGACGAGATCAGGGGTCTTCCGGACATCCAGCTTGCCATCCTCCGACAGCTTGCAGAATATGTCAGACCGGGCGGGACGCTCCTTTATTCCACCTGTACCGTCCTGAAAGAAGAAAACGAGGGCGTCACGGAAAGGTTTTTATCCGAAAACGCGGATTTTTCGCTTTGCCCCTTCACGGTTGGCCCTATACAAAGCGACAGCGGAATGTACACCTTCTGGTCGCACATAGACGGCACGGACGGCTTTTTCGCCGCGAAGCTGATAAGAAAAGAATAATCAGGACAAACTATGAAAAAAAACATCGTCTCCATGCTCCCGGAGGAGCTGACGGCGGATCTTATCGCCATGGGTCTTCCGAAGTTCCGCGCCTCGCAGGTCTGTGACTGGCTTGCCAAAGGAAAACGGGATTTTGACGAAATGACCAATCTCCCGGCGGAGCTTCGGGAAAAACTCAAAACCGAATACGAGATCTACGCCCCGAAAGTGATCAGAAAGCAGGTGTCGAAGCTCGACGGGACGGTCAAGTATCTCTGGGAGCTTGCCGACGGGAACGCTGTCGAGACGGTCGTCATGAGCTATAAGCACGGCAATACCGTGTGCGTCTCCACGCAGGTCGGCTGCCGTCAGGGCTGCGCCTTCTGCGCCTCCACCATCGGGGGACTGGTGCGCGGTCTCGAAGCGCATGAGATTCTCGACGAGGTGCTGTTTTCCCAGATCGATTCGGGAATGCGCATTTCCAACATCGTGCTCATGGGCATCGGCGAGCCGCTGGATAATTATGACAATGTGATCCGTTTTCTGCACCTTGTCAACTGTGAGAAGGGCATGAACATCGGCTATCGGCACATCTCTCTGTCCACCTGCGGCATTACCGAGAGGTTTGAAGAGCTTGCCGACGAGGGGCTGCCCATCACGCTTTCCGTCTCACTCCACGCGCCCGACGATGAGACGCGCTCCCGGCTCATGCCCGCCAACCGGGGTCGGGGCGTGGAACAGCTCATGGAAAGCTGCAGAAAGTATTACGAAAAGACAGGCCGCCGCATCTCCTTTGAATACGCCATGATCGACGGCGTGAACGATACCGAGATGCACGCGAGACTCCTTGCAAAGCGCGCTCTCAGCGTGGGGGCGCATCTCAACCTTATTCCCCTCAACCGTGTGGAGGAACGGCAGTTTCAGCCCTCCACGGCGGGACATATGAAGGCGTTTATTAAGATTCTGGAAGACGCGGGATGCAACGTTACGGTCCGCAGAAAGCTGGGCGGCGATGTGGACGCCTCCTGCGGACAGCTCAGAAGAAAAACGGAGAAGAAATGAAAAGCTTTGGACTGACCGACAAAGGCGCTGTCCGAAAGGAAAATCAGGACAGCTTTATTTTAGAAGAATGCTTCGGCGGCGGCTGCACGGTCGCGGCGCTCTGCGACGGTATGGGCGGCGTGAATGCCGGCGGGCTTGCCGGTGAGATCGCGGTCAGGGCCTTTGTATCCTATGTACAGGAGAGGCTCGGCGATAAAGGCGGAAAAAGGACGGATATTCCGAAGCTTCTGACCGACGCCTGCAAAAACGCGAACGGCGTCGTCTACGAGTATTCCCTTTTCGACGAGGCATACAGCGGCATGGGTACAACGATCGTCGGCGGTGTGATTAAGAACGGCGGAAAAGGTTATATTATCAATGTGGGCGACAGCCGGGCGTATCTCCTTTCCCCGAAGAAGGGCACGCTCACCCGGATCACGAAGGATCATTCCCTTGTGCAGCTTCTTGTGGATACCGGCGCCATCACGCCCGAGCAGGCAAAGACACATCCCCGGAAAAACCTCATCACCAGAGCGCTCGGCACTTCTCCCGCAGTGGAGGCGGACTTTTTCGGGATCGAGCTTGCCCGGGGCGATATACTGCTGCTGTGCTCCGACGGGCTGACGAATACTCTGGAGGAAGAAGAGATCCTCGCCGCGGCGAAAGAAAGCGGCGAGCCGGAGACTCTCTGCCGGACGCTGATGGACAGAGCTCTCGGCAGGGGCGCAAACGACAACGTTACCGTCGCGGCAGTGACGAGATAAAATGCATAATGCAGAATGGACAATGGACAATGGGCAATGGAGACTTTTGAACGATGAAAGAAAACGAAAACCTGATCGGCAGGCTTCTGGACAACCGATATGAGATACAGAGCGTCATAGGCGAGGGTGGCATGGCAGTCGTTTACAAGGCCTTCTGCCACCGTCTCAACCGCTTTGTGGCAATCAAGGTACTGCGGGACGAGTTTGCCGA
This sequence comes from Candidatus Limivicinus sp., assembly GCA_045616265.1. GTDB lineage: Bacteria > Bacillota > Clostridia > Oscillospirales > Oscillospiraceae > Limivicinus. Next base: position 8,890 of record JAZLGK010000150.1, on the reverse strand, counting down.
GGATGAGGACTTTCGCCGCCGGTTTCTGGCGGAGTCCCATGCCATTGCCATGCTCTCGCATCCGAATATCGTAGCCGTATATGACGTCAGCAGCTGTGACGGTGTGGAATACATAGTCATGGAGCTCATAGACGGCATCACGCTCAAACAGTATCTGAAAAAGCGCGGCGCGCTCAACTGGAAGGAAGCGGTGCATTTTGCCAAGCAGACCGCCGGGGCGCTCTCCCATGCCCATCAGCGCGGGATCGTCCACCGGGATATCAAGCCGCAGAATCTGATGCTCCTGCGCGACGGCACGATCAAGGTCGCCGATTTCGGCATAGCGGCGCTGGAGGATGAACGGCAGGACGGCGGCGAGGCCGTCGGCTCCATCCACTATATAGCCCCCGAGCAGGCGCGCGGCAGGGACGCCGACGCCAGAAGCGATATCTATTCCCTCGGCGTTGTGATGTATGAGATGCTTGCCGGGCGTAAGCCGTTTACCGGGGAGAGCATCACCGAGATCGCCGTAAAGCATCTCGAACCGCCGACGCCGATCGCGGAGTATGTCCCCGATGTGCCGGAGGAGCTTGAAAAGATCGTCGCGAAGGCTATGAGCGCCGATATCGAGACGCGCTATCAGACGGCGAACGAGCTCAGTGACGCGCTGGAGGCGTTTACCCGCCGCCAGATGCGCAAGGTGAAAACGCACCAATACGAAAACCCCGCCGTCATGCCCGTGCGCTCCGTGAGCGAGATGGCAAAGGACAAATACCGCGAGCGCAGAAAACGCTCCGGTCGGGTGGTGTTCATGACGGGGACGCTGGGCGCAATGCTCGTTGTGATCGGTCTCTTTGTTTTCCTGTGGAACTTTTGGCTCAGCGACGTGTTTTCTCCCGCCGAGCGCATTCCGCTTCCGAACTTCATCGGCAGCAACTATGAAACGCTTGCCAATAACGCCCAGCTTGTCACGACCTATAATTTCAACGTGACCTACGTCATCGATACGAAAAACGAGAGCGGGCGCATCCTCTCCCAGAATCCCGAGGCGGGGCGCAGCATGATGATCACCCCGGAGGGCATCCGCGTCGATCTCACGGTCAGCAGCGGCGTTGTTCTCACCCCGGTGCCGAATGTGGAAAATCTCGATTACCGCGAGGCGACATTGGAGCTTCAGAAGGCGGGACTGAATGTGGAGATCGAGAATACCACCTCCGATACGGTGAACAAGGACTGCGTAATCAGCACCAGTCCCGCCGCCAACGAGAAGATCAGCGCCGGTTCGACCGTGTATGTGATCGTTTCGAGCGGCACGGAGGTCTCCAGCATCACCATGCCCAATCTCATCGGTCTCACGGAGGACGCGGCGAGAGCGAAGATCGAAAACGCCGGACTCAGCTACGGCGGGGCGGAAACCGTCATAAGCGAATACGACGCGGGGACCGTCATCAGCCAGAGTGTACAGGCGTTTACTGATGTGGAGGAATACACGAGGATATTTCTTCAGATCTCAAGAGGCCCGTGGAGTTGATTATTAATGCATAATGCATAATGCGGAATACGGAATAATTCCAATGCGGAACGTAGGGAACGGTCTTGACCGTTCCGAGAGCGGAGAGCGCTTGCCTCCCCTGAAAGGGGAAGTGCCGAAGGCGGAGAGGTCCGAGAGCAAAATACGGAAAGGAATGGTCATCAATTGACCGAGGGAAGAATTATCAAGGCTCTCAGCGGCTTTTACTATGTGCAGACCGCCGAGAGAATACTGGAATGCAAGGCCAGAGGCAGATTCCGTCTGGACGGCACCTCCCCGCTTGTGGGGGACAGGGTCTTCTGCAGCAGGGACGAAAACGGCAAAGGCCGGATCGACCGCGTCGCGGAGCGCCGTAACTTCTTTATCCGCCCCGCCGTCGCCAATATCGACGCGCTGGTGTTCATCGCCGCCAATACCAACCCTGTCACCGACCCCTTTCTGGTGGACAGGGTCTCCGTCATCGCCGCCCATTCCGGCTGTGAGCTGATTATCTGCCTCAACAAGACCGATATCGATCCCGCCGATGAACTCTTTGCCGTTTTCACAAAAGCGGGATTCACGGTCATAAGATGCAGCGCACTCACCGGCGAGGGAGTGCCGGAGCTTATGGACGCCATGCGCGGTAAGGTCTGTGCTTTTACGGGGAACTCGGGCGTCGGCAAGTCGAGCCTTCTGAATGTGCTTCTGCCGGAGGCGCATATCGAAACCGGAGAGGTCAGCGAAAGATTGGGGCGCGGACGGCACACCACAAGGCACGTACAGCTCTATGCGCTGGGGGATAACACCTTCGCCGCCGACACCCCGGGCTTTGCCTCCTTCGAGATCGAGATGATGGAGACGATCGAAAAGGAGCGGCTCCCGTATGATTTCATCGACTTCGCCCCGTACATAGGCTCCTGCCGCTTTACCGACTGCGCTCACCTCAAAGAACCCGGCTGCGCCGTCACGGAGGCGGTGGAAACGGGCGAAATAAGCCGCAGCCGCTATAAAAGCTATGTTCAGCTCTATGAGCTCTGCGACCGGCACAAGCCGTGGAAGTGACAGCAGGGACGGTGCTCAATGTCATAATGTCATTAGTTAAGCGGGGGCTTGTATCCCACCGAAAAGCTGGTCATGCGACCGGGAAACGGCGGGATACAAGCCCCCGCCCTACACTATCTTACCGACATGGAAAGCCCTCCCTGCTGACACGGTACTATTCTGCCGTTTCGTGCATAATATGGTTGCAGGAGGCGGTTTTATGCGCAGGAGAGGGGGAAGCGTGGGCTGCGGCGCGGTGATCGCGGGTACGGCTATCATTCTGGCGCTGGTGCTGCCGGGGGAGGTCTGGTGGTTCCTGCTGGCGTCGGCGCTGATCGGCTTCGGGATATGGTATTTGCGGAAATGCGGAAAGTGAAGTTAATGCATAATTCATAATGTATAATGCATAATTGATGAGTCGGCAAAGCTGACGGATTATAATCGCCGCGAAGCGGCACCATAATTCTGTATTCTGCATTATGAAAGAGGGGATGGGAGGGAATGCGACTGAAGATCGTGGTTATCAGGCTGCCGAAATTTCTATCAAGGATCGTTATGCTCTTTGCGGGAAAAGCATAATGCAAAAGGCTCCGGCATACTCTGTACAAACTGTGCGTAAGGAGCGTATGCCGATGGAATTAGCCTTTGAAAACAAAACCGCCCCTGCCTTTCGGGAAGCGGCGCATTGTGTGAAGACCGTGCAGGAGACCGGGGAGACGGTCGTGCCGGATACGAATGACGACATCGGGAAGATCGTTTCGGTCAGGACGGAGATCCTGCTCAAAAGCAAAGAGAACACCGCCTCCGGGGTCCGTGTCGAGGGGGAAGCGGAGGCGGCGATACTGTACATCACCGAGCGGGCGGACGCGGTCTCCTTTGTGAAGCTCGGTAAAAAATTCACTCTCGATTTTGATGTGCCGGACATGACGGAGGAGGACAGAACGAATATCTCCCTCCGTCTCAGCGACGCGCAGGCGAGAATCGTCAACCCGAGAAAGCTTGCTCTGACGTTTTCCGTGACCGGGGAGCTGAGCGTGTATACCCGGGATGAGCTGCTTTGCCGGACGCTTCTGCCGGAGGATATCGCCGAAAAAGGGATCCATGTCAAGCGGGAGGAGAGGGAATATACGGCCGTGACTGCGGCGGTGGAGAGAACTTTTGCCGTAAGCGAGCAGTTTGCCTTCCCGGATACGCGCGCCGCTCCGGAAAAGCTGATAAGCGAAAGAGCGGAATTCCGGATCGGTGACACGCAGGTCATCGGCACGAAGGCGATCGCGCGGGGCGAGCTGAAGATCGAGGTGCTGTATCTCCCGGAGGGCGGCGTCTGCCCGATGAAAGAGGAGTTTTCCACGCCCTTTTCGCAGATCATCGAGACCGGCGGGGAGCAGACGGAGCTGTGCGTGTCGAATGTGGAGATCTGCTCCCGGTATTTTGAGCTGACAGACGCATCGAACGGGGAGAAAATGCTCCGCGCGGAGCTTCACGCGCTGCTGGAGACGGTCTGCTGTGCCCGGGGGAAGTGCTCGTACATAGCCGACGCCTACAGCAATCTCTGTCCCTGTACCTGCGTGCGCCGGAGCGTAAAGCAGAGGGAGGAGCTGCGTCTTGGTAGGACGAAGCTCATGTCGGACGAAAAGCTCACGGTATCGGAGGACTGCGCGGACATTCTGGGCATCCTGCCCACGGTGTCCGGCTCTCTCGACGCAGAGGGAAGGCTGAACGGGGAAGCGGTGTTTGATATCGTGTACCGCAGTGTGCAGGGCGAACTGAACGCCGTGCGGAAGACCGTGAGCCTGCAGGGAGAATGTGAGGGGAAGGAGCTGCGGATCCTCTCCTGCGCTCTTTCGGATGTTTATCTGCGCACGGACGGCGCGGTAATAGACGCCCGGGCGGCGCTGGAGGTTCAGTACCGGAGTGAGGAGAGTGCGGAGCGGAGCGCGGTCGTGGGACTTGTGCTGGACGAGGACGCCCCTTACGATTTTGCGGCCTTTCCGACGGTAACGGTCATTCGCGCCGAGGGAGAGGAGCTGTGGGAATACGCCCGGCGCTATCATTCGAGCGTGGAGGAGATCGAGGCCGTCAACGGAAAAGAGGGAAACTATGCCGGCAGACTTCTCCTGATCCCGAAAAGCATATGACGCACCCTCATACCAATCACTCGCTGACAAGTTCCTCGCGAAACTGCAGATAATGATCCAGAATGATAAGCTCGATATCCTTTTCGGAAGTGCGGATATAGAGCATCATGCAGCCGTCCTCCGCAAATCTGCCGAAATAGCCCAACTGAGAGAAATCGCTGAGACCGCAGTATTTTTTGCCGATGCTTTGAACCTTGTCCTCGCTCAGCTCGGGAGCGGCGCCATTGCTCATGGCTTCCATGAACTCGGAAATATCGTTTGCCGTATCTCCGCTGCCCTCGTGCGTCACGATACGGAACGCACGAACCATATCGTCGCCCAGCAGGATGTGAAGCTCCGTCTCGTGACCGACTATGGTTACGTTATTGTACACAAGCTCCTTCATATCCGCCGTTTCGGTCTCATCGTCGCTCTCACCCATCTTTTCCCGGACAGCCGCCTCGCTGTCGCCCATTGCGACAGAGTTGATTTTCGTCGTGTTATCCACGGGCGCATACTCAAACGCGCATCCCGCGCCGGTATCCTCTGCGGGGTTTTGTCCGTCCGCCCCGGCGAACGCTCCGCAGCTGATTGCTGCGGCGAGCGCCAGAACGATCGCGATCCGTTTTTTCATTTTGGAAACCTCCTGAATAGTTATATTTGTCGCTGCATATCCTGCGCATAAGAGCGTCTGCATAACATTCTAAATTGCAAATGTCCGAATATCAACAGGCATAAAAAAATCAGACCGTTCCCGGCGACATTACTTTTTATCATCTTTCTCATCAGGTTTTCTGATTCTGTATTTCCGGAAAACAAAAAAGGCGGACAGCCAGATCAGACCGACTGCACTTTTGGCTATGATCTGCCCGGTCGTCTCTGCCGGCATAGCAAAGAGAATCACAACCAGCCCTACCAGTTCCAAAACTGACAGAATAACACCTGCATTCTTTTTCATATTAATCATCCATTCCGCCGCTTCGCGTCGGCACAAATAGTAATGAAATTGCTGCATCTTATCACGCGAAGCAACGGAATGACAAGATGATTATTAATTTCATCAGTGTGAAAGGAACTTTCACACTGATTTCTCCTGGAGCCGAACAGGCGTTATAAATCCCCCAGTTCAACTGGGGGTCAATAAAAGAAAACTTAAGGGAGTCATTAGGGACGGTTCTTTTTGACTCATTCGAAGAGAATAAAGCAGAAACGAGTCATTGAGAACCGTCCCCATTGACTCATGGTAACGCATGATATGGAGCTTGCCAGGACTATATCCAACCGCATCTTTTTCATGGATGAGGGAGTCATTTACGAGCAGGGAACGGTCGATGAAATCTTCAATCACCCCAAACGCCAAAAAACATACGCCTATGTTCAGCAGCTCCGCTCCTTCCGCTATAACATCACAAGCAGGAATTTCGATTTCTATGCCTTCGGTGCCGAGCTTGCGGAATTCGGCAGCAACAGTGCTCTGAGCAGGCGTCAGCAGTATGCTTTAAGCTTTACGGCAGAAGAACTGCTTATGCAGTCAATTTTACCGCACCTAATAAAAGAACCGAACATAAGCTTTTCCGTTTCGATTCCCCAAAACACAAAATATATTGATGTCCATATCGATTATTCCGGCGAAGAATTCAATGCTCTGGAAAACTGCGATGAATATGCTTCCACGCTTATTAACCACTGGGCGCAGGAGAGCAGCTTTTCCTTTGACGGGAAGAATCATTTGAGGATCCGCCTTGCATAATTGCTTAATCTGACCGAAAAGCTTGGACTGGCCCTATAAGGGCCTAATACAGCAACGCCTAAAGGCGTATGAATAATTCGCCAATCGCAATAATATTACTGGCTGCCCCCCTTTCGGGGGCGGCTTTTTTACTTACCTTTCTTTACTGGCTCACCCGCATAGCGGGTGGTTCTCGTTCTATAAACAGAAAACGACGGCAGCGCAGAAGCGCTTGCCGTCTATGAGGGCGGGTATGTGGACCCGTATGAATGAAAAAGATATTTTGGGGAAGGATGCGAAGATTTCAGATAGAGGATCCATTCCCCATGTCAAAATAATTACGCATTCCGCATTTAAATGTTCCGTCTAAAACGGGTTTTTCGGGCAAGGCTCATCTTTGGAATGAAAACACCCGCAAAACTCGCACTTTGGAAATACAGTAAAGCCACCGCTGACCTTTTCCAGCTCGTCATCGCTCAGGGGAATACCGCCAGCTTTTCCAGAAGCTCTTCCTTGTTGATTTTTTCCCATTTATATTTATTCCTTTCTGAAACAGTTTGATGTTTTTTGGGTCTGCCGACATTATATACGCGGCAAAAGGGAATTTGTTACACGCATTTATAAATTTTTAAAATATCATAAATACTTTTCTTCCGGCATATATAACTCCATGCGCTTTTTTAATTATATAATGCGTAAGCCGAAAAATCAACACAAAAATCAAAACTCGGCAATCTTTTGATTGCTTTCAGCGAGTTCTTCAGACATTCTGGCAATCGTGGCGCTCAGATCTGCTTTTATTGCAAGTTATTCCTGCTCCCTTTCCTTATCTGCCACTTGTTCCACCTCAATTCATCATTAGTTGGCTCAAGTATATTGGATTTTCTATGCTTTTGCAACTTCGTGATGTCCTGCAGAGTTTTAAACATATACAATCTGACGAATCAATAGTTTGTAGTTGACGAATCAATAGTTTGTAGTTACACTTGAAATATAAAATCTGGAAATGTATAATTAGCTTTGCAGGCATTTTGCCAGTAAAAAATAAAGGAGAATTATTATGAGAAAATTCTTTGGAATCGTTCTTGCCCTCGCAATGCTTCTGTCCTTTGCGGTCTGCGCATCCGCAGATGAGGCTCCTGCCGGATTGCAGAAAGATCTTGTGATCCTCTTTACCAGTGATGTACACTGCGGCGTGGATCAGGGGTTCAGTTACGTCGGACTGAAGGGAATCAAAGATCAGCTTGCAAAGAACAACTACGTTCTGCTCGTTGATAACGGCGACTCCATTCAGGGTGAAGCACTCGGTGCAATTACCAAGGGCGAAGCCGATATTGCTCTTATGAATGCTGTCGGCTATGATGTCGCCGCTTTAGGCAACCACGAATTTGACTATGGTATAGACAGGCTCTTCGAACTGGTGGAAAAAGCGGAATTCCCGTATATCAGTGCAAACTTCACGCACAATGATGAGCTCGTCTTCAAGCCCTATGAGATGAAAGAATTTGACGGCGTAAAAGTCGCTTTTGTCGGAATCAGCACTCCGATGACCTTTACAACTTCAACTCCGACCTATTTCATGGATGAGAACGGAAACTATGTCTACGGTTTCTGCGAGGATACAACCGGCGAAAAGCTCTATGCAGCGGTTCAGGCTGCTGTCGATTCCGCCCGTGCCGAGGGCGCACAGTATGTCATTGCCATGGCCCATCTCGGAATAGAGGAAGCTGCCTCTCCGTGGATGTCTTCCGAGGTGATCGCGAATACTACCGGCATCGATGTTCTTCTTGACGGACACAGCCACAGCATTCTGGAGCAGGAAAAAGTCCTGAATAAGGAAGGAAAAGAAGTTCTTCAGTCTGCCTGCGGAACCAAGCTGGAGACGATCGGTTATTGCAGGATCACAACAGAAGGAGAACTCTCCACCGGTCTCTATAAATGGAACGAAGAGGTTTCCGCACCTGAATTTTTCGGTCTTGAGAATGATATGACGGCTGCCATAGCCGCAGCAACGAATGAACTGAATGCAACCCTTGCAGAAGTTGTCGCAACCACACAGGTTGACCTGATCATCAATGACCCGGAGACAGGTGCCCGCGTGATCCGGAACAATGAGACAAACCTTGGCGACCTTGTGGCCGATGCCTACCGCGATCAGACCGGCGCCGATGTTGCGCTGGTGAACGGCGGCGGTATCCGCGCAACGATCAAAACCGGCGATATTACATTGAATGATCTTATGTCCTGCCATCCGTTCGGAAATATGCTCTGCATGGTCAAGGCAAACGGTCAGCAGATTCTGGATGCTTTGGAGTGGGCCAACCATGCCGTGCCTGATGAGCTCGGCGGATATCTCCACGTATCCGGTCTGACTTACGGTAACCTCTAATAATTAGGTTATCCATCGTATTTTATCTGTTTTTGTATTTTTTGAACAGCAGATTCCAAAACCGAGAACCGAAAAACATGATTTCCCAATATTTCGGGGTGAATCAGCCCCGATAATCGGGATAT
>JAZLGK010000149.1:0-4353 GCA_045616265.1 Candidatus Limivicinus sp. | reverse complement strand
TGTTCAGATTGCGCAGAGATTTTTTCGGCAGATGAAATAAAAAGCGCAGGGAATACTTTGTGTATTTCCGAGCATTTTTATGAAATATGACGGAAAAAGGTCAAGCAAGATGAGCACAGGAGAATTTTTAGAGGTGCCCTTTAAAGCACTGTTTCAATCTTCCGGAAACTTAAACAGGAAGCGAAATGTTCGGTGACTGAGGAAAATATAATCCGTCGGCGGAGCCGACACATCAATTCCTAATTCCTCATTCCTAATTCCTCATTCATTTCCCCACTCGCTTACGAATTTCCTCGCTTCCTCAATGACCCGGGATTTGTTTTTGATTTTGAGGCTGAGGCAGGGCTTCGAGCCGGCCTCTACCTTAAGTCTTCCTTTATACTCGGGCTGGGCATAGAGGAAAGAGACCTTTTCCATGTTGAAATCCTTGACCGTGAAGCGCAGAGTCCCCTGCTTCTGGGTGATGTCGGTGATCCCCGCCTTGCCCGCCTCGCCTCGTAACAGCGCCACATGGATGAGGGCGTTGACCCCCGGGGGCGTCTCGCCGAAGCGGTCTATCAGCTCGTCGGTGAGATCGTCCGCCTCCTCCTCAGTGCGAATGAGGGCTATGCGGCGGTAGATATCCATGCGCTGCTCGGAGGACGGGATATACTTATCCGGTATGTTCGCCGCGACCGCAAGATCAGCCGAGCAATCCGCCCTCTGCGGGACCTCGATGCCTCTTGCCTCCAGAACGGCCTCGGATAAAAGCTTCATATACATATCGTAGCCCACGTCGATCATGTGGCCCGACTGCTCCGCGCCTAAGAGATTGCCCGCACCGCGTATCTCCAGATCGCGCATGGCGATCTTATAGCCTGAACCGAAGGCGGCGAAATCGCGGATGGCGTTGAGCCTCTTTTCGGCGATCTCGGTGAGCACTTTGTCGCGCCGGAAGGTGAGATAGGCGCTGGCTTTTCTCGTAGAACGCCCGACGCGGCCCCGGATCTGGTGGAGCTGAGCAAGCCCTAATTTATCCGCGTCCTCTATGATAAGGGTGTTGACATTCGGGATGTCGATGCCGGTCTCGATAATGGTCGTACAGACAAGCACCTGCGTTTCACCGCTCGACACGCTCTCCATGACCGAGGAGAGCATATTTTTGTCCATTTTCCCGTGCGCCACGCCCACCGTCACATCCTCAAGCATCGCTTTGAGGCGGGAGGCACAGCGGTCGATGTCCTCGACGCGGTTATGGAGATAGTAGACCTGCCCGCCGCGCTGGATCTCCCTCCGGATCGCGTCGGCAATGATACCCCAGTCGTGCTCCATGACGAAGGTCTGCACCGGGAGCCGGTCTTCGGGCGGCTCGTCGATGGTGGACATATCGCGGATGCCGCTCATGGCCATGTTGAGCGTGCGGGGGATGGGCGTGGCGGAGAGCGTCAGCACATCGACGCCGTGCGAAAGCTCCTTGATATGCTCCTTGTGCGTCACGCCGAAACGCTGCTCCTCATCCACGACCAGAAGCCCCAAGTCCTTGAATTTTACATCCTTGCTGAGAAGGCGGTGCGTACCGATCACAAGATCGACACTGCCGTCGCTAAGTCCCCGCAGAACAGAAGAGGCCTGATTGCCGGTTTTGAAGCGGTTGAGCACCGCGATATTGACCGGAAAGCCGAAAAATCGCTGCAGGGCGGTCTGATAATGCTGCTGGGCGAGTACCGTGGTGGGCACGAGAATCGCCGCCTGCTTACCGTCGAGCACGCATTTCATCACGGCACGGAGAGCCACCTCGGTCTTGCCGAAGCCGACGTCTCCGCAGAGCAGTCTGTCCATGGGGACGGAGGATTCCATGTCCTGCTTGATCTCATAAACGCACTTGAGCTGGTCGTCGGTCTCCACGTAGCCGAAATTCTCCTCGAACTCCTTTTGCCATTCACTGTCCGGGGAAAAAGCAAATCCGGGGAGACGCTGGCGGCAGGCGTAGAGCTGAATGAGCTTTTCCGCCATATCCTTGGCGCTGGCGCGGGCGCGGCTGCGGGTCTTCTGCCACTCGACGCCGCCCATTTTGGAAAGCTTCACTTCCCTGTCCTCGCCGCCGCCGACGTATTTGCTCACCATATCGAGCTGCGTCGCGGGGACAAAGAGGGTGTCGGAGCCGGCATAGCAGATTTTTATATAGTCCTTTTCAAAGCCGTCCACCTGCATTCGGACGATTCCGGCGAAGCGGCCGATTCCGTGGTTTTCGTGGACAACGTAGTCCCCGACACTTAAGTCCGCGCAGGATTCGATCCTTTTGCGGTCGGACGGGAGTTTTTTTGTCTGCTTTTTCTCTTTTCCTTTTTTCCTGACGATCTGCGAATCGGTCAGCACCGCCAGTTTTATTCCCGGATACTCGATACCGGCGGAGACGGAGCCGATGAAGACCGTACACTCTCCCGGCCCGGGAAGCTTCTCCGTATTTCTCTGCACCTCGGTGCCGATGCCCTGATTATTCAGAAATTCCTGCAGAACATCCGCTCTCCGCTCATCCGCCGCCAGTACCGCGACGCGGTAATCCTGCTTGAGATAGAGCTTTACATCCTCGGCGGCGGCCTGTGCGCTCCCGGCGTAGGAGGGGAGCTGTTTGGCGGGGATGCTGGTGACGGTTTTCGGCGGGAGCGGATTTGTCCCGAGAGTAAAGGCGTCCGTCATGTAGACCGGGAAATCCGCCAGCTTCTTTATGAGCGCCTCATAGCTCCTGTAAAAACCGTCCGGTGCGGCGGCGACCAGTGCGCGGCGCTGCAGCTCGTGCACATCGTCGCTGATCTGCTTTGCGTAATCTCTCGCCCGTTCTCCGCAGCGCGTGGGCTGATCAAAAATGACGATCGCGTCCTCGGGGATATAGTCCGCACCGCAGGCGTCCGGGTAGAGGATGGGGAGATACCTGTCCGTATCGGTCATGACGATGCCGCTCCGGAGCTTTTCGGCGTCGGAGGTAAGCGCGGCGGCGATCTTTGCGGCGTTTTCGCTCGTGCGGCGGCGGGCATAGCGGGAAGCGGCCGTTTCGATCTCCTTACTGAGTGCCTCTCTTCCTCCGACTGTCAGCCCCGGCAGACTCTCCGCTGCCGGAAGAACGGTGCAGCTTTCAATCTGTTCTATACGACGCTGTGTAGAGATGTCAAAATAACCCATGGAGTCGATCTCGTCGTCCCAGAACTCGATGCGGATGGGATGCGGATCGCCGGGGGAGAAAAAGTCGAGGATCCCGCCGCGTCGGGCGAACTGTCCCGCGCCCTCCACCTGCTCGCATTTGGCGTAGCCGCAGCGGACAAGCGCGTCCTCGATATCCCCGATATCGTATCTTTCGCTGTTTTCTATCGTAAAGGCCGCCCGAATCAGCGTCTGAGGCGGCATACATCTCTGTATCAGTCCCGAGACCGACGCCGTAACGACCGGCGCTTTTCCGACGGCCAGCGCATAAAGCGCAGAAAGGCGCTTCTGCTCGGCATAGCGGGAAACGGCCTCGGCGGGGTAAAAGGTAAAATCGCGCATCCCGAGGGTGACACAGCTCTCCCCGAGCATGGCGGAGAGGTCGGCGGCAAAATTTTCCGCAGCGGTATCGTCCGGGCAGATGACAAAGAGGGGTCTTCCCGTTTCATAGCGCAGTGCGGCGGCCAGATTGGCGCGGTGCACCGCCGAAAGTCCGGAAACGAGCGCAGGAAGCCCGCCGCTTTCCAGCAGAGAGGGGAGGGCGGCCGCTTCCTTGTTTTTGAATATTTCGTTGATAAGTAATTTCATAGATACAGATAAATTAAAGCTTGCTATGAAAGCTGCTCTTTCATAGCTCAGACTGTAGACAAACCCCAAAGTCTGTCATTCCGAACCAGTGACCGATGTCACTGGTGTACCCTAAAGGGCAGACCTGGGAATCCGTATCTCCAAAACGTTGAAATTACAGCAATGTCAAGGAGAACGGATTGCCACTAAGTGCGCCTTGCCAAATCAAAGATTTGGAGGCTTACTTAAGTCTGAGGACTGGTTTCGCAATGACAAGAATGGCACTTTGTCTACACCTTGTGCTATGAAAGCTGCTCTTTCATAGCTTTTTGGGGCAGGAAAACCATTAATAACCTGTCGGCTCTTTTTTCCAGCAGGAAATACGAGGCAGCGCCGAACAGCTCCATAATAATCGCAAAGGCGTACATCATCTTTATATGGTGCATGACGATAGCCATCGCCGCCGGGAGCCTAAGGCAACACCGCACAATACGTCTGCGGCAGCTGACGGATAAAATGTGCTCAGATTTTGTCATTTTTTCTTGCAATACACAAAGTATTCCTGCGAAAAAATGCCTTCATCAGAACCCATTTTCTCTCGCCATCTGCTCT
>JAZLGK010000148.1:0-26950 GCA_045616265.1 Candidatus Limivicinus sp. | reverse complement strand
TATGGTCAAGCGCTTTTCCCTCGGTCTCGCCGCAGACGGTGCAGGTCTTTGCCTCCGTACAGGTCGCGTCCTCCCAGCTATGACCAGGCGCTTCTCCCTCGGTCTCACCGCAGACGGTGCAGGTCTTTGCCTCCGTACAGGTCGCGTCCTTCCACGTATGTTCATGCGATTCATTGAAGTCGGTCACATTTTCCGCAGAAGCGGCAACTGCAACTGCCTGTTCCTGAACTTCGCTCTCTGTATTAGCGGCGGGAGCGGCTGCGGCAACAGTCTGTTCCTCAGCTTCGCCCTCTGCTTTATCTGCAGAAACGGTGACTTCCTCAGGCTGTTCCAAAGGCTCTCCCTCTGTTTCACCGCAGACAGTGCAGGTCTTCGGCTCCGTATAAGTCGCATCTGCCCACGTATGTCCAAGCGCCTCGCCCTCGGTTTCGCCGCAGACAGTGCAGGTCTTTGTCTCCGTACAGGTCGCATCTGCCCACGTATGTCCAAGCGCCTCGCCCTCGGTTTCGCCGCAGACAGTGCAGGTCTTTGCCTCCGTACAGGTCGCATCTGTCCACGTATGTCCAAGCGCCTCACCCTCGGTCTTGCCGCATTTTGCACAGGTTTTGGGCTCGGTGCACGTCGCATCTGTCCATTCATGCTTCATGCAGCAGGCGCTGAGTGTAAAAGCTACGGACAAAACCAATAATAAAACAAGCAGTCTCTTCTTCATCGGAATTTCTCCCTTATGTATACGGTTTACTATTTTAGTAAACGATGATTAATTCGCCAAGAGCAGATACCGAGAAAAACTGGGTTCAGCTTTGCATAAGTTCGCGTAAGCCAAATCGAAGATTTGGACGCTCACTTATGACGACGGCACTTTTTCGCAGGAATACTTTGTGTATTGCAAGAAAAAGTGACTAAGTCAGGGCACAATTTTTCCGGCAGATGCCGAAGGTGAATTAATCAGCGGTTACTTTACGCTTATTATAAAGATACCATGTAAAAGGAATAAAAGCAACAGAAAAAACAAGAAAATCATAAAAGCTTTTGCAGTAATTGCCGTCTATCGGGAAACGGCAGAGAGCATCGTAAAAGCCTGTCAAAAAGGGAGTCCCATGCCGAACGCCGTTCTTTCCGAGCGGGGCAAGGCTGACAAAGAAAACCGTTTCCTCAAAACTCAAAAAGGGAAACACCTTTCGGCGTTTCCTCTCTGAAAAATAGTATTATTTATCCAGATATGTTTTCACAAGCTCCTGCATCAGCTCGTCCCGGTCGATACGACAGATCAGAGAACGGGCATTGTTGTAGTTTGTGATGTAGGTCGGATCCTCGGAGAGAATATAACCCACGATCTGGTTGACAGGGTTGTACCCCTTGACCATGAGGGAATTGTACACGGACGACAATATCTCTTTCATCTCCGCCTTGCTGTCAACTGCTGTAAATTTTCTGGTTGCATCTTCCATGATGTCCCCTCCTTTGTGCTTATTTGGCATCCATTACCATATACGATTATAACACGAAAAAGTTTCAAGTAAAGATATTATTACTCAAAATTTTCAATTTATTTTGGCGACGCTTATCGTATGACGGCGCCGAACTTCTTTTCAAGCGCGTCCAGAACGGCCTTGACGGTAGACTCGGCGTGTTCGTCGGTGAGCGTCTGATCCTCGGCACGCATTGTCAGAGAGAACGCAACGGACTTCTTGCCATCGGCGATATGGTGACCGGTGTAGACATCGAACAGCTTGCAGCCCTTGAGATACTGACCGCCGTTTTCGTTGATGCAGTCCATGAGCTCGCCTACGGTGATATTGCTGTCGCAGACGACGGCTATGTCGCGGGAAGTGGCGGGGAATTTCGGCAGAGGCCTGTATACGGGCAGAGCGCCCTTGAGAACATAGAGAACGTCAAAGCTCAGCTCCGCGCAGTACATTTCCGCATCCACACCGTAGAGCTTGGCGACCTCCGGATGGATCTGCCCGAAAACGCCGACATAGGTATTGCCCACATACACCTTTGCACAGCGGCCGGGATGATAGGAGGGGTTTTCCCTTTCGGCGGTATATTTTGCCCCTTCAATGTCCAAAGCCTCAAAAAGACCTTCGACCCAGCCCTTGAGCGTGAAGAAGCTGATACCCTCGCCGTAAGCGCCCATGGAAACGATCTTCGGCTCGTCCGCCAGACCGTCTTCGCGCTTGAGGTAGATTCTGCCGATCTCATAGAGCATGACGGAGGGATTGTGGAAGTTGTAGTTGCGGGTGAGGATCTCCAGCATGGAGGGGAGAATGGTCGTGCGCATGATGGAGCGGTCTTCGCCCAGAGGATTGAGTATTCTGAGACTGTCCCGCAGAGGAGAATCGGCGGGCATTCTGATCTTGTCGTAGTAGGCGGGAGAAATGAAGGAATACGTTATGATCTCGTCCATACCCATACTGCGAAGAGAGGCGCCGATGCTGCGCTCACACTGCTGGATGTCGGTAAAGCCGCCGCAGGTGCTGATCGCGCCGGTAAATTTTACAGGAATATTGTTGTAGCCGAAGAAACGGGCGACCTCTTCCGCAATATCGGAGTAGTGCTCCACATCGCCGCGCCAGGAAGGAACATAGATCGTGTCGCCCTCCACGGTGAAGCCGAGGTCGGCAAGGATCTTTATCATGGTCTCGCGGTCAACATCGGTACCGAGAAGCGCGTTGATCTTCTCCGGCTCCAGCTTGACGGCAGTGGTTTTGAACTCGGCGGGAACAACATCAATGATACCCTCGACCACTTCGCCTGCGCCCAGAAGCTCGATCAGCTCGCAGGCACGCTCCACGGCCTTGATGGTGTTCTGCGGGTCAAGACCCTTTTCATAGCGGGAGGAAGCGTCAGTACGCATACCGAGAGCAGTTGCGGTACGGCGGACGGAGGGACCGTTGAAGTTGGCGCTTTCAAAAAGAACCATGGCGGTATCACCGACGATCTCGCTGTTCGCGCCGCCCATGACGCCGGCGACACAGACGGGCTTTTCGGTGTCGCAGATGCAGAGCATATTGGTGGTCAGCCTGCGGTCGTTGCCGTCGAGCGTGGTGATGACCTCACCCTCTTTGGCGCGGCGGACATGGATCTCGCCGTCCTTTACGCAGGAGAAGTCAAAAGCGTGCATGGGCTGACCGTACTCGAGCATGACATAGTTGGTGATATCAACAATATTGTTGATGGGGCGCATACCGGCGTTGCGGATACGCTCACGCATCCATGCGGGAGAGGGAGCAATACGGACGTTTTTCACCATGCGGGCGGTGTAGCGCGGGCAGAGCTCGGCATCTTCGATGACGATTTTCGCGTAGTCATTGATATTGCCTTCGGCAGTGGCTTTGACAACGGGTGTGTGGAGCTTTAATTCCTTGCCGAAGGTAACGGCGGCCTCGCGGGCAAGACCGATGGTGCAGAGACAGTCGGGTCGATTGGGCGTGATCTCAAACTCGACCACATGGTCATCCATACCTAAAAGAACGCCTACATCGTCACCGGGCTTGCAGTCCTCCTGCAGAATGAGGATGCCGTCCGCGATGCAGTGGGGAAATTCCTCCTGCTTTGCGTGGAGGTCTTCAAGAGTGCAGACACTCCCCTTCGAGGTGTTGAAGGCAACCATATCGCCCACGTGGATGTTCTGGCATTCCGTCACACAGTCGACCTCTTTTACGCCGAGGTCAACGCTGACCTTCCACTTCCCGGGGGCGTAAGGCTCGACCTCCGTTACATCCGCGGCAAAAACGCCGCCGAAGATCTTATCGCCGTGGTGGATGTCAGCGGAGATGGAGGGCTTTTCGGGGTCAAGAGGCTTATAGTCGCCGAGGATGGCGGCGGCCTTGATCTCACCGTAGGGGAAATCGTGCACGGTCATATTGAGCTCCTTGAGAGAGCAGAGCATACCGTAGGACTCCACGCTGCGGAGCTTGCCCTTGGTGATCTTCACACCGCCGGGAAGCAGGGAGTTGTGCAGCGCGGCGGGTACAAGGTCGCCCACATGGACGTTCCATGCGCCGGTGCAGATCTGAACAGGCTCCGATTCGCCTATATCTATCTGAGTTACAAGCATGTGGTCGGAATTGGGGTGCTTTTCAATGGAAAGTATTCTGCCGACCCTGACATTCTTTATTTCCTTGCTGAGATCCTCGGTCACTTCGACCTTGGAGCCGGAAATGGTCATAGCCTCGGCAAAGGTTCTGTCGTCGTATTCATCCAAAGGAAGCTCAACAAACTCATTGAGCCATTTTCTTGATAGATTCATTTATAATTAACTCCTAAATATTTTAATTTGATTCGGAGAGTGGAGAGTTGAGAGCGGCTTTATCTCCACTCTTCACTCTTCACTCTCGTGAAAGTCAGAACTGTTCCAAAAATCTTGTATCGTTCTCAAAAATAAGTCTCAGGTCGTTGATCTTATATTCGCCCATGGCGAGACGCTCCAGACCCATGCCGAAGGCCCAGCCGGAGTAGACGTCGGGGTCGATGCCGCAGCCGGAGAGAACCTTGGGGTGAACCATACCGGCGCCGAGGACTTCGATCCAGCCCTCGCCCTTGCAGGTGGGGCAGCCCTTGCCGCCGCACTTGTGGCACTGGATGTCCATCTCACAGCTCGGCTCGGTAAACGGGAAATGGTGCGGACGGAAACGGGTGACGGTGCCCTCGCCGTAGATTTTTTCGACCACGAGATTGAGCGTTGCCTTCAGATCGGACATCGTAATGCCCTTGTCGATGACCATGCCCTCGATCTGGTGGAACATGGGGGAATGGGTAGCATCCACTTCATCCTTGCGGTAGACGCGCCCCGGGGCGATCATACGGATGGGCAGAGACTTTGTCTCCATTGCGTGGACCTGCATGGGAGAGGTCTGCGTGCGGAGCAGAATTTCGCTGTCCTCGGTGAAATAGAAGGTATCCGTCCACTCTCTTGAAGGATGGCTTTCCTCAATATTGAGCTTGGTGAAGTTATATTCGGCGCGCTCCACCTCGGGACCGTCGATGATCTCAAAGCCCATGCCGATAAAGATGTCCTTGATCTGGTCGAGCACGTTGTACATCGGGTGCTTGTGACCGAGCTTGGGAGCCTCGGCGGGCATGGTCACGTCCACGGCCTCGGCTGCGAGCTTCAGCTCCATGAGCTTTTCGGAAAGGGCTGCCTTGCGCTCGTCGAGAGCGTTTTCAATATCGGTGCGGAGTTGATTGGCAAGCTGTCCCATAACGGGTCTTTCTTCGGCGGAAAGCTTGCCCATCTGACGGAGGATACCGGTCAGCTCGCCTTTTTTGCCGAGATATTTTACCCGGAGCTGTTCCAGAAGCTCCACGCTGTCACATTCACCGATGGCTTTGATAGAGGCATCTCTCAGCCCCTGCATGAGTTCTTTCATTTGAGGTTCTCCTATGATAAAATAAGATTAAACAAAGAAAAGTGCTTTAGTTTTTGCACAGTCTTCCGAAATGTCATTCCGAACCAGTCCGCAGACTGGTGTGGGAATCCGTATCCCCTCAACAACGAAAAAGTATCAAGAAAGCTTAGGAGAAACGGATTGCCACGGCAGTGTGCGCACTGCCTCGCAATGACGGTTTTTGCGGTTTCAGCACAGATTTTCAATCAAAGATCAAAAAAATAAAGCCTTCATCCCACAACAAATGGGACGAAAGCGTAACTTCCGCGGTACCACCCACGTTCGGCATAAAATGCCGCACTTAAAAGACCTGTAACGCAGTCCACACGCCGACATTGCTCGGACACTCCCGGGCGAACCAAGCGCCGCATCCAAGGAGGCTTTCAGCCGCCGACCTCCACTCTCTGATGAATGTTGAAACGCTATTTTCCCGTTCACAGCAAAGAGAACAATAACACATTTTTTGCTTTAATGCAAGAAAAAGTTTTTCTTTTTCCCACCAAAGAAACAAAAGACCCTTGCATATAAAACTTCAATTTGGTTGACAATGTAAACTGAAAAGCATATAATTTATTTGACAATGAAAGGAGATGGCAGAATGTCAACAGCACCTACTCAGATCAGAATTGACAGTGATGTAAAAAACGCGGCAACAAAGCTGTTTTCCGACCTCGGTCTTGATATGTCGGGAGCGGTCAATCTGTTTCTGCATCAATGTGTTCTCCGCGGTGGTCTGCCCTTTGCGGTGGAGCTTCCGCAGTACAGCGCAAAAACGCTCAATGCTATGGCAGAGGCAAGAGCAGTATCCCGCAGCTCTGACATAAAAGGGTATACGGATATGAGATCACTCAAGGAAGCTCTCGAAAAATGATGTATGAAGTACGATTTACCAGTGCTTTCAAGAAAAGCTACAAGCTGATGAAAAAACGCGGTCTTGATGTTTCTCTGCTCGACAAAGTGATTGACACGCTGCGTCAAGGCAAATCTCTTGATGAAAAATACCGTGACCACGGATTGACCGGTAGTTTTGAAGGCTTCCGGGAATGTCATATTAAGCCGGATTGGCTGCTTATATATCTGATAGAAAATGATATACTCACATTGACGCTTGTTGATACCGGCTCTCATTCGGATATTTTCAGAAGCTAAACTGCCCTCCTATGTAATTATTTTCAGCAGTGATTATAATACAGGCAAAGGCATATACATGGTACAAGTCTGAAATCCCAAAGGAGATTTTTATGAAAAAACTGCTTGTACCTGTTATTTCAATTCTGTGTCTTGTACTCACATCATGCGGCAACAGCAAAACGCGGGAGAGCTTTGACAGCTTCACTTCCGCTCTTCGGGAAAATGAAAGTCTGAGTTTCAATGCGGCTCTGCGCTCGGAGTATGACGACAAAACCTTTGAGTTTGACGTAAGATTTGCCTCCGACAGCGAGGGCTGTTCAATTACGGTTGTCAGACCGGAGCTTATAAGCGGGATATGCGCCCACGTCAGAGCGGGTGAAACTCAGCTTCGCTTTGACGATGTAATACTCGATACGGGTGAACTTACAGATTTCGGTCTGTCGCCCATGTCCGCTCTGCCGATGATGATAGACGGTATAAAAAACGGCTGTGCAGAGAGCATATGGGAGGAAAACGGAGAGTACGTCGCGCATATTGAAGCGACGGATGAGCTTTCGATACAGCTTCGACTGGATAAATATACTTTGACCCCTGTTTCCGCCGAGCTTATCAGCGGAGAAAAGGTCAAGGTATTCGTGAATATTTCCGATTGGAATATGTAAAAAGAGGAAAAGAAAATGAACGATTTGCAGAAGAGGACCTGGGCGGAAATAAGCCTTGAAAACATACGGCATAATTATTGCGCCATCCGCGCCGCGATTCCGGACGGCTGTCGGTTTTTGGGTGTTGTAAAAGCCGACGCCTACGGTCACGGGGCGCTGCGGGTGTCGCAGATGCTGGAAAACGCGGGAGCGGACTATCTTGCGGTCTCCTGTCTTGACGAGGCGCTGGAGCTGCGGGACGGCGGCGTCACCATGCCGATCCTAATCCTCGGCCACACGCCCAAAGAGTATACAAAGACTCTAATCGACAATGACATTACCCAGACCGTGACCTGCCTTGCCAAAGCGATCGAATACTCGGACGAGGCTCGCTCTCTGAAAAAAACACTGAAAATACACATCAAGCTCGATACCGGTATGTCGCGCCTCGGCTTTCTCATTGCGGGGAAGTATTTTGAAGAGGGGATCGAGCATATTATTTATTCCTGTCGGCTTCCCGGGCTTGAAACAGAGGGCGTTTTCACCCATTTCGCCGTTTCGGATGAAGACGGAGCGGAAAACGAAGCTTATACCCGTGAACAGTTTAAGCTCTTCCTGGATGTGATCGAGGCGGTTGAAAAGCGAAGCGGGGTGAAATTCAAAATACGCCACTGCGCCAACAGCGGGGCAGTAGTAAATTACCCCGAAATGTGCCTTGATATGGTGCGCCCCGGTCTGTTGCTCTACGGTTACGGAGATACGGGCGATCGGCTGGGGCTGCTTCCCTGTATGCGCCTTGTGACCACCGTGAGCACCATCAAGTTTTACGAGCCGGGCACCTATGTCAGCTATGGGCGGCGCTTTATCACCGACCGGCGTACCCGCATGGGCGTTCTCTCCATCGGCTATGCGGACGGACTGCCGCGTCTTATTTCCAACAAATGCTCCTTCTACACCTCCGGCGGCTATGCGCCTCAGCGGGGAAATATCTGCATGGATATGTGCATGGCGGAGCTGACAGAGCTTCCGGATGCAGCCGTGGGCAGTGAGGTGGAGATCTTCGGGAAAAACAACAGCCTCATAAGCCTGTCCGACGCGGCACAGACAATCCCCTATGAGCTTCTGTGCGCGGTATCAAAGCGTGTCCCGCGGGTCTACAAGCAGTTCTGATCGATAACACAACAGAAGGGAGTGCGTTGCCATAAAAATCCGCACCGAAAAATCTTTCCGAATCGCCATTGCAGTTATTTTTCTGCTGATTCTTATATGTAATTTTCTCACACCGTATCAGGCGGATGACTTCGTTTACCATTTCAGAATAGACAACCATGAAGCGGTAAAGTCGTTGAGCGATATTATTCCGTCTATGAAAGCACATGCTCTTGAGCTGAACGGACGGATCGTTGCCCATTCTCTTGTTCAGCTCTTTGAGATGCTTCCGAAACCCCTGTTCAATGTCATAAATTCCGCTCTGTTCATCTGTCTTCTGATGCTGCTGAGCAGGTACATCGGGATATACGGAGAAACGTTTCCGTTTTTGTGTCTGTTCGGCGCCCTTGCGGTTTTTGTACCGGCTTTCGGAGAAGTTTTTTTCTGGCTGGACGGTTCGATCAATTATCTTTGGGCGATTTTGATAAACCTTGTGTTCCTGATGCCGTTTTTCACGTTCAGCTTCAAGGGCAGAGCGTGTTCTGCGGGAAAGCTTGTTCTGCTTGGCATACTTGGTTTTTTTGCCGGTGCGTTTCAGGAGACAATGTCTGCTGTGACGATCTTTCTGGCGTTCATTATGCTCCTGTATGCCCGCAGATTCAAAAAAATGAAGGTTGCTCCGCTCTGGGGTCTGCCTCTTATCACAGCGGGTCTGGGTCTTGTGTACATGGCAACACGTCCCGCAGAGATCGGCGTAAAGACCTACGCCTTTGACCCGGCACGTGTTTTCAACAGTTTTCTGAATGTTGCGGACTTTTTCGGCGTCTTCGGTCCGCTTATCTGCATTTTTGTGTTTTCGTTTACCTTATGTATCCTTTTAAAGCGGGACAGAGATACGCTTGTGCTGTCCGGAATGTTTTTTGTCGGTTTTCTTGCGGCAAACTGCATGATGGTAGTCGCTTCGATCTATCCCCCGCGAACAGCCTCACCGGCTGCGGTTTTTCTGATCCTTGCATCGGCTCTTCCGCTCAGAGAGCTTTTTAAGACAGAGTGCAGAAAATACATGATCGCCCTTTCGGCGGTACTGCTGTCCGTTGCCGCTTTCGATTTTGCATACGGAGCAGTCGATATTGCGTCTGTTTATGCACAGTACACCGCCAACGTGAATACTATTTATGAGTGCAAAGCCATGGGACAGACGAGCGAGATACAGCTCAGTTCCCTATACGGCAGCACAAAATTCTCGGTCGCTTATGAGATGGGTTATCCCAGCGGACATGCATACGTAAACGAGTGCTTGGCGAAGTATTTTGACGTCGACAGCATTATCGGAGTTGACTATTACGAACAGTATTACGGCATAAGAAATCCAAACAGAACGATTTATTAAGTAATTGCCCATAATAGAGCAAAAAAGCTTTATTATGGGCAATTTCATTGTATAGCGAAAGCAGCAGGCCGGAGCTTCATACTGATTCTCATTAAAAAGTAGACAATGTCACCTTTTTATAGTGCCGTCAGGTGCGTTGAGAATCGTATGAGATAAGCATTTGCGTTAAGCAAATGGATGACGCCATAGGCGGCATCTCTCCAATAAAAAGTTTAAGCTTTTTATTGGAGAATAGTATTATAATACGGAAAAATCCCCGGTTCAGTTGAACCGGGGATAAATTTTATGAAATTACGGATTCTTCCATCACTGCCGTTATCAACCGGCAAAGGGATTTGCCATACCGCCGAAGCCGGTAGCGTGCTGCTGGGGTTGTTCGGTGTCGGGCTTGGGTGTACCGCAGCCTGAGCAGTATACATCATGTACGCCGTTCCTCTGTCCGCAGACCGTGCAGGTCCAGCCGGCACCTACGGGACCGACAAAGGGCTCATAAGGAGTTGGAACGGGCGTAGGAATAGGCGAGGGAGTAGGAACAGGAGGATAGAATACAATATAAGTTGCTTCGGAGGAGCCGTCCTTCCATGCGTTGTAGGTTACCTCAGCGTAGCAGCCCGCGCTGTACGTGCCGTTAATTGTGGTGCCGCCGTTGATGTAGAAATGCTGACCGCCGATCTCCACGCTGCTGCCGGTGTAGTTATATGCCGTGCCGGAGGAGTAGCGTACATCGTAGGGCTGAGGAAGAGGCTCAGCGAATTTTGCATAGGTTACTTCTTTGTAGCCATAACCGTAGTCATAATAATCTATTCTTGCGGAGCCGCCGACCTGGGGATAACCATCCACATTGCCGGTGTTGATGGTGAAGGTCTGCGGGTTGCCGCCGTAAGCGTCAACAATGGTGACAGAGGGATAGCTGACAGCCGATACACTGCCTGTGGTGGTATAAGTCTTTCTGGCGGGAGTGGGAGTAGGTACGGGAACACTGGCAAAGTTGGCAACCGTGACGATCTTAGCACTGCCGTAGTCACGGTAGCTGATGCCTGCGTAGCAACCTACCTTGGGCTGACCGCTCAGGTGGCAATTGCTGCCGTTGACTTCAAAAACAATACCGTTGACGGTGACCCAGATACCGCAGACAGAGGTGACATAGCCCTCGATATACTTGTCAGTATACACGGGACTTGCCGTTGGAACAGGCGTGGGCGTAGGAAGGGCGCCGACATGGGTCACATTGACCTCGACCGCGACGGGATCCTCATAGAGATTTCCGGTATAGGTAACGGTCACATCTTCATTTTCGGCAAGGGAAGCGGCTTTGCCGGTGATCGAGGTAGAGCCGGTGATCTCAAAAGCGAAGACATTGTCGTCGGAAGTCATAACATAGATATAATTATCGATATATCTGAAAATGTTTCCGCTGAAGGTGTTGATACCGGAATCATTCGTTCCGGTCGCGACGATCCGGATGACGTCGGCATCCCCGTCGATCTCGCCGAGGTAGTAAACGTCTACCTCGTCATCGTCTTCCACAGTGATATTTTTGATATGTTCGCAGTTGAGAACAACGGAGCCGCCGTCGGTGAGATTGAGAGCAACCGTGTTGTCGGTCGTATCGATAACGGTGCCGGAAACGGTCTTTGCGTCCTGATCGTAGGTAAAGAGCATATCCATGACCTCAACAATGGGCAGCTCCTCGACCTTTTTACCCTTGCAGGCATCCCCGGAATAAAGACTGTACTGTGTTGCCGCCATTTCGGAAGCCCAGTTTGCAACGCCCTTACCGTTCGCGGAGTCATACCGCAGAACATAGGAGCCGCCCACCCGGTTTTCACTCGGGACTTCAACGGTGGATATAGACGGAAACTGCTCATTTACGCCGGAGATATCCAGAGAAGCGGTGCCGGTGGGGCAGGGTGCGGCGCGGAAGCAGTAGGTGTGTCCGTCATAGGTGAAGTCGATCTGATCGATGGCAGGAATATTGTTGATCCAGCCGTAGCTTACATCTTCGGCGTCTTCTGGAACGTCGTTGAGCTTGATGGCAGGCTGTGCATCTGCAAGAGTCTGGTAGTCAGGCATGACATTCAGATTGGCGGCTTCCGTACTGTCGGCGGATGCACCGACAGCCGCAAGACTCGTCAGAGCGCAGACAGTGAGAAACAATGCTAAAATTCTTCTTTTCATTTTTACCTCCCGGATTCTTTGCTGTATAGTATATGTCACATTAATTGCAGGAACATATATATAAAGCAATTCTGTATCTTCATCTTAACATGGAAAGCATGAAATGTAAATGGCAAACATAAAAATATGTAAACCAAAATATTTTTACAGAACAGAACGGCGCTGCAGAAGGTACACAAAACAGATAATGATGCTGCATTTTCTGCGGCTGCCTGTTGAAAAAGAAAGCATAATGATATATAGTTACATAAAAAACAAAAAAGGAGACAGACATGATCTATTCATCTGACAAAATGGAAGAAGCCGCCGTGCTGGATGCGGCACAGCTTATGTGCGCTGCCGCACGCACGGCTCCCAAGACCCGCGGTATTGATAATATCAGAACGCTCGTACTCACCGGGGATGATATTCTCGCTTTAGCCGACAAAATGGAAGAGACCGACCTGAGCGTGAATAACGGCGAACGGACCTTTTTATCCAGAGACGCCGGCAATCTCCGCCGATCCAAAGCCGTTGTTCTGGTCGGCATTGAGAAAAAGACTTACGGACTGAACTGCCGATACTGCGGCTTCGAAAGCTGCGCGGCCTGTGTCAGCGGCGGAGGAACCTGCTTCTTCTGCGGAACGGATCTCGGTATTGCCGTCAGTTCTGCCGTCTCCGTCGCTTCCGATCTCCGCATTGACAGCCGTGTGATGTTCTCCGTCGGACGCTGTGCCGCCGAAATGAACTATGCGGCGGAGAATACCGTCTGGTTAGGCATTCCACTCAGTGCCGTCGGCAAGAATCCTTACTTTGACAGGAAATAAGCTTTTCATAATGCAAAGAGAGCTCCCGCAATCCTG
This sequence comes from Candidatus Limivicinus sp., assembly GCA_045616265.1. Lineage (GTDB taxonomy): Bacteria > Bacillota > Clostridia > Oscillospirales > Oscillospiraceae > Limivicinus. The sequence goes on along the minus strand of JAZLGK010000148.1, from coordinate 14,223 downwards.
AAGACTGCGGGAGCTGCTTTCATATCCGAGTGAAGGGATTCGAACCCCCGGCCTCTTGGTCCCAAAGCTGGGACGCGGAGAGAGACGGAAAACGGCTGAAATGCACGGTTTTCGGCTTATTCAGCGGGCTGGCGGGGCGCGGAGATGTTGCCAGACAGCGCAGAACAGGGACAAAAAACGCCGCATGAACAGACCAAAAAGGGGTAAAGAATTTTTTAAAAGGGGTACAAATGGGGTAATAAAATCGGCTCAATCTTCGTCATCATCGGAGGCGTCGAAGGCTGCCCAGATGTCCGGGGCGAGCTCTTCCGGGTTGGCTTTCTGCAGGGATGTATAGATCTTCAAAGTGATCTCCGGGTTGCTGTGCCCGGCAAGATACTGCACGCGTTTGAGGTCCATCTTCGAGAGCACGAGGCGCGTGACATAGGTGTGGCGCAGGACGTGCGGCGTCGGCATGAAGTCGAGCGTCACGGTGATCTTATGATGCGGGATCTGCTCGCCAAGCTCCCGACCCGATGCGGTGCTGCGGGTCCGGAGCGTCTCCCAGCGGCGGCGCAGGGTGGAGTAGCTCACCGGCTCGCCGCGATCATTGCAATAGACATACTGCTTCTCGATTTTTCCCGGATCGGGGAGCTTTTTCATTTTTTCTTCTTTCAGCCCGTTAAGATACGAAACGAGCTGCGGCGGGATCGGAATGTTGCGGCACGCTGCGGGGGTCTTGAGCTCCTCGGTGACGGTCGGATGGATCTTGTCCTTCCAGCGGCAGGCGCGGCGGACTTCCACATAAGGCGCGGCACCGTCGAGGTGGACGCAGCTCCAGCGGAGACCGCAGATCTCGCTGCGTCTCATGCCGGTATACAGGCCCAGCATGATCATCGGCTCGACTTTCAAGCCCCGCACAGCGGCTAGGAGCTTTTCCTGCTGGGGCTCGGTGAGCGCCTGCTTCGGCGCGGGAGGCTTGCCGCCGGGCTTGAGCTTCCGGGACGGGTCCTTGGGGATCACGTCCGCGTCCTCGGCGGCGGAGAAAATCTGCTTGAGGATCTGCACCGTGTCGGTCTGGGATCTGCGGCTCTTCTCGGCGCGAGTGGCGAGCACGTCTTTGAGGTCGTCCAGCGTGATCTCCTTCATCGGCTTCGTGCCGATGACCGGGCAGATCACCTTGTTGATCTGGTACTGGTAGAGTTTCTGCCGGTCGGTGCTCAGATGCGGGGCGGCGCGGCGGAAGAAGGCAGCGCAGTATTCATAGACGTAAAGCTCCTGCGGCGGGGTGTCGGACTCGGCGGCCAGCGCGTTCTTGCGCAGCGTGACCTTCTCGTTCAGCTCCGTGATCGTCTTGCCGTAGATGTCCTCTGTCTTCCCGTCCGGGCGGGTGAGGCGCTTGCGGTAGTATTGACCATCCGGGCCGTATTGTTTTTTCAGCTTTTTTGATGGCATAGGCATTTAAAAGACATTGTGCCCGGATTGGGCACATTTTATTTTATGAAATACTGCAAGGAGGAATAGCGGAGGATATTCTGATAAAACCGATTGTTGGCATTGGCGGCGGCTTTCAAATAAAGGCGGTAATACCGGCTCATGCCTTTGACAATATCCTTCTCCCGGTCTTTGATGCGGGCAAAGTCCGCCGCGTCGATCCAGACCTTAGTGTCGGCTATGTAATCCGGGGTAGAGATCACGACGGCCTTTGTATAATCCAGTCCCCGGTTCGGTAGGGTGATAAAGGCGTATTCGTGATTGATGTGGTGCCGAAGGGGAATGGCGAAGATCTTTCCGTCGATCTCAACGGCCAGACAGGCATAAGGGCGGCTGTCTTTCGTCAGTATTTCTTTGCAGTTCGCGTAATCGGAATAAAATTTGTCTGAGAGATGTATGAGTTTCATTATGCCCCCGAATAATAAAACTCCACCGTTGCCGGTGGAGTTCATCCATTGAGCATTGTTTAGATTATGCTGCTCGCGCTCTACGAGCAAATCATCCATTGAGCTTTCTTTTGATTATGCTGCTCGCGCTCTACGAGCAAATCATCAGCTGCTTAAAGCAACTCACACCGTTATTATATGTAATTTTTCTGAAAATGTCAACTGGGTTAACAAAGTTTGTGTCCGGATTGGGCACATTTTTTATTTGTCTGCGTGCCCGAATGGGCACAATTATCATTTTCGGGACTTGCCGAAAATGACAGTTTCTTACACAGTAATCGCTTCTGCTTTTGACTCGGTCTCCATCTTTTTCAAAGCATAAGCTTTTCGCTTTTCGTATTCTTCCGGCTGGCAGATTTTTCCCGGCTTCCCAGAAAGGTCAGCCAATGCAGCATCGCATACCCGGACAACATCCGCCCATTGCTGATTCTTTTTATACAGGATTGCAAGGCGCATATACGCATTCGGCTGGATTATTTCACCATGCAGAAGATCTTCATAATAGCCGATGGCTTTTGCAATATCTCCGTCAGCCTCGGCCTGCATGGCATATTGATTCAGATTACGTGCCTTCTCTTCCGCGGCGGCCTGCTTTTTCGCCAGTTTTGCAAGTTCCTTCTGACGTGGAATTTCTTTCTGACAAAGTTCAAAAAGTTTCATCGTGGCTTCCGTATCGCTTCCGGCTCTGTGTTCCTGCTCTGAATCGGAAAGATGAAGATTTTCAATCAGCGTGGCCAGCTTGTGATTTTCCATATCGGGAAACGCCTTGCGGGACAGCTCAAGCGTGTCGATATAATCTATATCAATGCTGATCCCGGCTTTATGAAAAGCATAGCACAGGAATTTTACATCAAAAGGCGCATTATGAGCTACGAGCGGAAGCCCTGAAATGAAGGCATATACATACGGCATAATGTCCGTTATTGAAGGCGCGTCTGCTACATCGGCATTGCTGATGCCTGTCAGGTTTGTGATAAACGGAGGGATGCTACGGCTGGGCTTGACCAGAGAATGATACGAGTCAACCCGCCCATCGGCACAGCGGATCGCTGCAATTTCGATGATCTCATTAATTGCCGGATCGAGACCGGTGGTCTCTACATCTACGACAACATAATTCTTGATTTGGGATATGTCTTTATACTTAAACTTTCCGTAAAAGATATCCGGTTTTGGTTTTGGAGGAGCGACAGGCACCGCTTCCTGCAAATCAGGTTCTTCCGGTTCTGGAGCAGAAACCGGATTAACGGGAGCGCTTTGCCTCGTCGGCATGGGCTGTCTGAAGGCCGGGGCGGAAGGATCGGTACGCATAAACGGCTGCGTCTGGTTTTCCGGTTTGCATTTGATCGTAAGGCAAAGAGCAATCCACGCGGCGAGAAGGACGGCGTAAAGGTATGTTTTGAGGGAACCTTCACCGTGGGCAGAGATATAGCAGCAGAACAGCACCATGCCAATTACAATGCGAACCCATGTCGGGATTTTCTGCATAAAGTCCTTCATACTCTCTCCTTAGCCCACTTGAACGGTATTATCCCCCGGCAGATATTCGGGGCAGCTCATGAGATAATCCGTGTATCTTATCAGCTGTTCTCTGCCTGCTTCGTTCAGTGCATTATATCGTCTGAGTAAATCCGCTTCATCGGCGGAAACTGCCTGATAATTTTCGGGAGTGGCTTCCGTTGGAACATCGCTTTTACACAGGAGGTAATCAGACGTGCATCCAAAAATAGCGCAAAGGCGGGAAATAGTTTCTGTGTTAAGCCCGCGCTTGCCGGTTTCGTAATAGGAAACTGCAGCGTCTGAGCAATGCAGTTCTTTTCCGAGCCTTTCTTGTGTCCAGCCTTTTTCTTCCCGCAACCTCTGTATTCTATTCATCATGCCACCACCTTTAGCAAATTATATAATATTGCCATCCCGTTTTGTAGCATTCTTAACAAATCGTTAGTTTTTTTTGTTAACCCTATTGACAATCTAACAAAATGTTAGTATACTTCGAGCCAACTTAACAATTTGTTAAGTTGGCTCCCCGCCTTCCGAGGGCGGAAATGCAATGCAGAATGCAGAAGGCAGAATGCAGAATGATGGAAGCGCTGGTCTGATGCGAAGGAATTATGCATTATGAATTATGAATTCTGCATTGACCTCGTGCGGGGGCTGTGTTCTCCTGTAGGGCGCCCGGCATGGGTATGGTCGGGCGTTCTACAGGAATGCAGAATGCAGAATTAAGAGAACGGATTACAACACGCCAAGAGCCGCTGCGCGGTTGCGTGTTGCACGTCCTCTGCGGAGGGTGTGCCACGCCAGTGTGCGCACTGGCTCGCAATGACAGAGAGGAATGAGAAGCATCAGGAACATCAACGATCCGGCGAACAGGCCGGAGGTCGGGACGAGCGAGGCGGCGGTGAGCACCTGCGTCAGCCTGATCGCGGGAATGTGCGAGCAGCCCGAGGCGATCATGGAATACTGGCTCGACCTTTATTACTTCGTCCGCGCCGCCCACGAGAGGGAGAAGCTCGGCACGAGCCCGGACATCATCCGGAGGGAGGATCTGCTGCCGGAGCTGAGGAAGCTGTGGATGGAAGTGCTGAGTGTGCCGTTCAAGCCCAATGCGGAATTCGGAATTCGGAATGCGGAATTGGGGAAACGGATTGCAACACGCCAAGAGCCGCGCTCGGGCGCGGTTGCGTGTTGTACGCCCTCTGCGGAGGGTGTGCCACAGCCAACGTGCGGGATGGTTCGCAATGACACGGCGGAAGAGCCGGAGGGCGAGGAACGGCGGGAGCAGAGCCCACGCCCTGCGGAAGCGGAGAAGCCGAAGGACGGGAGAGACTGGCATCCGGGCAACCAATACGGCAAAGAGGCGGCGGAGTTCAAGCGGAAGACGGTCGAGCGGCTGGATAAGGCGCGTGCCGCGGGCGTGACGGCCAGCGACATTGCCAAGGTCTGCAACGGTGCGATCTCCAGAGATCAGATAATGATGATCGCCGCCCGGGAGAAAGTGCCGATCGCTGTTTATAAAGTCCTTGCCGCAGGGCTGGACATGATCGCAGAGAAAAAAGGAGGAACATCACGGGAACATGAAGGAACTGACACAGGGGCTGCCGGGGCTGGCCCCGCTACGTAAAAGCGCCGGGTACACGCAGGAAAGGTTTGCTGAGGCGCTCGGGGTCACGCGCTCGCTTCTCGCTGCATGGGAAGTGGGCGTGACGTGGCCATCGAGCCGGTGGCTGCCGAAGATGGCGGAGCTGCTGGGCTGCGAGGTCGATGATCTTTACAGGGCTGTTCCCAATTCGGAATGCGGAATGCGGAATTGTCGCCTGCGGGCGGGACGGAACGGTTAAGACCGTTCCCTACGGAGAACAAGGCGAGGGAAGGAGGCGGGAGCGATGGCGCAGAGGTGTGCTAACTACTACGCCTACGGCAATTACCGCGGACGTAAGTGCTGGGAGGTCACGCACCCAAATCACAAGGGATCACAGATCGTCCGCGCGGCGACCGCCGATCAGGCGATGATGGCCGCGGCAAAGCTCTGGATGGAGGACTGGAAAAAGGTCGAATTCCATTCCCAGTGCAAGGTCAGAGAGCGGCCGGACATCGCGGAAAAGCTTAAGGACTGAGGGGGCGGTTGGATGTTTATTCTGGACTACCGTAAATGCTGCATCCACAACAGCGATTTTATCCAGCGGTTTACCATCTCGCCAAAGCCGGACGGAGTCTTTCTGGTTTGCGCTGCGGTCGATTCCGTAACGCCTCTGTTTACACTCGGAAGATATTCCAATGAGAAGGACGCGGCGGGAGTCCTCAGCGCTCTTTTTGCGGCGCTGGGCGGCGGTGCGGCATATTTCGATATGCCGTTACAAGGCGATCTCAATGAGGAAGAACGAAAGAGAGACGCCAGAACCAAGCGTAAAGGCGGAAGCTGACCGGGGGTCAGTGAATCGAGTTAAGCCATTATACCTCGCAAGGAGGGAGAAGACCATGCAGGAGGACTGCATCAATATCTATACCAACGCAAGGCGCACTGCCGGTCTGACGCAGGAGCGCTGGGCTGAGATGCTGGGGATCAGCGTGGAGGCCGTGCGGCTTTATGAATCCGGCGCGAATATGCCGGGCGACGGCGTGGTGCTGCGGATGGCCGAGGTTGCCGGACAGCACATCATCTGCTATTGGCACCTGCTCAACAAGAGCCGGGTCGCCGCCGGCATCCTGCCGGAGATTACGGAGAAGGCACTGCCGGAGGCCGTGCTCGATCTGCTCATCAAGCTCCGGGACTTCAACGAGGACGGGATGCAGGAGCTGCTGCGGATCGCCGCGGACGGGACGGTATCCAAGGATGAGCGTGAGGTTTACTCCGATGCACTCTCTCAGCTCAAGAAGCTGATCGCCGCGGGGCTGCACGTCGAATACGCGAAACAGGAGGTAACATGAGTTACATCACGAGACAACAGGCGGCGGAGAGGCTGTCGATCGGGCTCAGAACGCTCGACGGTCTGATCGCCCGAGGACAGCTCCCGGCGTACCGGATCGGGAGCAAGATCGTCCGCATCGACGAGAAGGACATCGAAGAGTACATGGCCGGGCGGCGGGTCGCGCCGGATAAGCAGATCAAGACCGCGCCGGTGCAGAGGGTTTGCCGGTATGTGCCGGGGATGAAGGTAGTTTGATAATGCAGAATGCAGAATGCAGAATTAAGGAGACGAAAATGAACGAAAAAAAGGTTTCGAGCGAGGAGCTGTGCAAGGCGCTGCGGTGCGCGGCGACGCCGTTTGAAAAGTGTACGGAGTGCCCGTATGACAGCACAGAAAGCCTTGAAGATTTTAAAGAGCGCTTCCCGGACGATAATATCATTCCGCCGGAAGCCGACTGCGACGGGATGTATCATTTCTGCGATGTTGACAGGATCGCGCTGGACGCAGCGGAGCGGATCGAGGAACTGGAGAAGCGGCTGGTTAAAGCGCTGTGCAATATGCACGCCATGGCGGAAGGGGCAGATCACTGCTTTATGTGCAAACATGACAACCATGCCGATGTCGATTCTTACTGTCAAGGATGTGACGGCGAGAACTTCGAGTGGAAGGAGTAAAAATGGGAAAGAGCGAAATCATTACTCTTTGTCTGTCTGTTAAGGTTGATATTTTCAATGTCCCCGACAATTTCGATGAGATCATCATTGAGACCTTCAAGAAATATACAAACGGAACGCACCACGATTATACCTATGTAGACAAGCTCGGGTTCATTGACCGGTGCATCGAGAGGATCAACGGCTGCACGAACAGTTACGACCGGGTCGAAGAATGGCTTCAGGATGTGATTGACACGGAATGGAAGGAAAACCACGAGCTTGCTGACCGCGAGGTCGTTTACGGCTTTGATACCATGGTCGCGCTTTACGATCAGGCGGCACGAGAACATAGCCTTCATCAGCATTATGGGTCAGACGATCATCATGTGTATGATGAAATCCAGCTTCTTATGTGCCGGATCATCAAGACGGTCATGAATTTCGAGTGGCCGGAGGAACAGCGATGAAGGCAACAAAAAATGCCCGGGCGGCGCTGCATGCCGTCCGGGCGGTGAAGGCGGTTAAGCCATCACGAGAACAGCTTTATCATAGCACAATTCAGAGCAAGTGTCAAGGAGGTGATGCGTATGGAATCCAAGCCCGGATACTGGGCTGTCATCCCGGCGCAGGTGCGCTATGATCCGACGATCCCGCCCAGCGCGAAGCTCCTGTATGCGGAGATCAGCAGTCTGACCGACGTGCGCGGGTACTGCTACGCATCCAACGCCTACTTCGAAAGCCTCTACAATCTCAGTGAGCGGACGATCGTCCGTCTCATCCGGGCGCTGGAAGCGGCGGGGTACATACGGATCGAAGACGGAGAAGGCGGCAAAGGCCGCAGAAAGCTCTATGCCGGGATCAATCCGCTTTCCAACCCTGACAAAAATGTCAGTGTAACCCTGACAAAAATGTCACCACCCCCTGACAAAAATGTCACCCATATCAAGAAAGATACCAAGATAGAAGATCAAGAACCCCCCAAGCCCCCCGAGGGGGAGCGTGCGAGTGCAGGATCGAAGCCGAGGCGGCGGCGGGGGGAGGCGAGGAAAGAGCCGGACTGGGAGCCGGAGATGTTCTCAAGGCTTTGGGCGCTCTATCCCCGCGGCGAGGACAAGCAGGCGGCAATGGATGAGTGGGACAGGCTCCACGCAGACCGCGAACTCATGACGATCATGAGTGCCGCGCTCAAGAGGCAGATGGCCTCAGAGGAGTGGCGGCGCGGGGTGGGCATCCCGTATCTGTGCCGGTGGTTGAGTAAACGCCGCTGGGAAGACGCCGAGAAGACAGAGACCGAGGCGGTGCCGCCTGCAAGCCCGGGAGAGGAGCGAGAGGAATGGACTTGAACGCTCCCGGGGCGGAACTCAGCGTCATCGGCTCGATGCTCCTTGACCCATCGATCATCGGGGAAGTGCTGCGGGACGTGGACGCGGAAGCGATCGGTCACAAGGGACTCAATGAGGTCTTCCGCGCCATCCGAGCTCTCTGGATGTCCGGCGCTGCCATTGATCCCGTGACGGTCGCAGGAACGCTGCCGAAAAGCAGCGAGGCGCTGATCGTCCGGGCGATGCAGGTCACGCCGACCGCACGGAACTTCCGCGAATATTGCCGCATCGTCAACGACGCCTCAACGCTCCGGAAGCTCCAGGCTCTTGCCCTGCGGGTGATCGACGCCCAGAGCGCCGAGGAGGCGCGGCAGGTGCTCGCCTCGGTGGACAAGATCACGCTCCGGCCGAAGATCCGCAAGGTCACCTATGGCGAAGGGCTCTCCAATTTCCTCGACCGGCAGCAGAGCGAGGAGAAATTCAAGTACCTCGACTGGGGTTTTCCGAACATGAACCGGCACATCCAGTGCCCGGAGCATGGGAAGTTCGTGATCATCGGCGCGGACAGCTCCATGGGCAAGACCGCGCTGGCCTTGCAGTTTGCCTACGGATTCGCCATGAAGGGGCTGCGGGTCGGCTTCTTCAGTCTGGAGACCGAGGAGCAGACGGGATTTGACCGCATCGCCGCGCAAAGTGCGAAGGTGCGCTTCCCGGCGATTAAGCTCAAGGCGCTCAACGACTGGGAGATCCAGAAGGTCGCCGAGGAGGGCGCGGAGCACGGGAGCATCTGCTTTGACTTCCTCGAGGCTTCCGGCTGCACCGTGGACGATATCCGCGCCTGCACGCTCGCCGACCGCTACGATGTGATCTTCATCGACTATGTGCAGCTCATTTCCGCCGAGGGCGGCGAGCGCAAGGAGATCGTGACGAACATCTCGATGCAGCTGCACACCATGGCGCAGAGCCTCGGCGTGACGGTCGTCGGCCTGAGTCAGATCACGGTGGAGAAGGGCGCGGCGCTCTCGAAGGAGAGCCTTCGGGAATCGAAGCAGCTGAAGAACGACGCCGACATCATCATCCTCATTGACAAGGGCGAGGGGCCGCAGTCCCGTAAGCTTGTCATCGACAAGAACAAGGAAGGCTCGCTCGGCTTCATCAACTGCTGGTTCGACCCAGAGCACATGAGATTCGAGGTCGATCACCCCGAAAACAGGAGGAAGAAGAAAAAGCTCCCGCCGTCAGAGCAGATACAATTCGAGGAGAGCGACGTAAAGAAGGAGGAATTGCCGTTTTGAAGATCGGAGATAAAGTCACTTTCGTTCCGAGCTGTGAGAGGGACGACCCCTACACGCACAGTCCCTATCTCAAGCATGAGAGCGAAAAGTCGGTCACGGGCGTGATCATCGGAGTAAACAAGGCTCACCACTTTTACCGGGTGGAGTACGTGGGCGCAGAAGGCACGAAGATTCATGAGTGCTTCAAGTTCGTACCGCGTCAGAGGCGGGTGAAAAAGACCGAAGTCAGGTGCGTCACGGCACATTATCAGAAGAGGGCGGCTGTATGAAGCCAGGCGCGATCAGGAGCCTGCTGACCGCGCTGCTTATCGGCAGCATGATTCTGATGAGCGCCTCCGGTCTCTGCGGGCAGAGCTTCCGGACGGTACCCGCGCCGACCGTCACCGAGGGCGGGCATATCGACTACGTCAAGGGCGTGTACATACTTCACAGATAACAGCCCGCTGCATGGGCTGTAAAGACAAGGAGGTCATCATGAGAACAATCGCAATACTCAACCTGAAGGGCGGGGTGGCGAAGACCACGACCGCCATCAACACCGCGCACATCCTCGCATCTGTCCACGGAAAGAGCGTCCTGCTCATCGACGCGGACAGCCAATGCAATCTCACCGAGTTCATGCAGCGGGACGCCATGCACGTGGCCACTCTCTCCGATCTTCTCCGCGGCAAGCCGCACGACGGCTGCATCGAGGCCAGCCGTTACCAGAACATTGATCTGCTGTCCGCCGATGAGCAGCTGATGGATCTCGATCTCTCGAAGGTCGAGGCGCGGACGGCGGACGCAAAGTGCCTGAAGACACTGCTGCAAGACAAGATCTGCGAGGGCTACGATCACGTCATCATCGACTGCCCGCCCGCGTTCAACGCCGCGTCCTGCGCGGCTCTGATCGCCGCCGATTCGGTCGTCATCCCGATGAAGCTGGACGCCTTTTCTCTCCGCGGCATGGGCAACGTCATGCGTCAGATCCGGAATATGCAGAGGATCAACCCGAGGCTCAAGGTCGGCGGTATCCTGCCGACCATGTACTACAAGGACAGGCAGATCGATGAGGCGGAGACCGCGCTCCGGAAATCCGGCCTCAAGGTCTATCCGCACATAAGGCGGACTCCGACCGTGGACAAGATGACGTTCAAGCGCGAGCCGATATTGATAAGCTCGCCGCTGTCCGCGGCGGCCGCCGATTATCAGAAATTTGCGGAGGTGCTGATCAATGAGTGAATTCAATCTCGCCGATATGCTCGCCGACATTGTGCCCGATCCGGGCACGGAGATGGAGAGCCTCCAATACATCGCCCATGACTGCATCCTTCCCGATGAGAACAACGGCTATTCGATGGACGGGCTGGACGATCTGGCACGCAGCATCGAGATCGCGGGGCTCCAGCAGCCGATCCGCGTCCGTCCCATCGAGGGCGAGCCTGGACGGTACCGCATCCTCTCCGGTCACCGCCGCCATGCGGCCATCGGGAAACTTATCGAGAACGGCTCGAAGCTCTACGCCGACGGCGTGCCCTGCATTGTGGACAGCTCCGAGGCGTCCGAGGCATTGCAGGAGCTGAAACTTCTGCTTGCCAACGCCGACAACCGCAAGCTCACCGCGGCGGACGAGCTCCAGCAGGCAGAGCGCATCGGCGACTGCATCCGGCGGCTGGAGGATGAGGGCTTCGAGTTCCCCGGACGGCACCGCGAATGGGTCAGCAAGCTCAGCGGCATGAGCCGGTCAAAGCTCGGGCGGCTGGAAGCGATCAGGAAGAACCTCAACCCGGAGCTGCTCCGCGCTTTCCGCGGCGGGAAGATCAACGAGACGGTCGCCGACCTTCTCCAGCGGCTTCCGCAGGAAGGGCAGATCGCCATTGCCGAGTATTGCAGCCGCGCCGGAGGCTATACCGCACTTAACTCCTACGCTGCGGATCACTGCGTTAAGAACGCCGAGAAGTTTATGAAGTCCCGCAAGTGCGGCGACGGGGACTGCGACCATCACGCAAGGCGATTTGTGCAGTCGTTCAGATCAAAAATGGACTGGGACCGCTGCGACGGAGGGTGCTGCCTGAGCTGCTCGCATCTCTACGGATGTCCGACTCCCTGCGGTAAGGGGAAAGAAAAGCAGAAGTCCAACGCCGCGGAGATTAAGGCTAAAAAAGAAAAGGACGCGTCCGAAAGAGACATAGCCGTGGCCGAACGACAGGAGAAATTAAAGGACGCACGGCAGAAGGAAGCCCAATACCTTCTCCCGCTGATCGACGAGGCGGGGCTGGATGATGATTTTACTCTGCCAGGGATGTTCGGATATGACAAGATCAAGGTCTCGACGATCCGCAAGAACGCCAGAGGTGATTTCGGCAAGAATTCTCTCTACAATACGTCTATGCTGCCGGCTGCGTGGTCTGATTTATCTGACTGGGCGGACGCTCTCGGCTGTTCGCTGGACTTTCTTGCCGGGCGGACGGACGAATGCGGAATGCGGAATGCGGAATGGCACTGGGACGAAGATCCGCCGAAGGACGGGCGATATCTGTGCCTAATCAACATAAAGGCCGGGAAACTGCACGAAGCTCAGTGCGAGCGCACGTGCGGACAGTGGTTCGCCTATGGGCGACCGCTGGACAGCACGTTTGAGGTTGAGGCGTGGTACCCGATACCGAAGAAACTGACCGAAAGGCCGGAGGAATTTGAGGAGGAGGACGAATTTGAGGAGGCGGACGAATTTGAGGAGGCGGACGAGTTTGAGGAGGAAGACGAATGAGCTCACCGATCTTATGCTCGGAGAGAATGAGGAGGAAAAAAATGGAGCCTGTTGAAATGCCAGCAACGCTGATGAACTGCAGCAAGGAAGAGCTGATCTATATGATCGACCGGCAGGTCAACACCTTCGGGCCGATCGCTGAGATGCTCATGAAGATGGACCTTGCCGTGTTTGAGTGCCGGCGGGCGGAAGCTAAGAGCCCGTCGCCATGAAGGACGTGCCCCGCATCCGCTACGTCCCCGCCGGGCGGCTTCCCGATGGCACACCCATCTTCGACCTCTACGTCGGAAGCGAGCGCCGGGAGGAAGCTTTGACGCTGGAAGAAGTACTGAAAAAGATATTTTTATTCTATATACCATCATGAAAAACGAACCTAAAACTTTACTGTCCTCTTTGGCCGGAGGCAAAAAACGGATCACGACAATTCAATGCGGGCCGGTAGTCCGTGCGGTGCTTTACAGCATTCCGCCGGGCTCCGGCATCCCCGCCGACAGGGAGGAACGCCGAAAGCTGTCCCGCGAGCAGATGCGGCTCATGAAGCGGCTGACCTCCTGGCAGAAGCTCGATCTGCTCCTTAGCGGCAATATGCGCCCCGGCGATATCTACGCGACCTTCACCTTCGACAGCTCGCATTATCCCAAGAGCCGGGACGCCGTCAAAAAGGAATGGACGAAATTCAAGAACAGACTCCTTTACCGCCGGAAGAAAAACGCTCAGACGCTGATCGCGTTCTGGGCCATCCAGCGCGGAGACCTCGGCAACCGCTGGCATATCCACGCCGTGATCAACTTCGGCGGGGAGACCGAGGCCGACCTATCCGATATCTGGGGGCTCGGCCGCGTCAAGGCTTACCCTCTTGAGCGAGACACGGGCGGCGGATTCTATACGTCCGTCGCCAAGTACCTCGCCAGGTTCCGCCCGGAGAAACTCAGCCAGCGGTCGTGGAGCCACACTCTCAATATCCGGAAGCCTGAGCGCGACAGCTTCTTCGTCGATGACGCCTATGAGCTCTCCCTTCCGGACGGCTGCATCCAGATCGAGAAAAGAACCGTTGAAACAAACTACGGAAACTACGAAATCCTGGAATACGAGATCCCGAATTTTGAACTTTCTCTTTAAATTTAGCGGCTCGAAACTTTAAGAATTATGGTGAGGATAAGGAGGAGAAAAGATTGAAAACGTCTTTTGTTTGTGGTACAATCAATGCAGACGCAGGGGAAGACGTGAAATGCCCCGTTTGCGGCAAAAACATTCAAGAAACATTCCCGGACACATCGGCGTTGAACCTGCCGGTTTGGTGCCCGAAATGCCGAAGACTTTTCAGTACGAATATTGCAGCGCCAGCGCCTGAGAGCCAGAGCCTTTAGTCCATCTAACGATGGGTTGAAGGCTCTGGCTTTTCTTTTCCCGGAGGTGAGGTTATGGCTAAGCTTCCCCTGAAGCCCTGCCGACACCCCGGCTGCCCGGTTCTCACCCGGGAAGGCTGGTGCGACAGACACCGACCGGCCAAAGCCCCGCGGCGGATCTCCGCCGCCTGGCACTCCTGGTACACGCTGCCGGTTTGGACGGAGCGGCTCCGCCCCGATCATCTGCTGGCCGAGCCCTTCTGCCGAGAATGCGCTCACCGCGGCGAACGAGTCCGGGCAACGGTCGTGGACCACGTCCGGCCGCATCGCGGAGACTGGGCGCTGTTCACGGACAAGAATAATCTGCAATCCCTCTGCAAGCGCTGCCACGACCGCAAGACCATGACGGAACAGAATCAAAACCGGGCGATTTCCCATCGTTTTTGATGCGGATTTTCTTAGCGAAGCTACGTCCGCGCCGCCGCGCGCAGCTGCGCCGCGCTCGCACACGCGCCCGCGAAAATCTGTTC
>JAZLGK010000147.1:0-15980 GCA_045616265.1 Candidatus Limivicinus sp. | reverse complement strand
ATCCCGATTATCGGGGCTGATTCACCCCGAAATATTGGGAAATCATGTTTTTCGGTTCTCGGTTTTGGAATCTGCTGTTCAAAAAATACAAAAACAGATAAAATACGATGGATAACCTAATTATTAGAGGTTACCTAGATTAATATATGAAATTTTCAATGATAGATAATCAGACACCGAAGCAAGAAAAGCTTTTTTCATTAACATATATATGCTATTAAGTACAACCGCAGAGAATAGTAAAAAAACAAACGCAATTCCAGCGATGATAATAGGATTGTGTGTTATGGGCAAAACATAAGTAGTTATCTCTTCTTCCCAGAAAAAGCTCCTAACTGAATCATGTTCCTGAATAATATATACTGCAAATAATGCTGGAGTAACAAACTTGATAAATGAACACAGTTTTCCGTGCTGCACATAACATCCAAGTCTCCTGAACAATTCAAAAGAAGAAACCGTCATAACCAATGCACAGACACCGTTATTCTGAATTATTTGGAAGTTTTTTAACCGCCCGATTGAATGATGGTAAGATTCAACGAACATATAAGCAAAAGCAACTAACCATGCACTCCAGAAGATGATCAGAAGCGTTGATGTTCTTACTTTCAAACCATATTTTTGTATAAATGCAGCAATCAAATACAAGAAAATGAACCATAAAATACTATGAGAGTTATGTCCAAAGTAAATCTCACAATCATAAAAAATATTTGCTGACAGGAGCAAGGCTTCCACAAAAAAAGTAACTAATAACAGACAAGAGAACTCTGATCTATTCAATGCCGATATTAATCTATTCAAGAAAGGAGCAACTGACAGCAAAATTATATAGTCCGTTGAATACCAATAATGCTGCGTCATAATGGGAAAAAAGCTCTTCAAAAAAGCACGTACAGAAAAACCTTTTAATAATGTCATAATGCTGAAAATGAAAACACTATAAAAAATAAGCTGGATCCAAAAATTGATTATACGTTTAATAGAAAAAACTGATTTAGATAAATAGAAAGCTGAGATCAGTACGAAACCATTAATGCCAATCAACTCAAAAGTCTGTAAAACATATAGTGAAAAACTGTTAATGGTGCTTTCTGCCACAATGCTTTCGATTTGAATATACTTGAGATGAATTGATGTTATCAGAAACATACATAAGAATCGGTAGATATCTAAAGCGTAATTTCTGTCTGTCTGTCTGTCTGTCTGTCTGTCTGAATTGTTGCTCAGAACCTTATCCATGTCAACACCTCAATTCACTTTTTTATCTGTACTTCCTCACGACCGAATACCTCGGCGCGTATACGGGAAGCTTCATATGTATCTCCATCATGGCGTGGCGGGTGTCCTCGATTTCTTCACTCTCGACATTGGTCATTTTATCCACAGTGAATTTTACGGGCTTGGCGCCGGGGATCAGCAGCTCCAGCTCATCGCCGCGGAAGAATTTGTTGCGCTGGGTGAGCATCGCATTTCCTTCGCCGTCACATTCCTCCACCACAGCCGCGACATCCGTAAGCGAATAATAGCTCGTGGCCTCGTAGTGCTGTCCGGGGTCGCCGTAGTAAAAGCCGGTGGTATAGGGGCGGTGACTAAGCTTTTCGGTCTCTTCCACCCATATTTTATCAAGCGGCTTTCCGGAAACGGCAGCGTCGATTGCCTGACGGTAGGCGTTCGTGACGACTGCCGCATAATAGGCGGACTTCATGCGTCCCTCGATCTTGAACGAATCGACGCCCGCGTCGATCAGTTCGGGAATATGCTCGATCATACGCATATCCCGGGAATTCAGGATATAGGTTCCGCCGTCCTCGCTGATCTCAAAATACTCGCCCGGTCTTGTCTCCTCCACCAGATGATACTTCCAGCGGCAGGGCTGGGCGCATTGTCCCCGGTTGGCGTCTCGGCCGGTAAGGTAGTTTGACAGCAGGCAGCGCCCCGAAAAGGACACACACATCGCTCCGTGCACGAAAGCCTCGATCCGCAGATTCTTCGGCGTATTGGCGCGGATTTTTTTTATATCCTCAAGCGGCGTTTCTCTGGCAAGCACCACGGTATCCGCACCTAAAGCATGAAGCGCGTTCGCCGTGGCGCTGTTGATCACACCGAGCTGTGTGCTGACGTGCTTTTTTACCTTGGGCGCATATTTTTTCGCTATTTCCAGCACTCCGAGGTCGGCAATAATGATCGCGTCAACTCCCGCCTCCTGCAGAAAGCCGAGATAGCGCGGCAGATCCGCCAGCTCATCCTCCCGCGGTAGGGTGTTGCAGGTGACATAGACCCTTACACCCTTTTCGTGCGCCATTTCAACGGCTTTTACAAGCTCTTCGTCCGAAAAATTTCCCGCCGAAGCTCTCATACCGTAGCGCTGTCCCGCAAGGTATACCGCGTCCGCACCGTAGTGCAGATCCATGATAAGTCTTTCCATATCTCCCGCCGGGGAGAGAAGTTCGCTTTTTTTATTGTCCATAGCTCTGTGTCGCAACAAAGGCGTTGAATTCGGCAGAATGCGCGAAGAATCTGTGTGTGCCGGTGTCTTCGTCCAGTGCATAGTAATAATAATTTGTCTGTTCGGGATTGAGTACCGCGTAAATGGAGGCAAGACCCGGGTTGGCGATGGGCGTGGGCGGAAGCCCCTGATAGATTCGCGTATTATAAGGGCTGTCTTCCTCGAGCATCGTGCCGGTGGGCGCTCCCTCATGGTCGGGATGGATATAGAGAATGGAGGCATCTATGCCGAGAGGCGAATGGGCCGCCAGACGGTTATAGATGACGGACGCGATCGTTCTTCTTTCGTCATCGTTGGCCGCTTCTTTTTCAATGAGTGACGCCATGTTGACGACCGTGCGGATATCCACACCCATGTTGTTCAAGGCCTTCTGCATATCCGCCGTCTGCTTGTAGTAAAAGGTCTCCAGGAATTTATTGATGGCGCTCGACGCCTGCATACCGATATAGAATTCGTAGGTATCCGGGAAGAGGAAGCCCTCCAGCCTTGTCGCGTCGCCGAGGGGAATATCTTCAAGGAAGTTATAATTGTAATTATGATTGGCCGCCGCCTCCATAAGCGCATCATAGCTGCACACACCGTTTTCCTCCAGCCGCAGGAAGATCTGGTGCATGGTAAAGCCCTCGGGGATCGTGACCTTGATGGTCTTCGTCGCGCCGGAACCCGCCTGCATATTCTTAATGAGGGCACGGTAGTCAAAGCTGGACTGAAGCTCGTACTCACCGGGGTCAACCTTTTTATCCGCGTTTGATATTTTGCAGAAAAGCCGGAAAAGCCACTTATACTGGATAAGTCCCGCCTCCTTGAGTTCCTGCGCCACATACTCTGTATCCGCGTGCGTAACTCTCGAAGTACCGACCTTTTTGCCTTCCTCATCATATTTGTCCACGGTCTCGGATTCAAATATCGTCATGGGCAGAGATACGGTCGCCGTAAACTTTTCCTTATTGAGTGCCAGCATATCGCTGGCAGCCATCCATGCAAGACAGGCGAGAATAATGCTGACGCACATGATGAAGACAAAATACATGGCTCCGCCGAGACATCCGGAGCGGTACTCATGACTCTGCCGTACCGGACGGAAATCCCTCTCGGATTCCTCGTCACCGGTGTAGTTGCTGAGAGCATCGCCGGTATCGTCAATAAAAAGCTTCTTTTTAGCTTTCTTTTCGCCGTCCGGGGACATCTGTCTTCTTATTCTTCCGTTATTTTCAAAGTTTTCCTGCATCGGTTACCTCCGATAGAAACATCTTATGCTGTGTCACACGCAGAAAAAGCGCATATTATGTCTTGAGCGCACTACCGACGCGCTCGGCGGCACCCCGGCGGCTGTCACCGTCGGAACACATATTTTTCAAAACTGCCTGTCCGCCTCCACGCGGGACGGACACAGCCAAAAAATGAAGCGTGGAGAAAGGATCAAAAAAATGTTCTGCAATAGCTGTAATAACAACAGTACTCTCTGGATCATCATTCTCATCATCATTCTCTTCGGATGGGGCGGCTGTGGCTGCAATAACGGCTGCGGTTGCGGTTACAACAGCGGCTGCGGTTGCGGCAATAATTCCGGCTGCGGCTGCAACTGAGAATAGTACACCTTCGGGCTTCTTCGGAAGCCCTTTTTTATTTTTCCAGGCACCTGCGGATCAGCTCGTAAATCTCCGCGTTTTTTTCGTCGATGTCGCGCTCAACGCCGTCTTTCATATAAGGGACACACGTCCAGTTATAGTATTCTGCCGCCATCTGCGCCGTATGCAGGCATCTTGCAAGATAGCCGAAATCTTTTTCGTGAATATCTGCAGCGGTATCGGTCTTCTGCTGACGTTTCAGCATCCGGCGCTTCGATGTCTCCACATCCACGTCCAGATAAATGACCAGATCGGGTTTGGGAAGACCCATTTTATTGTACTCCAGATCACTGACCCAGTCAAAAAATGCGGGCAGCTCTTCATCGCTGAGCTTAGAGCCCTGATGCACGGCGTTGGAGGTCGTATATCGGTCGGACAGGATGATCCCGCCCTCGTTATAGACCTTTCCCCAGTCGGTACGGTAGGAGGCAAAACGGTCCACCGCAAAGAAGACAGCCGCAGTATAGGCATTCACATCGTCCGGATGCTCGCCGAACTCACCGCCCAGATACATCCGGATCAAAGCGCTGCTCTCTTTATCGTAGCGCGGAAATACGATATGATTATACTCAATTTTATCCTTTTCCATTCTTTCGCACAAACGGCGGTACTGGGCGGATTTTCCGCTGCCGTCTATGCCTTCCAGAACGATAAGCTTTCCTTTTGCCATTCTCTCTCCTTCTTACAGCTGTGCAAAAACCTGTCCGATTTTTTCATGGATCACAAGGTCGGCATAGCGATCCGCCGGGGTCTCGCTCCGGTTGACCAGCACAAGCTTATGGCCGCCATAGTAGTTGATAAGTCCCGCCGCAGGATAGACGTTAAGAGAGGTACCGCCGATTATGAGCATATCCGCTTTTCTTATATAGCGGATCGCACGACTGACGACATCGTCATCCAGCGGCTCCTCATAGAGAACGATATCCGGTCGGATCACGCCGCCGCACTTGCATCTCGGCACATCTTTGCCGTAATTGATGACATCCGCGTCATAGGGTTTGCGGCATTTGGAGCAATAAGCTCTCAGAATGCTTCCGTGCAGCTCCAGCACATTTTTGCTGCCGGCCGCCTGATGAAGTCCGTCAATATTCTGCGTCACGACCGCCTTGAGCTTTCCCTTTCTCTCAAGCTCAGCAAGCTTGAGATGGGCGGTGTTGGGCTTTACTCCCTCAATGACAAGCTTTTCCCGGTGAAAGCGGTAATACTCCGCCGGGTCACGCTCAAAAAAGCTGTGGCTCAGGATCGTCTCGGGAGGATACTTCCACTTCTGATTGTAAAGTCCGTCCACACTCCGAAAATCGGGGATCCCGCTCTCGGTACTGACGCCCGCGCCGCCGAAGAACACGATGTTATCGCTCTCCTCGACCAGCTTTTTCAGCTTTTCTATATTCTCATTCATTGCGGTTTCTCCTCTTTACAGCTTTCTGTCGGCGGAACGGTCAAGACCGTTCCCTACCTTTTTAAGGATATTCTCAAAATTTTCACGGAGTGTCTCAAAGGTAATCTCATTTTCACGCCGGGTCACAAAACGGTAGGTATCATCGCTGCTCTGCTCTGCCATATTCAGAATATACACCCGACAGCTCTCTGCACTCGCCATGGCAAGCTGTGCCGCCTCACCGAGATAATGGAACATATCCGCCGGGCAGTGCTCCGCAAGCTCGGCGATAAAATCCATGAGCTGAGAGACCATGTTGACGATCTCCGCCGGTATGCAGACGGCCGTCTCCCGAGCGGCTTCTATTTTATAGGCTTCGCGCTCCTTGAGCGCCTGACGGAGCGGTCCGCGGCTTTTCACATCCTCGTCGATGAGATGCACCATATAGCCCCGGATGATCTCCATATTCTTTATCAGATACTCGACCCGTTCACTCTTTTCGCATACGGAAGCGGCGCGTCCCGCCAGAGCCGCCGCCATCGCCGCCGTCACCGCCGCCGCGCTCCCGACCTCCAAACGGCTTTCAGCAGAAGAAAGTTCCCTGGTTATCTCGTCCGGATCTTTCTTCTTCCATATTTCAATCACAAGCTTATCAGCCATTTAAACTCCACTCTCCACTCTCAACTCTTCACTCTTCTCCGCACTATTCTCTGCTGAACTCTCCCAGCTTCAGCCCCGGATTTTTCTGCAGCGCCCAGTTGATGCACCAGTCGGACGTAAACAAAAGTAAATTGTTTCCTTTGAAGTCCTGCACCCACTTGGTATCACTGGTAAGGTTAAGCTCCGATATATTGATATTCTCATTCTCCACCCAGCGCACCAGCTCAAAGGGCATGGAGCGGCGGCGGATATCCACGCCGTACTCGGTTTTCAGTCTGTATTCAAGCACCTCAAACTGCAGTACGCCCACAACACCCACAATGACCTCCTCGACGCCGGTGTACGGCTCATGGAAGATCTGGATAGCGCCCTCCTGGGCGATCTGCATGATACCCTTTTCAAACTGCTTGCGCTTCATGGTGTCCACACGCTCCACACCCGCAAAATGTTCGGGTGCGAAGGTGGGGATACCTTCAAAGCACACGTTCTGTCCTTTTTCGCAGATGGTGTCGCCGATGGAGAAGATACCAGGGTCAAATACGCCTATGATGTCGCCCGCATATGCTTCATCGATGATAGCACGCTCCTGCGCCATGAGCTGCTGCGGCTGGGCAAGACGCAGAGGCTTGCCGCCCTGCACATGGAAGTATTCCTTATCTCTTTCAAAGCGGCCCGAGCAGATGCGCATGAAGGCGATCCTGTCGCGGTGCGCCTTGTTCATGTTTGCCTGGATCTTGAAAACGAAGGCAGAGAAATGCTCATCAAAGGGGTCGATGATATCCTCGCCGGAAATCCTCGAAAGCGGCGGCATGGTGAGCTTCAAAAAGCTTTCGAGGAAAGGTTCAATACCGAAATTATTCAGTGCCGAACCGAAGAATACGGGAGAAAGCTTACCGTTTCTCACCTTGTTGAGGTCAAAATCATAGCCCGCACCGTCTAAAAGCTCTATATCGTCCGAAAGCGTCTTTCTTAATCTCTCACCGATCAGACCGTCCAGCGTCTCGGTGTCGTCCAGCCTACATTCTATTGCCCGGATCTTGTTCTGACCGCGGTGGAATTCGGTGAAAGCAAGGATCTCCTGCTTTTCCCGGTCGTAAACGCCCTTGAATTCCTGTCCGCAGCCGATGGGCCAGTTCATGGGATAGGTGCCGATGCCGAATTCGTTTTCCAGCTCCTCCATCAGCTCATAGGGGCTTCTCGCCTCGCGGTCGAGCTTGTTGACAAAGGTGAAAATCGGAATATGCCGCATGGCGCATATTTTGAAAAGCTTCCTTGTCTGCGGCTCGATGCCCTTGGCGGCGTCAATGACCATAACGGCGGAGTCCGCCGCCATTAAAGTACGGTAGGTGTCCTCCGAAAAGTCCTGGTGTCCCGGAGTATCCAGAATATTGATGCAGTAGCCCTCATAATTAAACTGCATGACGGAGGAGGTTATGGAGATACCGCGCTGTTTCTCCAGCTCCATCCAGTCGGACACAGCGTGCCTCGCGGTCGCCTTACCCTTGACGGAACCGGCGAGCTGAATGGCTCCGCCGTAAAGAAGCAGCTTTTCGGTGAGTGTGGTCTTACCTGCGTCCGGATGAGAGATGATAGCAAAGGTCCGGCGCCTTTCGATTTCTTTTTGCATATCTGACATAGTGTTTTACCTCAAAACAAACTTTAACAATTTATATTACCACATATAATGCAAAAAAGCAAAATATAATCTGCCTCATTTAAAAATTATTTTTTCTTTGAAGTAATGCCTTGCCAAGAGCTAAAAGAGTAGTATAATGATTCACCGTTGAAATCTAAGAAAAGTAAGTGTTATGAAATGAACGAAAAAACCAGCAGTACAGAAGTTTTCGAGACCATACCGGTGCCGCAGGCGCTCCGGAAAATGGCTGTCCCCACCGTTTTGGGACAGATCATCGTACTTATTTACAATCTGGCCGACACCTTTTACGTCGGGCAGACCGGCAACCCCTATATGGTCGCCGGCGTCTCGCTGATCCTTCCGATCTTCAATACCGTCATAACCCTTGCCAACCTCGCGGCTGTGGGCGGCGGAACCTATGTCTCGCGGCTTTTAGGGCAGGGAAAAAGCGAAGAGGCGTCAAAGGTCACGGCTTTCAGTATATGGCTGGGCGTTATTACCGCCGCCGTGTTCTCCATGCTCGTGTCCGTTTTCATGTCTCCCCTGCTCCGTCTGCTGGGCGCCGGTGAAAATACTTTCATCTATGCAAAGCAGTACGTCACCTGCGTTATCGTTTTCGGCGGCATTCCGACCGTTCTGGCAAACGTGCTGTCCAATATGCTGAGAAGCACCGGGAAATCTGCCGAAGCCGGAATCGGCGTTGCATTGGGCGGCGTTCTCAATATAGCGCTTGACCCGCTTTTCATGTTTGTCCTTCTTCCGAAGGGCAGCGAGATTCTGGGTGTGGGCATTGCAACGCTTATTTCCAACATCATTTCCTGCATCTATTGCGGCACTGTGATCTTCCGGATGCGCCGCAATACCGTTATCAGCTTCCGCCCCACGCGTATTTCAAAGGAGCACATATCTAAGATCATCAACGTCGGCTTCCCCGCCTGTTTCGTTATGCTGCTATTTGATGTGGACTATATGATCATTGACAAGCTGATGGCCGGTTACAGCGATATTGCCCTCGCCTCGATCGGTATCGTGCTGAAAGCCGAACGTCTGCCGCTGAACATCGGCGTAGGCATCTGTCAGGGTATGGTGCCGATCGTAGCCTATAACTTTGCTTCCAAAAATTACGAACGTATGAGGAAAACTTACCGGCTTGCCCGCATGGTGGGTATCGTCTGCGGCGTTGTCAGCATTGTCCTTTATGAAGTTTTTGCGGAAAACATCATGAGATTCTTCATTAACGACGCGGAAACAGTCGCTATGGGTTCGGCCTTTCTCCGTGCCAGAAGTCCCGCGACGCTCTTCATGTTTCTCAGCTTCTTCACCGTACATCTTTTTCAGTCCTTCGGTCGGGGCTGGACGGCGCTGTATCTCGGCGTTCAGCGCTGGGTGCTGCTGAATATTCCGATGCTCTTTCTTCTCAATTATCTATTCGGATTATACGGCATCGTATGGGCGCAGCTTACCGCGGACTTTATCAACGTGATCATATCCTTTATACTTCTCAACCGTTTCATGAAGCGTGAGATCCTCCCGGCGGAGCAGTTGAACCATGGCTGACCGGTATATCAGCGCAAATACCTACTGCCGGCATATCTTCGGAGAAAAGGTCTACAAGCTCGCCCTTTCCGCCTCCGTAAGCTGTCCTAACCGCGACGGCAGGCTCGATACCCGGGGCTGCATTTTCTGCTCCCGCGGCGGTTCGGGCGACTTTGCGGCCTCCGCCGGTCTTTCTCTTGACGAGCAGATCGAGTCCGCAAAAAAGACGCTGGGGAAAAAAGGAGAAGGGCTTAAATACATAGCCTATTTTCAGAGCTTTACCGGTACCTACGGTGATTTGGAAAGATTAGAGCGTATCTATACGGAAAGTGCCGAACATGAAGGGATCGTCGGCGTATCCGTCGCCACCCGGCCGGACTGTCTCGGGGAAAAAGAGCTTGAAATGCTCGAACGACTCTCCCGGAAAACAAAGCTCTGGGTAGAGCTCGGTCTGCAGACCGTACATAAAAAGACAGCAGACTACATAAGACGCGGCTATGAGCTTGACTGCTATGACCGGGCCATGGAGTCGCTTGCCGCGCTCCCGATCCACCGGATCACCCATGTGATCCTCGGTCTTCCGGGAGAAAGCCGGGAGGAAATGCTTGAAACGGTACACTATGCGGGACAGCGTACAGACGGGATCAAGCTGCAGCTTCTGCACGTTCTCAAGGGCACCGACCTCGCCGAAGATTATCGGGCCGGTAAGTTTCAGACGCTCGGCATGGACGAATACTGTAGCATCGTTGCCGAGGCTGTGAAGCTTCTCCCGGAAAATGTCGTGATCCACCGGCTCACAGGAGACGGGGCCAAAAAAGATCTCATAGCTCCTCTGTGGAGTGCTGACAAAAAACGCGTACTGAACAGAATAAACACTGCGATGCGTTCCGAGGGAGTTTTCCCGGAAGTATAAAACTGACAGGCAATTCCTTTTGTCTGTCAGTTTTTGTTATGCTTATTTCTCCTCAACGGTCTTTTCGATAAGATAGAAGCCTTCCAGGCCGTCGGCAAGCTCCTTGCCTGAAAAAACGATCGTAAACTCGTTTTCGCAGATCAGATGATCATAAATAGGAGTTATAAAGGTCCCATCCGGTGTTTCAACACCGGTGGGTTTTCCGAAGCTATAGAGAATACCGTCCGCAATGACCTTTACCTCATCTTTTCCGAGCATTTCTTTATGGCGAATATAGGAACGGCCCTCCGCTTTCATATTCAGAGCATAGCTCGCATCATCCTTACGCGAAACGCGCGGATCCGTAATCGGAATAAAATGCAGCTTTGCAAGCTCCTGTGATTTATCTGCGGTCACGGGCGGATCCGTCATCTTTCCTGTCGAGTTTTCAACATTTTCATCGATAGTTTTACAGATCAGCCTGATCCATTCCTCCATGCCCTTTTCATTCGGGATAGTCTGGTCATCCTCAAAATAGTCAAAATATGTTTCAATTCCCTTATTATACAGATTTGTAAACAGGTTTATTACCGGTATCCCGCAGGTATTGCTTACATTTATCATTGTTTCGAAGTCGCCGGTAACAGCGTGGAAGCATGGCTCAATGCTGCAGATGATCGCGCCGTCAGGAAACTTGTTATGGAGCGAGATGATAAGCGCTTCAAAATTGCTCTGTATATCGTTTTTTTGCTCATTAAGGCCGTAGCTGAGTATGATCAGATCATAGGCGGGTTCATCCGGCATATCGTTTATGCGCATGACATCGCACAGGACGTTTCCTCTGGTATTCGCAAGGTTATTGATCGAGACCTTCCCATGGTATTTTTCCTGAAGCCCGGCGGAAAGGGCGCCGAACCTGGGACCGTCAACAATACCGTTTATTCCGTCGCTTTCCTTATCCATGGCCGACTCATCGCCCAGGATAAGTAGGTTCGTATCGTATCCCTTTTCAAGTTTCTGATAAAAGCTGTATTTTTGAGCTTCTGCCTTCTTTGCAGCGGCTTCGGCCAGAGCGGCTTCTTCCATGGCCTTTACCTCTTCCGGGGACAACGTAGGTTCGGGAGTAGGCTGTACCGATGCCGGTGCCGCCTCTTCCGCCGGAGCCGGGGTCATCTCACAGGAAGTTGGGGTCCTGGGAGTTCGGACATCCCGAAATCTCGCCACTATGAGTGCTCCCAATCCCAGAGCTGTTACAAAAAACAGAATTACGGCGATCAGCATTACGTTGACACTGCCGCTGTTCTTTTTCCCGTGGTTTATCATTTATCTACTCCTTTATTCCGCATATGATCCTATTCTTCCGCATCGCTCTTTTCGACCATATAAAAGCCTTCCAGGCCGTCGGCAAGCTCCTTGCCCGAAAAAATGATCTCAAAGCTCTTTTCACACAGCATCTGCTCGTGCAACAGGATTATATGGCTTCCGTCGGGGGTCTCAACTTCTTTGGGTTTTCCGAAGCTATAAAGCATATCGTCTGCTATAACCTTTGCATCGTCTTTTCCGATCACTTCCCTGTGCCGGATATAGGAAAGTCCTTCCGCTTTAAAATCAAGAGTATAGCTTGTGTCGTCCCGGCGAGAAACGCGGGGATCCGAAACGGGGATAAAGGTCATCTGCGCCACTCCGTTGGCTTTATCGAAATAGGTCACTATTCTCACCATCTTATCGGCAGATTCCTCAACCTTTTCATCAATCGTCTCACAGAGAAGCCGGATCCATTCCGCCATTCCCTTTTCATTCAGAGTCGTCTCATCCTGCTTAAAATAGGCGAGATATGCCGTTTCGTCTTCCCCATCGTGCAGGGCGGTGACCAGATCTATCACCGGGATCGCGTAGTACAGTTCACTGATTCTTTTCATTCCGTTAAGCTCTTCGGTTATTTCGTGAAAACACGGCTCAAGAGTGCACAGGATCGAGCAGTCGGGATATTTATTGCTCAAAGTGAGCAGCAGCGCCATATAGTTCGGCCAAAGATCCTGATTCGGTTCAACGACGCCGAAAACGTTAGGTCCTTTTTCGGCTTTCTCGTCATTTAAGCCATAGCTGAGTATCACAAGATCGTAGGACGGCTCTTCCGGCATATCGAGAACACGGATGGCATCGGCCAGAAGATTGCCGCTGGAAACGGCGAGGTTGGTTATCGTGACTTCAGACGGGTATTTTCCCTCCAGGTATTCGGACAGAGCGCTGAATTTCGGGCCGTCAACGATCCCCTGAACCTTATCCCCGGCGGGATCCGCAGCAGAAGAATCGCCCAGCACAAGAATGTTTATGTCATAACCTTTTTCCAGCTTCTGATAGACGCTGTATTTTTCCGCCTCTTTTTTCCGCGCTTCCGCTTTGGCCCGTTCAGCCTCTTCCCGGGCTTTAAGCTCTTCCGGCGACATCGTAGGCTCCGGCGTTGGCTGTGCAGGAGTCGCTTCAGGCTGCACCGAAGGAGACGGCTGCACCGAAGGGCTTTGCGGTGACGGAATTCCGGCTTTTCCCGGGAATCCGACCAGCGCAAATGCTCCTACAGCAAGAATGAGCAATATCACCAGAACAACGACTGCACCTTTTATTACATTCTTTACGCTCCCGCCCGCTGCGCTGTCATAGTATTCATCGTTCTCACGGTGTCTGCCGCTTTCATAATATCTGTTGCTCTCACGGCGTTCGCTACTTTCAATGTTTTCCTGAAGGTGTTTGGCTGACATATAACCACTCCTTTAATTCGGCATCCCGGCTCATTGTTACAGCAGACCGGTGTTTTCGATTGCCTTTGTTATCCTACCGATATTCTCATCGGAGTATTCGATTTCCGCACTGTACAGGCGCAGCGCATCCTCCGAATAGCCCAGTGAATCGAGAAAACATACGATCATCGTACTGAGCAAAGCAAAATGAAGCAGCCTTCCCGCCTCCTCCGTATTCTGCGCGGAGGCAATATGGCGAAAAATGAAGTAATGAGCTATACGCGTATAACGCACATCGTCAAGCCGGTCGTACAGTGCCGGGGCGGAAGGAAACTTTTTCATCACATTCAGAAGCTCCGTCCAGCCGGTGTCCATGCGCTCAAGGCCGAGATAAAAAACGGCGATCTTTGAGGGTGAAAAACAGAAAAGCTTTCTCCCGACAAGCTTCAGTAGCTTTTCCGTGCGGCTCATGAAAGTACCGGTCCCGTTCAGTAGGGTGAGCATCTTATCCCGCAGTGCAATAAGCTCTGACGGCTCTTCATCCGCAGTACCGTCGCTTTCATGCAGAAGCTTTACCGGCTCCTTGCCGCTCACAAGCAGTCTTACAGCCTCCTCGCAGCACATCCCTACGCCGTACTCGACCCGGTCGGGGAATTCATTATAAAACCGGGGATGCTCCGTGCATATATCGCAGAGGCTGTCCTCTCCCAGCTCGATGATCAGCTCGCATAGTCCATCCTCTTTCAGGAACGGACAGCACTCCATTTTATCGAGGATAAAATGCGGCTCGCCCTCATAGGAAATATTTCTTCTGAGCTTCTCGCCGAGCTTTCCGCCGATTTTTGAAAAACGTTCGGCACTGTCAGAGTCAATATCGATCTCCCAGCCTATACAGCAGCTATGAACACACTCGGAAGCAATGCAGTGAAAATCATCAAAATAATCAGGCCGTATATACTTCATATTCCATCATCCTGCCGCTCAGAAAATAACATTCATATCGACCGTTCCGGATATGCCGTTGAGCTGACCGGCGTTTGTAAACTGCCACAGATCATAGCGTCCGGAGAATCCGGGCATGGCGTTTCCCTCGGTATAGTTTGCAAGCCAATACGAATACTGGGAGAGGGAACGGTAATCCATAGAGGATGTCATATAATATTCGCTTGTGTATATCCCCGCTGCGTAGCCGCTGCTAATAACGGTCCGGCAGAAAGCGTTGGCAATATCGACTCTCATGGCGGTGGCAAGCTTATCGGCTCGTCCGTTGGGATAACTGCCGGAGAACTCCATGTCAATGAACACCGGGTAGTCAAGATGCACACCTTTGAGCTTTTCTATGACGACGCTTGCTTCCTGGACCGCTTCCATGGTATTTACGGCAGTGGAGTAAAAATACACTCCTGTTTTGAGACCCGCATTTCTTGCGCCCATGATGTTTTCCTGCAGGAAGGTGTCCTCATACACCCGCCCGCTCGACCAGCCGCGGCCGCCCACACGCACGATCGCAAAATCGATCCCCTGTTCCTTGACAGCCGGCCAGTTAATATGCCCGTTGAAGCAGGATACATCAATGCCGAGAGAAGCGGCTTTTTCACCGCGCGAGTTGAAGAAGCAGAGCTTTCCGTCAATATTTTTCAGTCCGACGGCCTTTTCTCCGTCGGCGCCGTAATAATATGTATGTCCGTTTTCTTTTATCCAGCCGCCTGTTTTGTTGACGATATCCGCCTGCTCCGTAAGAGGCACAGCGTCAATAGCGTAGAGCTCGACCGGCGTATTATCGGCATTATAGAGTGCCACGCTTATATAGTAACCGTTTTCGGCAGGCGCTTCGGCTGTTTCGGACACGGAAGCTTCTTCTCCGATAAAATCGAAAACATTCTCTGCCGAAAGCTGTGCGGTTTCATAGCGAAGTCCGTATTCCGGGATACTGTCTCCGTTTTCATCCACCGGGAGAACATCACTCTCCTGATTTGTACCCCTATATAGGATATATCCGTTGGGACCGAGATTTACCGTATAGGAATACACCGGATGACCGAGACTGTCGGTCACGGGAAGCGCCTGTTCCAATAAAGCGGCATCTTCCGAGACAGTCTCAGGAGATGAAATGATGATCTCCGGTACAACAACAGCCTGCGCTTCCGGCGCGGGCTGCGCTTTGACCTCACTGAGAGATATTTCGCCGATATCAACAACATCTATGACCTGCGATATATTCTGTATGGGGACATATTCTATTCTCGCTTTGACAGTACACTTTATTGCTTCGGCACAGCTGTATCCCGCCGCGTCACTCATACGGACCGTATATTCTCCCGGACTGAGCTCGACGATATAACAGCTTCCGTCTGTCTTCGTGAGATAGTCCGCACTGCCGCCGTCAGGAGATGTTACGATTATATGAAACTGTTCGCCCGTTACCACACAATTGCTCTCGTCCCGCACCACGACGGACATATCCCGCTCGGTGGATGTGGCTGTAAGTCTGATCGGACGGTCATCCGGAGCGCAGGCATCCCATTCACGATCCTGCAGGGACGGCAATCGCTGTCTGTCCTCCGCGATCTCTTCGTCTTCGGCTTCGCTGTTAACGACTGCCGTTAATGACGCGTTGTCCGCTTTGGCATACTCCATCAGTGCAGACACCTGCGGGATGAGCATTATCAAACAGCAGCCCATGGCGATCAAAGGCAGAAGGATCATCCAGAGTCCGTCATATTCAGGCGAAAAAAGCCTTGCTGTTTTCTTTTTCGGAGACTTATTCATGGCATATCTCTCAATCAGATTATCTTTTAAAATAATAGCTCATTTTGACGGTCTTTGTCAACAGAATACTTCGCGTTTCTTTATTGAGAAAAACACTTGAGTTTCGGTCAATAGCAGAAAATACAAAAAGCAGGCAACGATGGCAAGGTGAAAGCAAAGAAAAGCACTGAAAAAATGTAAAAATTTAAAAAAGAGTACACAAAAACAAGCACAAGGCACAAATGGCTTTGTACT
>JAZLGK010000146.1:0-82373 GCA_045616265.1 Candidatus Limivicinus sp. | reverse complement strand
GCCGATGGAACGCGAATACCAACGCTTCTGTGACCACTGTGGTCAGGCTTTGGATTGGACCGCCTTTTCTAAGGCCGTTATTGTCCTTGCTAACTTTCCAAATGAGGCTCGTTAATTCGAGCCTCGTTTGACGCTTACATTGAAACGGTCTTTTTTCGCTTATTCTGCCGATAGAACTTGTCAGAGTAGATCGCGTCTTTTTCACGTGGGGATTATTATCTGCCAGGGGAAAATCTCCAGGGTTTTATCTTTCCGCGTTTAACTTTAAAGGCTTTTTCAGCAAATCTCGCCATGGGTATATCATTGTCGGAGTCGGAATAGAATTCTTCTGTTTTCTGACCCGGGTGTTTTTCCAGAAATCTCCTGACCTTCTCTTTGTCATGGCAGTTCCGCCCCAGAAGTTTTCCCGTCCTTTTGTTCATCTTTGTCGCGATCACTTCCACACCGAGCTTTTTCCCTGCGGGAGCCACAATAAAATCGGGTGAAGCAGAAATGATAATATCATCGTCTCTTTTCTGTTTCAGATACCATTGCCCGATCCCATTCCACTTTTCTTTCCAGAAGAGGTTTACGGTTTCCGTGATATCGGGAATATATTTCAAAAACGAGAAAACACTTTCCTTCAGCTCATGGAAATCGCACCGGTTGAAAAAAAACTTTATACCCTTTACGGAAATATCCGGCAAAACTCTCAGAACCGCCGAAGGGTGTTTCCCGAGGCAGAAAAAAAAGAAATCCGCAGAGCTGTCGTTAACATAGATCGTCTTGTCAAAATCGTAGGTATTCATATCCTTTTACAGAACATAATAAACTCCGTTTTCTTTCCTCGGCTTCATCTCCGGCGCTTCGTCGGGATAACCGAGAATACAGTTGCCGATGCCGATATAATTTCCCTTGACTCCCCACTTCTTCAGAAGAGCTTTTCCTTCTTCTTTTCCGAAGACCTCGCAGGCTCTGTTGATCCAGCAGGAGCCGAGTCCGATCGCATTGGCCGCATTCATGAGATTACCCATGACAAGGCTTCCATCCTGCACCGCCATTCGGCTGTCCGCTTCGGCCAGTACCACCAGAACAGTCGGTGCGCCGTAGAAGGGATCGGATGCACTCCCCATGACCTCGGCATTCAGCTTTGACATACAGGCAATATCATCCTTATCCTGTACCGCCACGATGATCGCGCTCTGGCGATTCATGGCGGAGGGAGCACATAATCCCGCTTTGATCACCTGTTCGAGTTCTTCTCTTGTGATTTGTGCATTCTTGTATTTCCGGATGCTCCTTCGTTCCAGAATATTCTCATAGGCGCTGTTCATGATTTACTCCTCCTTGTTTTTCAGCATGGAAAATGAATTGTACATAACGAAAACCGCCGCTGCAATTTCTGCCGCAAAAAGCGGAAATTCACTCAGGATCCCCGACAGAGCAAACATAAAAACAAAAAGCTTTACCGCAATAAACGTGATGTGATTGATCACGTTTTTCCTTAGTGTCTCTGCAGCAATGGAAACACACTCCGAAACCTGTTCAAGATCATCCTTTAAAATGAGGACATCCGCGCTTTCCTCTGCCGCTCTGTTACCGAGAGCACCGACAGCGATCCCGACTTCCGCCGCAGCAAAAAGTGCCTCATCCTCACAACCGCAGCAGACATAAGCCGCGATCTCACTGTCATTGTTTTCTGCAAGATACCTTACCACATCACGTTTATCTTTCTTGGTGAGCTCCGCCTTGGCAAGATCCATATTCAGATAAGAAGCCACTCGCCTGGATACCGTATGCAGATCTCCCGTCAGCATCACCAGATTATTGATATTCTGAGCTCTGAGCGCTTCAATGGCATCAAATGCATTTTCCTTGATCCGGTTGCTGAGGACGATGTAGCCGCAGTATTTCCCGTTTACTGCGACATGTGCAGCCGTTGTCCCGAGTTTGGCCATCCGGCATCGGATACCGTGTTCTTCCAGAAGTCCCGCATTGCCGACAAAAATATGCCGTCCTTTGATCGTTGCGCTCACACCTCTGCAAGGGATCTCCTCCACGATGATCTGATCCTTCTCAAAACGTTCATAGCCGGGACAGGCACTGCAGATTGCTCTGGCAATTGGATGCTTTGAATACTGTTCCGCCGCTGCCGCAATAGAGAGAAGCTCATACTCGCTCACATTTTCGGCAAAGACTTCCTCCACCGTAAATTTTTTTTCGGTGAGTGTGCCGGTCTTATTAAAAACAAAGGTAGCTGCTTTTGCAGTTTTTTCAAACACACCGCTGTTTTTTACTATAATGCCGTGAGAGGCGCACACGGCCATCCCCGAGATCATAGCGGCCGTCCGAGCGCGAAGGAGGATAAAGCTGCCGGAAAAAGCCGAAACCAACGCTCCGCGGCTTATCCATTCGCTCCAGCCCCAGCCGGTGAACAGCGCCACAGCAATTCCGAGCAACAGACCGAGTACAGAGAAAAAGGCAAAAAACATCTGTCCTGACCTTCGCATCCGTTCTTCCTTCTCCGATGGCAGGGTACAGGCATCAAAAATATAGTTTCCGAGAACAGCCGCCTCCGATTGAGCGGCTTTGCAGGAGGCTTTGATATATAATCTCCCGGACATATTGATGCTGCCCGAAAAGATCTGATCCCCTTCCGCAACTGCAATTGTCTGAGAAATACCGGTCAGCGGATAAAGCTCAACACTGCTTTTCCCTTCGATCACCAGTCCGTCAACCGGAATGATCTCTTTTTTCCCGACAACAACGATCATACCCCTTCTGATTTTCTTCACGGATATTCTTTTGTTTTCGTATTCCGTCTCAACAGTTGCCTTTTTCGGAACCGGGATATCCAGTTCATCCACTACATCATCGATCTTTTTTTCGATCAGTCTCTCCACAAGTCTCAGAAGGCGGAATCCAAGCATTATCGATGCCGCACCCCCAAAATTACCTACGACCATGTCTGCAGCAGCGGCAAGAATGCATACCGTTTCCTCACAGAAAAACTGTTTTTCCGAAAAAGCGTCTGTAAGGCTTAAAAAAACTTCCCAACCGGAGAGCAGAAGCGCGGCAGAAAATAACAGTTTTTTTATCCATCCGTCCGAATTATACAAAGCTCCGAAGATAAGCAAGGTAAAAGCCGCTGTAAGAACGGCACAGCTGAAAGCGGATATTTCATACCTCTGCGGAAAAAACTGCTCAGGCACGGGGATCTTCACCTTCACCGCAGGCATTTTTATATCCGGAAGCTCAATATGCTTTATTCTGTTATAGATTTCCTTTTTTTCAGGGAGATGTATCTTCATGATCCGAGCTTCCCGCTTTCCTGTTCAACAAATGAGCAAACAAAAATGCTGTTAAAATCGCGATAAGTGTTCCTGCGCTGTCAATCAGAATGTCTCTTAATTCACAGGAACGTCCCGGCACAAAAATCTGGTGTATTTCATCCGAGCAGGCGTACAGGAAACAAAAGACTGCCGAAAATACCGGGGCGCGCAGCAGTCTTTTTTCCTTCAAGAAAAACAGTTCTCCGAAAAAGAAGTATGAAACCAGACCGAGACTTGCGTATTCGACAAAATGTGCCAGCTTTCGGATCTTGTTTCCTGCATTTTTCATAAACCAAGGGAAAAAGTTTAAAAACTCTTCCAGTTTTTCAAGCAAGCCGTCACTGAGCTCCTGCGATGCATCGGCCGGCTGGGAGGAAAACATAAATATAGCCGTCATAACAGCAAGCAGAATTATAAGCAAAATGGTAAGCTTAATCTTATGTTTCAAATCAGTATTCCCCAAAATCCCCATGGACAGAATGTGTATCAGAATTAATAAAAGCAGAAAGTGCATGGAGATTTTTCGTATCCGTTCCGGCTGCCGCTCAAGCGGCGAGAAACGGGTAATTATTACAATGTTTTCTATGGAAGCACAGCTTCATAGCAAATACCATCTGCCTATATTATACACATTTTTGAAATACATTCAAGACCGCAAGTTTTGCAGAGCCGTGTAAAAAAACAATGCGGCCGGAAAAACCTGCCGCATAACACCTCCAAAAAGAGGGAATTATTTCAAAAGTTCCTTTTTTCGTTCAGCGAGCATTGCTTCGATCTGATCGATCAGATCGACTGTAACGCCGTCACACCTTATCAGTGCAGAAAAAATATTGGGTAATCCGTCCTGTCCGCAGAATGCAAAGACTTTTGAGCAATAGTATTCTTCTCCGCTGATGTTGGAGGCATATACACGTCCGTAAGTCTTACCGCTCTTGGCAAATCCCGCCTCAACGATCGCTTCCTTTTTCATAAGGCCGTTCAGAAGGATATGAATAGAGCTGTCTTTCCATGTCTTATCTCCCGAACACTTCAGGATCTCACCGCGGGTAAGAGGTCTGTTCTCTTTCCATATCACATTCATGATCTCAAGTTCGCTTTTTGTTAGTTCCATACTTTTCCATCCCCATATTTGATTTTATCTATCCATATTTTTTACTTTTTACATGGTAACAATATCCATTATACACTACTTTTCCAAAATTATCAATAGATTTTTAGAAAATCGCAAAACTTTTTATGCTATTTGTTCGCGATACACAATCGTATTCTGATTTTTGTGTTTGATTTGAAAACATTATGCAAATTTATCGCGTTACAACAATCTGCTTATTAACTCAGCTATCGGAAAATACACGATCGGAACTAAGATTGCTGGCATCATATCTCCTATCCTCACTCGTTCTTTTCGCAGCTCCAGCATATTTATAGCCATACCGATAAAAACAGGCCCGCCGGCGGCAGACATCTCCGTTATAACTTCCTTTGTCAGAAGCGGCTGAGCAACGCCCGCAAGCAGCGTAATCAGTCCCTGAAAAATAAAAATCGGGATCGCGGCAAAGATAACTCCCGGTCCCATCGCGGCGGAAAACGCAAGAGCGGTAACAAAGTCCATGATGCTTTTGGTGAAGAGAATACCGTAATCATGCTCAAGGCCGGCCCGGATCGAGCCGAGGATCGCCATGGTTCCGACGCCGAATATCAGAGTGGCAGTAACAAAAGCATCTCCGAATCTGCCCTTGGCAAGTCCCGTTTTTTCAAGAGAAGCTTTCAGTTTATCTCCGGAACTGTTTATTCTCTCATCGAGTTTAAGTGCCGTGCCGATGATCGTACCCAGGACGCAGCAGATCACCACTATGAGAATACTGCTTGTCCCGACAGCGCTCTGAATACCGATTATAGCCGTTATCATGGCCATGCATGTCATAATGCCGGTCGTGAATCTTTCATTGATCTTATTCCCGAAAACCGTACCCAGTGTTCCGCCGATAATAATGGCGATCGCGTTTACAATCGTTGCTATCATTATTACACCACCTCTTTGAATAACAGTATAATATTTTCCTTTTTCATTTTTGTCAATATGAATCCGCGCTGTTTTCAAGATTTACAAATCAGACTTTCGGGTATATAATTACGGCAGTAAAAAACGCAGCCTGCAAAAGTCAGACTGTGATATGGATCATCTGCAATGCACGGAGGGCAACTATGCATATTCCCGATGAAGAAATCTATTGGCACGACCACGGCGACGGGGTCATGCATAGCCACACTGCGGAGGACGGACATGAACACATTCATTCTCATACGCAGACAAAGGCCGTGATCAACCGGCTGTCCCGAGCCATCGGGCACCTTGAATCCGTCAAGCGGATGGTCGAATCCGGCAGGGACTGCACCGAGGTATTAATGCAGTTGGCCGCCGTCCGCTCTGCTCTCAACAGTACAGCAAAGGTCATTCTGAAGGATCATCTTGAGCACTGCATTACCGACAGTGAACGGAATGCCGCCGAGCAGCTCAAAGCGCTGAATGACGCCATAGACAAGTTCATGTCCTGAACCTCATCTTCCTGTTCTGTTCTTCCTTCGTTCCTCTGCAATGGCCGCTTTCAGGAGCTCTTCTTTTGTATCCCGAATCGCCACATTTATGACCGCTCCGTATATGATCACGCAGCAGCACCAGTAAAGCCACAGCATCAGCAGGACGATCGATGCAAGCGAGCCGTAGACCAGCGAGTACTTTGCCGATTTTGTGATGATCGCAGAGAAGAAATAGCTTGCAATAACCAATGCAGCGGTTGCGATTATGCTTCCGGGAAGGGTGTTGTATCGGTCATCCTTTCTTCTGGCGGAGTTGAAAAGCAGTGTCAGCAAAACAAAGAAGATAGCACCTAAAAGTACATATCGCAGGGTATTCCAGCTGCTTCGGATATCAAAATACGGCACATATCTGTTCACAAGATCGATAAAGTTCTTTCCGGTAAACATTACGATCACCGCAAAATAAATGGCCGTCAGAAAAACTACCGAAATGGGAAAGCTTATTATCATTTCCCAGGTATCCTTAAACCGATCCCCACCCTGCATTTTGCCGATGGCCCAGTGGATCATCCGCATCGCAGCGGAAGCCGAGGTCAGCAGAACAACGATGGCTGCCGCCATCATCGCCGGACTGTTGTTATCGGCAACGTACTCTATGAAATCGTATATAAGATCAAGAGTCCCTTCCGCAAGTACGCCCTCCGCGATCCCCAGGATCCGTTTAAGGCTGTCGTAGCCGTTGCCCAGGAGAGTATAGAGACAGATCAGCAGCGGGAAAAAAGTCATCGTTATCTGAAAGGCCAGAGCGGAAGCATAAACTCCGGGTCGAATCTGCGGAAGAATCGCCCGGAATTTGTTTATGAAAACAGTTATTCTTTTCATATCTTACCCGTACCATAGATTTCCCCCCGCACAGGTCAGGAGCCTTCCGCGGGGGGAATTGATTTACCTATTTGAAAATTACTTTCCGTTTGCATTGAAAATTTTAAAAATGCTGTCGAAGGGATCTTCACCGGCAGCTTCCTCAGTCTGCTTGGGAGCTGTCTGGCGCTCTGCGATGGGAACAGTCAGAGGGGGAGGAGCAATGGTAGAAGAGGCAGCCTTTTCAGCAGCTCCGGTAAAGAGGCCGGTGCTTCTCTCTTTTGTCTGAACGGTCTTCACAGAGGCGGGCGCCATAACAGTCTCTTCTGTTACGGGAGCGGCAGAGGAAACAGGAGCTTCCTCAAAGCCGGTCGCAATAACGGTGACACGGATCTCATCCTGCATGGAATCGTCAAAGGTCGCGCCGAAGATAATATTGGCATCGGGATGCGCCGCTTCCTGAACGAGGTTTGCTGCGGTCTCGACATCTTCCAGATCCATATCTTCCGAGCCGGTTATATTGATAAGCACACCGCGGGCGCCGTTGATGGAGGTCTCCATAAGAGGACTTGCAACTGCCATCTTCGCAGCATCCTCAGCCTTGCCCTTGCCTGCTGCGTGTCCTACGCCCATATGGGCAAAGCCGACGTTCTTCATAACGCAGGTAACATCGGCAAAATCAAGATTGATAAAGCCGGTGTTCTTGATAAGGTCGGAGATACTGGTCACGGCCTGGTGCAGAACATCATCGGCGATCTCAAAGGCGTTGGCCAGAGTGACCTTCTGATCGGTAGCGAATTTGAGTCTGTCGTTGGGAATGATAAGCAGGGAATCAACCTTTCCTAAAAGGTCCTTGATACCTGCATTTGCCTGATCCATACGGCGCTTTCCTTCAAACTTAAAGGGTCTCGTGACGACGCCGACGGTAAGTATGCCTGCCTCACGGCAGATCTCCGCGACCGTAGGCGCCGCGCCTGTACCGGTGCCGCCGCCCATACCGGCGGTAATGAAAACCATATCGGCGTCTTCAATGGCTTTTGCAATATTATTGCGGCTTTCCTCCGCAGAGCGTTTTCCGACCTCCGGATCGGAGCCTGCACCCTGTCCGTGCGTCATTTTCTCACCGATCTGCAGTTTCTGATCGGCGTTGGAAACGGCAAGCGCCTGCTTATCCGTGTTGATAGCAATAAACTCAACACCCTGCGTACCGGCTTTCACCATTCTGTTTACAACATTGTTGCCGGCGCCGCCGACACCGACTACCTTTATTGTTACCACATTCTCGGGACCTGTCTCGGCTTTGAAGTCCATATTTCTGCCTCCCTGTCTGATAAGTAAACCTTTTTCTGAGGTAATAATCACAAAACGTCGTTCTATATATTATTACATTTTTTCTTTTTGGTCAATAGTTATTTTTTATTTTC
This sequence comes from Candidatus Limivicinus sp., assembly GCA_045616265.1. GTDB lineage: Bacteria > Bacillota > Clostridia > Oscillospirales > Oscillospiraceae > Limivicinus. Next base: position 74,239 of record JAZLGK010000146.1, on the reverse strand, counting down.
AGAAATTTTTTGTAAACGAAATGTAACAGCACCTATTCTGCCATAAAATGTGCCGTTTTTCCGTCCGAAAGATCAATGAGTCCGACATCTCCGTTCCCGAGTTTTCCAATAACCGTTACAAGCATTCCGAATTTATGCTCGATACTGTTTGAATTTCCGAGTTTTACCGTAAAGCGCCCGCTGCAGTTGAGCTGAGCATCCTGCGGCGAAGTCAGATCCACCAAAGGAATACTTGATGTCAGTCCCCTCTCCTGGATCTGATAGAGGATCTCCGCAAGCTGCTCTACCACCGCGGTATCTCCTTCCGCCGTTGTAAGCCGTTCTCCGATCAGAAGCGTACCGGGGCTGATACCGTCTACCTGCACGAGCTGCCCTGTCTCATTATCCGCTGCTTTACCGAGCACCTTGCAGTTATGATCCATCGTCCACTTCTCATCACCGAGCCTGATATAGGCAAGGGCCGTACTCTCGGTAACCTCGATCGTCACCTTATCCGGAAGCTTTCGCACGACCGTTACCTCTTCGATATACGGCAGCTTGGCAAAGACCCGGCTGATAGCGGCAAACCGGTCGAAGAAGAAGAGGTTATCGCCTTCCTCGATGTCTATGGCTCTTATGATCTCTTCATCCGAATAATGCGTATTCCCCGTAACGCGGATGTCGGAAACGCGGAAGAAAACGCTCATTACAAAAATAATGGCAACAATGATCACAACAAACATGAGCGGTGCGCTAATATTGCTGTGCCTTTTTACTTTCATGAAATCCCCGCGTTTATCGGCAGGCGGTTGTACGGAACGGTAAACAGCCATAAGTTTATCCTTTCGATGATCATTCGTATGCAAGGGAAATATCCGCGCCGACAGAAACAAGGCATCTGTCAAACCTCTCATAGCCGCGTCTTATGTGCCCTTCATCGCGTATTACGGTCTCCCCCTCAGCGCTGAGTCCGGCCACGATCATGGCGGCGCCCCCGCGGAGGTCGGTCGCATTCAGTGTGTTCCCCATAAGTCGCTCCGTGCCCGTAATATGGGCGGTCTTATCGTTAATAACGATCTTCGCTCCCAGCTTTTTCAGCTCCTCTGCCTGCCGGAAACGGTTCTCAAAAATATTTTCCGTGATGGTCGTTTCGCCCTCTGCCTTCAGCAGGACCGCCATCAGCACCGGCTGGGCGTCTGTGGGGAAGCCGGGATACGGGTAGGTAAAGATCCTGCCCGGAGAGTGCAAAGTTCCGTCCGAGGAGATAATAAGAGAATCATGTTTTGTTATTATATCACATCCGCTGCGTTTTAGAAAGCTCGAAACCGCAAAAAAATGCTCCGGGAGAATATTTTTCAGTTCGACTTTTCCGCCGGTCGCTGCTGTACAGCAGCAGATCGTTGATGCCACGATCCTGTCCGGTATGATCTTATAGCTGACCTGCCGTCTCCCTGAAAATTTTTCGATAACGATCCTGGATGTCCCGGCTCCGTGGATCGAGGCGCCGAGACCGTTAAGATAATCCTGCAAAGCAGTGATTTCCGGCTCTCTTGCAGCGCCGTTGATCACAGTCCTTCCCCTCGCTCCGCAGGCCGCCAGCATAATATTCTCTGTTGCTCCGACGCTCGGGAAACTGAGAGCGATCTCGGTACCCTTCAGTTCCTCCGCACTGCAGAAGATCTCTCCGTCGTTTTCCTCTATGTAGGCTCCCATCTGCCGCAGCGAATCCAGATGCAGATCAATGGGTCTTTTGCCCAGACGGCAGCCCCCGGGCAGCGAAAGCTTTGCCCGGCCGCATCGGGCGGCAAGGGCGCCGAGGAATATGACAGAAGATCGCATTTCCTTCATAAGATCATATGGGATGTCACAGCATGAAACAGAAGATGAGTCTATCCAGACGCTGTTTCCTTCCTGTACGGCTGTACATCCCAAATTCCGGAGAATCAGAAGTGCCGCATCCACATCCTTCAGCTCCGGGACATTCGTAAGCTCCGTTCTTGCCGGACACAGAATGCTTGCAGCCAGAATGGGCAGAGACGCATTTTTTGAGCCCTGCACAGCAGCCGTCCCTTCCAGTTTTCTCCCGCCTCGGATGCGCCAGATATCCATATTAAAAATCCCCCCATGCAACGGAAAAAATAGATTATAATGCTGACAGTCTGCATGAGGGGATCATTATGTTTTTAAGTTTTCCGTGTGATAAATCACTCGGATTCCCCCCAGTCTTTCAGTCCATACTATGCTTCGGGGGAATAGAGTGTTCCCGGATCATTTTTTTGCCGTCATGTTAAGGATAACATCGCAGATATTATCGACAGCATTTCTGACAGCCATTGTCTTCATCGCCGCCGACATCTTTTCAAGTGTGTCGGCATCGCCGGCAAGAGAGCGGATATCCTCAAAGAAAGCCGTTGGCTCCAGCTCACTTTCAAGGTATACCTTTGCTCCTCCCGCGTTTTCGAGAACACGGGCATTGCGCTCCTGATGATTGTTCGTAACATTGGGAGACGGCACAATAATTGCCGGCTTTCCCATATAGCACAGCTCCGCAAGGGTGGACGCCCCCGCACGGCACAGAATGAGATCGGCCGCCGCCATCACCTTCGGCATATCATAGATATACTCTCTTACATCCGCTCCCGGGATCGCTCTTCCGTCTGTCATTTTCTGTAGTTTTTCGGAAAAGTCCCGGTAATATCTTTTACCGACCGAATGGATAAAATGAAAGCGGCCGTCCATTTTACCGCTACCGAGGAATCTTAAAACGACATCATTCATATACTCCGCCCCCAGTGAACCCCACACGGAGACGACAAGCGGTTTATCCTTATCCAGGGCCAATGCTTCCTTAGCCTGCTGTTTTGTATAAAGGTCAAACTGTCCCCGTACCGGCGTACCCGTCACCTCTACCCGATCGGAACGGCGATAATGCTGTACACTGTCCGGAAAGCCGACCATGATCTTCTGCACCCGATCCGAGAGAAGCTTCGTGGTAAGTCCCGGGACAGCGTTACTTTCATGCACGGCGCAGGGTATTCTAAGCTCTTCCGCCGCCACGATCACGGGATAGCAGACATACCCTCCTGTTCCGATCACTGCGTCGGGTGCAAAAGCACGCAGGATTTTTCTTGCTTCCCGGGTAGAAACAGCCACGTTCTTTACCGTTTCAAGATTATGCTTCACGGCGTTCAGATCATGACCGCGGCTCAGATTCGTCACGGTAAGCGTCTCTATATCATAACCCTCCCGCGGGACGAGCTCGGTCTCCATATTTCCTTTGGCGCCGATAAACAATATACCGCAGTCGGGCATAAGCTCCCGCAGTCTTCCCGCAACCGCCAAAGCGGGATTTATATGACCGGCAGTACCGCCGCAGGTAAGAACAAATTTCATTTTTTATGTTTCCTTTGATCAACAGATTATATTTCTGGATGCGCTTAAAACGATCCCCATCTCAAAAAGATCAAGCATCAGCGCAGTTCCGCCGTAGCTGAAAAACGGCAGAGAGATTCCTGTACACGGTATCAGATTTGTTACAACGGCAATATTCAAAAAAACCTGTACGGCCATCAGAGAGCTTATTCCGGCACAAACAAGAAAGCTGAACGCATCCGGACAGTGCAGAGCGATCCAGTAGCCCCGGAGAATCAGCAGGGAAAAAAGGGCAATAACAAGCGCCGCTCCTATAAACCCTGTTTCCTCACACAGCACCGAAAAAATAAAATCATTGTGCTCCTCCGGCAGGTAGAGAAACTTTTGACGGCTGCATCCGAGTCCCAGACCGCTCAGTCCTCCGGATCCGATCGAATAAAGCGACTGGACGATCTGATAGCCCTCATCGGAAGAGCTTGCAAAGGGATCACGCCATGTCATGATTCTCTCGGAGGCATACGGGAACATAGTGAGAAGCACCGTAATACCTCCGCCTGCAAGAAGGAACGCCGCAGCAAACCAGACGAGCCGGACGCCGCCTAAAAACATCATGAGAGCGCCGATGGCCGCAATGATGACGGAGGCAGAGAAATGCGGCTCCAGAACGAGCAGCCCAATGATCGCGGCTATAATGAGAGCGAAGGGTATTATACCATACCGGACAGTCTTCATGCCAGATTTATTTTTACAGATCAGTGCCGAGAAGGAAATAATCACTGCAAGCTTCGCAAGTTCGGAGGGCTGAACGGTGAGACCGCCGACACCGATCCATCTTCTTGCTCCGTTAGCCTTAACACCGATAAAGGGCACCAACAGCAGAAGGACCGTAACCGCTCCCAAAAAATAAAAGGCATATTTTTTATAGAGGCTCAGCGGCAGATAAGAGGCTCCGATCATGGCTGCCGTCCCGAAGAGTGCGTAAACAAGCTGTCGGACGAAAAAATAGACCGGATCGCCGCCTGTTATACTGCCCGGATCATAATACGCCCTTGCGTAGCTTGAAGAAAGGACCATGATAACACCCATGGTAAGCAGCAGCAGTACCAGCATGAGGTAAGAAGGGTCCATTCTCTTCCGTCCCTGCGGAAGCTCCGAAAAAGAAAAATCGGCGAGGCGGGCGCTTTCATAAAGCATACTACCACCTCCCCGACACGATGCTTCATATCATAAGGGAACGATGATTAATTCGCGAGAGCAGATGCTAAGGCGAATTAAGTATCGTTTCCTTAAATGAGAAAACGTTGATACACCCCAATAAATGATATGATTGCAAAGGCAAGAGATATGCCTGTAAAAAGAACAAACAGTTCTTTTTCTTTCCACTTTTTTCCGGTCCATCCGCCCATTTCAAGGTGATGATGGAAAGGAGCCATTTTAAAAACGCGCTTGCCATGTGAAAGTTTGAAATAAGCCACCTGAATGATATCCGACAGGGTCTCTATGATAAAAACTATTCCGAGAGTCACAAGGATCAGCGGCATATCATAGGCAAAGACCAGAGCTGCGACCGCGCCGCCTAAGAAAAGTGAACCCGTGTCGCCCATAAAAACCTTGGCGGGATTGAAATTGTATACCAGAAATCCAAGAAGGCCGCCTACCATACCGGAAGCGAAGATCCCCAGCTCACTGTAATTCTCTCCCCAGCGGAGAGATATGACCACAAAGAACAGGAAAACCGGGATCGAAGTGCCGGTGGCCAGACCGTCTACTCCATCCGTAATATTGACGGCATTGACCGTTCCGACAATGACAAAAGCGGCAAACACAAAATAGAGCCACTCCGGCATCAGCACCGTCACATTAAAAAACGGGATATAGAGATTGGGCGTGAGATACCCGATCTCTCTCATCAGAAGCACAAAAACAAGAGCCGCCAGCAGCTGAAGCAGAAATTTTGCTCTGGCTGTCAGTCCGAGATTCTGATGCTTCTTCAGCTTTTCCCAGTCGTCAAGAAAACCGATGGCTCCGAATACAAGAGCAAACAGCAGCACAAAGATATGGACATAATTGCCGTGAAGCATCCCTTCAAAACCGACGGTGAGGCACACAAAAGTCACGGCTCCGATGAAGATCAGCCCGCCCATCGTGGGAGTACCGCTTTTCATCATATGCCAGGTAGGTCCGTCGGAACGGATCTCCTGTCCGGCCTTCTGCTTTCTCAGCCAGGGAATATATTATTTGCCGAATGCCGTGGCGAACAGAAACGCCAGAACAAAGGCACAGATCAGCTTTATTGTCATATCCGCTCCATATACCGCCTTTTATCGGGCGGTATTCTTTCTTTCCTCAAGCCACTGAGCCACGATCACACGTTCATCCATAGGATGCTTTTCGTGTCCTACGATCTGATAATCCTCATGACCCTTTCCGGCTAATAATATTACATCACCCGGGTGTACATTGTCAATAGCCCAATGAATTGCCTCTACCCTGTCGCAGATCACCTTCTTGGGTGTAGACCTGTTTTTCATACCTGCAACGATCTCGCGTATGATCTCCTCCGGATCTTCCGTTCGGGGATTATCGCTCGTCACGATCACGAAATCGGAATTATCCGCAGCGATCGCGCCCATAATGGGTCTCTTGGCCCGATCTCTGTCTCCGCCGCAGCCGAAAAGCGTGATAAGTCTTCCCTTTGTGACAGGTCTCAATGTTTTCAGTACATTTTCCAGAGCATCCGGCTTGTGGGAATAGTCGATTATGATCGAATAGTCCCCGTCAGTGGGTACAAGCTCTACGCGGCCCTTTACTCCTTTGGCACTTTCCAGCGCTTCCGCGCAGTCCGCAAGGCTGACGCCCAGCGCCATACATACGCTTATCGCGCCGAGTGCATTGTGTACTGAGAAAAGCCCCGGAATGTTGAGCCTGACAAGGGCGATTTCATTTTCGCTCACCGCTGCAAAACGCACGCCGTTTGCATTGAGACGAATATCCTTCGCGACAAGAGCCGCCTCGTTTTTTTCGGCGGAAAAGCTGCATATTCCGCACTTTTCCCCGGCACACATATAGTCATACCACTTGTCATCCATGTTGATACAGGCTACGGAACACTGGGAAAAAAGCTTTTTCTTTGCTTCCGCATACTTTTCCATTGTCCCGTGGAGGTCGAGATGATCCTGAGAAAGATTGGTAAATTCCGCAACATCGTAGTGAATACCGGCCACTCTCTCCATCTCCAGCGAGTGAGAAGAGACCTCCATAACAACATGGGTGCAGCCGGCATCCGCCATACGCCGGAAAAGCCCGTGCAGTTCGCGACTTTCCGGGGTCGTCATTTCAGTATGGATAAGCTCATCGCCGATCCAGTTGCCGTTTGTGCCAATCAGTCCGATCCTGGCGCCGAGCTTTTTTTCCAGAATGTGTTTGATAAGATAGCTCGATGTCGTCTTTCCGCTGGTGCCGGTAATGCCGATCATTTTCATTTCCGTATAAGCTTTTCCATAGAAGCTTCCGCTGATGAGAGCCAGCGCACGGCGGCAGTCATCGGTGAGAATATACGGGATATCAACTTCGGGTGCCTTGCTGCAAATGACAGCTTTTGCACCCTTTTCGACCGCCATCGGGATATATTTATGTCCGTCCACCGTGAGACCGCCGATCGCGACAAAAATGTCTCCCGGCTGTGTCAGCTTTGAATTGTAGCTTATTCCCTTTATATCGCAGGTGAGGTCTGCATTACACGCAAGGACATTTATGTTTTCAATAAGCTTTTCAAGTTTCATCCTTTTTCCTTTCTATGGAACCGCTAGTATTTCCCCAGCATGGTCTCGTCATCCTTCATAAGAGAAACCTCCACCACGCTCCCATGCTTCATCCGACTCCCGGGGCTGATATTCTGCCAGCTGACAAGCTCGCTCATATCATCGACGGGACTTATCGAATCAATATATATGCCGTAATAGGAAAGAGTATCCCTCGCATCCTCATACCGCATACCGACAAGATCCGGTATCGTCTCCGTGTCAGGAGAGATCGGGCTGTCAAAATAGAGTATCACTTCACTGTCCCGAGCGATCGACGTTCCGGCTGCCGGAAGCTGGGAGGTGATCCGGCTCCCTTCCCCTATGGTTCTGTACCGAAGAGAAGACTCATTCAGGAGCGTTCCCGCTTCCGTGATATCCTTTTCCAGAAGCATCGGCATGACGGTGGAAGAGCTGCTATCCGAGCTGTTATCTATATCCAGATACGGAAGGATATCCGCCATGATCCTGCCCACAACAGGAGCAGCCATCTGTCCGCCGCTTATATAGATTCCTGACTCATCAGATGGCGTGTCAAGGAAGATCAGGACCGCGATTTTCGGCTCGTCGGCAGGTGCAAACCCGATAAAAGAGACGATATATTCCTTTTTTCCCGTTTTTGCTTCGAGACTGACCTTTTCGCTTGTCCCGGTCTTGCCGCCGATCCGATAGCCTTCCACGGCCGCGTTTCTTCCCGTGCCCTCGTTTTGGTCGCCTACGACCTTTTCAAGGATCTCTCTTACCTTTGCACTGGTTTTTTCACTGATGACCTGTCGTATTTTTTCCGGTTCTTTTTCCTTTACAGTATTTCCCATCGGGTCGGTTATCTTCCCGACGATGTACGGTCTCATCAGATTCCCGCCGTTTACACAGGCGCTCACGGCGCTGATAAGTTGCAGCGGCGTGACGGTAAAGGTCTGTCCGAAGGAGGCTGCCGCAAGCTGGGACAGATTCTTTTTCGAGCAGAAAACATTTTTGCTCCACCAGATGCTTCCACTCTCTCCCGCCAGATCGATCCCGGTTTTGGCGCTGAGAGAGGCGTCAGCATCCTCACTTAGTTTCAATAATCCGAAGGCATCGCAGTATTCGTAGAATTTCTCGCTGCCGATGCGCTGCCCTATGTTTACAAACGCCACATTGCAGGAGTGCTGCACGGCCTGCGTCAGATTCTGTGAACCGTGTCCCCCGCTTTTCCAGCATCGAATCGGGCTGGTTCTTCCCTGCACATTCACAGCCCCCGGGCAAAAGAAGCTGCTGTTCTCATTCACAACGCCCTCTTCGAGCGCCATGGCGAGAGTGATGATCTTGAAGGTCGAGCCCGGCTCATAGGTATCGGACAGAGCCTTGTTGCGCCACTGCTTTGTCTGCGCGTTTTTCAGTATGTTCTCTTTTTCTTCCGAGGTCGCCGCAGCATCCGCAAGTGCTTTGACCTCATCGCTTACGTCCAGAAAATTGTTGAGATCATAACCGTCCAGAGACGCCATAGCGAGGATTTCCCCGGTATTGACGTCCATGGCAATAGCTCCGGCGCCGTTTTGTATGTCATAATCGCGTACAGCCTGTTTGAGGTGCTTTTCGATATAATACTGTATGGAGCTGTCGAGTGTGGTTACGATATTGAGTCCTTCTCTGCCGGGTTTAAAGTCCTCAAAGCCGGAAAAAAGGAGCTCGGTCCCATAGGCATTGGCAGCTCTGACGGTTTTCCCCGCTGTCCCGGCAAGATACGAGTCATACCGCGCCTCGATCCCTTCCAGACCGTAATTGTCGGTACCGACAAAGCCCACCACATGACAGGCCAGAGAGGAATTCGGATAAAATCTCTTTGTATCCGTCTCCAGTCTCACACCTCGCAGAGAATTGTCGATTTTGAACTGTCTTACCTTCTGCGCGGTTTCTCTGTCGATTTTTCTTGCGGCCGTAACATACCATGAACCGGTCTGGTTTTCCTTTTTCAGTATATCACTGCGGTCAAGTCCCAGAATATCGGAAAGTCCGTCCGCGATAAGTTCTTTGTCCTCGCCGTACATCTCTATCTCGGCAGGACTGAGATAAATGTTTTCTACCGATGCGCTCACGGCAAGCGGATCCATATTCCGGTCGTAAATGTTCCCTCTTTCGGCGGTCGTGGGAGCCTGTCTGAGCTGTTGGGAGATCGCCATAGATTCATAATACCCGTGATCTCTTATCTGAAGCACATACAGCTTCCCGAGAAGGATCAGAAATGCGCCGACGCCGCACACTGCCATAAGAACAAGTGTGCGGCAAAGCATCTCCCGTGTCGGAGCCGGTCGATGCTCCCTGTTTTTCCCTTTCAATGCTTATACCCTCCGGAAAATATATTCGGTATAAATATATTCCCGTCACAGGCATAATAAAACCATTCTCAGTGATTATCCTTTAATTCCAGGGTTTCGACATTCTCCGGAGAGCATTTTATCATTCCGGCATTTTCCGCATATTCCGCCAGAGCATCGATTCCGGTGAGGCTTTCGATCTCGGCATAAAAGAGGGCGTTTTCTTTTCTCAGTTTGTCGATCTCATTTTCCGTTCCTCTTACCTGATCGCTTATGGCGTTCAGCTTTATAGACATCAGGAGAGAGACGATAAGCATCGAAGATGAGAAAAGATAGAGTATAGAAGAAAAAAACGATTCAGCGATTCTTCCTGTCATAGGTTTCCTTTACATTCAATTGACCGTTTATAAAAGACGGGCATATTATACTCTCTCCGCGACACGAAGTTTGGCGCTTCTTGAGCGCGGATTGTTTTCCAGCTCCTCCTCCGTGGGAAGAATGGGCTTTCTGGAAACCGAACGGAGCGTCTTTACAAAACCGCAGGTGCAGACCGGTGCTTCCCGCGGGCAGGTACACCCGTTTTCTCTGGCAGCAATACCGTTTTTTATGATCCTGTCCTCTAAAGAGTGAAAGCTTATTACACACAGTCTCCCGCCGATCCTCAGCTTATCGGGCGCGGTCTCCATCATGTGTGTGATTGCCCCGAGTTCATCGTTGACCGCAATTCTTATCGCCTGAAAACAGCGCTTTGCCGGGTGTTGCTTTTCCCGGAGAGCAGCCGGAGGAAGTGCGGATTTAATGATATCAACCAGCTCAAGCGTGGTCTCAATGGGCTTTTGGGCACGGTATTTCAATATCGCCGCACTGATTCGGCGGGCATATCGTTCCTCCCCGTAATCCCAGAAAATTCTGTTCAGCCTATCCTCATCGAAACTGTTTACAATATCGCTGGCTTTGAGCTTATCTCCGCTGTCCATACGCATATCGAGCGGTGCGTCCCCCATATAGGAAAAACCGCGTTCGATCTCATCCAGCTGCGGAGAGGACACACCGAGGTCATACAGCATTCCGTCCACACCCTCTATGCCGAGAGAATCAAGAATCTCAGCTGTTTCGGAAAAATTGCCATGTACGAGCGTTACCCGGTCTTCAAAGCAGGCAAGACGTTTTCCCGCCCGTTCGATAGCCGTTTCATCCCGGTCAATGCCGATCAGCCGCCCTGTCGTCAAGCGGGATGCGATCTCATAAGAATGTCCGCCAAGACCCAGTGTGCCGTCAACATAGATCCCGTCCGGCCTGATATTCAGATTATTTATACACTCCTGCAGAAGTACGGAAATATGCTTCGGCTCACTCATCAAAACTCAAGCTCCTCCATAACGGCAGCAATATTTTCAGGACTCGTTTCCACACGGAAAACTTCTTTCCACATTTCACTGTCCCAGAGTTCGGCGTGATTATTGCAGCCGATCACCGAAACGTTTTTCGTTAATCCGGCAAATTCCCGGAGATTGGTCGGAATAAGAGCACGTCCCTGCGCATCCAGCTCGCACCTTGCGGCATGGGCAAAAAGCGGCCGCATCCGGCGCTGTTTGACATAGGGCATGGCATTCACCTTGTCCGAAAGCTGCTGCCAGTTTACACTGTTATAAACACACAGACATTTGTCCATGGAAATCGTTATATAAAATACATCGCCCAGTTCTTCTCTGAGCTTTGCAGGAATAAAAATACGTCCCTTGCTGTCAAGCGAGTGCTGATACTCCCCTGTCATTTCTCAGTCCTCCATTTCGTGGGATACTGACCCATTTTACACCACTTCTCACCACTTCACTTATGATTATATGTGGGAAAGCCGGAAATTGCAAGGAAATTGTTTTGACTTTTTTTGAATCTTTTTGTCTTTTTTTGAGATAATATACCTAAATTAAGTCAAAAAAACATCCGATAACAGCATAAGCGGTCATCGGATAAAAAGAAGACTATATGTAGTGTTGTATCAGTTTTCTCTCTGAATCTTCAAAACGGAAGCAACGCTCTTCTTCTGCGGCTGAGCGGCAGGGGCAACGGGGGCAGCGGAAACGGGTCTTGTCTGTGCGCTCTGAACCGGCGCCTGACGTACTTCCGTCGGCTGGAACTTCGGAGCGGTGCTTTGTGCAGTGACCCCGCCCATGGATTTAAAAGCATTATGGGCATTCTGGAGCTTGGAAAGCGCTTCGCTGACACTGCTCTCAGTCTGGCGCATCAATTCATCCACGTACTCACCGGCAACTCTGCGAAGCTCGTTGGACTTGCTCTCGGCGGCTGCGATCATCTCCGTGCTTTTCGCTCTGGCCACGCGGACGATCTCCTGCTCTTCGATCATTGCGCGGGACTTTTCTTCGGCGCTCTTGCGCATGGCCTCCGCCTCGCGCTTTGCGTTCCCGATAAACTCATCCCTTGCCGCCACAAGTCTCTTTGCCTCGGCAAGTGCCGTGGGAAGATTATCCTTTATTTCATTTATGATCTCGACCGCTTTTTCTCTTTCGATGATGCACTTATCGTTTCCGAGCGGTACGCCCCATGCTTCCGTGACCATGCCGTAAAGGATGTCCAGCAATTCAATAATGTCATTATTGTTATCCATTTATTTATTCCTCCACTCCTTAGCTTTCTGTCTTATATCTTCTTTGATCTCTTCCGGGATCAGACCTGTAAGATCCGCATCGTATTTTGCCATTTCACGCACTATGGACGAGCTGAGAAAGGTATATTTTTCGCTGGATGTGAGAAACATTGTTTCCATTTCGGGATTGATTTTTTTATTAATGAGATTCATCTGGAATTCATAATCAAAGTCCGAAGCGGCCCGCAGCCCCTTGACAATGACAGCCTTCGGAAACTGCTTGGCATACTCCGCCAGAAGCCCGCTCGGAGTATCAACTCGGACATTCGGAAATCTCGCTGTGGTTTTTCTGACCATTTCGGCGCGTTCCTCAATGGTAAACATCGGTTTTGTCTTTGATGCGTTCTGCATGACGCAGACAATAACTTCATCAAATATCCGTGAGGTTCGCCTTATGATATTGAGGTGTCCGAGAGTTATGGGATCAAAGCTGCCCGGGCAAATGGCTATGCTCATACATTGCTCTCCTTAACGTATTTACAAAGCTTGACCGATCCGTAATTATACTCTCTGACCATCCTGTATGACCCGATCATCGGCGGAAAAGCCCTGCCGCGCCTTGCTTCGCATATTATTATACCACCGTCATTCAAAATGTCAAACAAAATGATAGATTTGAGCACTTCTTCGTACAAATCGGAGTCGTAGGGCGGGTCAACAAAAATAAGGTCGAATTTTCCGCAGGTTTTCAGGTAGATAAGAGAGTCCTGCTCTGCCACAAGTCCTTTAAGATTGCAGGCGGCAAGGTTTTCCCGGATGATCTTGACAGCATCCCGGCTGTGATCTACAAAAACCGCACTTTCCGCTCCGCGGCTGAGACATTCGATACCGAGCTGACCGGTTCCGGCAAAGAGGTCAAGGACTTTTCGACCTTCTATATCGAACTGAATGATATTAAAGATCGACTCCTTCACATTGTCCGTTGTCGGTCGGATGTCATAGTTTTCCGGCGTTTTCAGCTTTCTGCCCCTGGCAGAACCCGTAATAACTCTCATGGCTAAATCTCTCCGTTATGAAAATAATCATATATCCTCTGTGCGGTCTTTTTGGGAACTACCATGGCAAGCTCCCCCACACTCGCATTTCCGATAGCTTTTACGGATTTGAAGTTTTTGATAAGGTCGGCTCTTCTTTTCGGGCCGACGCCTTCGATCTTATCGAGGGCCGAAGCATAACTCTCTTTCCGAAGCTGTCGCTGGTATTCGATCGTAAAGCGATGTGTCTCCTCCTGGATAGAACCTATAAGCGCAAAGACGGCGGGATTATTCCGGATCCCGATCTCCTGCCCGTCCGCTCTTACAAGGGCTCTTGTCCTGTGTCGGTCATCTTTCACCATTCCGAATACGGGCAGCGACAGTCCAAGCTCTTCAAGCGCCCTTTCTGCCGTCGCAGCGTGTCGGTCACCCCCGTCGATCAGCAGAAGATCCGGCAGCTCCGCAAAACTCCCGTCCCCGTCCACTGCGTGTCTGAAACGCCGATAGACCGCCTGATGCATACTGGCATAGTCGTCCCGCATCTCAAGATCCCGTATCCTGAATTTTTTATACGCTTTTTTTAACGGTTTTCCACTTTGAAAAACGGTCATGCCCGCCACAATACCCGTATCGCCGAGATTGGAAATATCAAAGGCCTCGATCCTGTCGGGGTATTCTTCAAGCTCCAGTGTCTTCTGCAGCCACTCAAGTGTTTTCAGGCTTCTCTGGGAAGCGGTCGTCCGTCGGAGGACTTCTTCAGAGGCATTTAACATGGCGCTTTGCACAAGGCGGTGTTTGTCTCCCCGCTGCGGGGTTTCAATATAGATCCTGCGCCCGGAAAGCTCGCTGAGAAGCTCTTCCATCGCTTCACGGTCTTCGATCTCACAGGGCAGAAGCAGCGATTTCGGCCAGCCGCCCCGGTGACTTGAGTAGTATTGCAGGATAAGGTCGGACAGAGCCTCCGCATCGTCCTCCAAAGGCTCCTCCATCATCTCCACGTCCTTGCCCGCAAGATCACCGTTCACAAAATGCAGTACGGAAAAGCAGGTTTTCGCGCCCCGGCAGAAACCGACGGCGTCCGTATCCGCAAAAGCCGTGGAAATGACTCTCTGCCGGTTGGAAAGAGACTCGACCGCCTTTATCCTGTCCCGGTACTCCGCCGCCTGTTCAAAGCGAAGTTCCTCGGCCGCCTGTTCCATTTTTTCGCTAAGGCTGTTGATCAGCTCCGCGCTTTTGCCGTCAAGGATCAGCATGGCCTCGGAAAAGGTGCGTCGGTATTCCTCGCCGTCCTTTTTGCCGAGACACCAGCCGTCACACAGACCCATGTGATAATTTAAACAGGGACGCTCTTTTCCGATATCCGCCGGGAATTTTCTCGAACAGTCCGGCAGACGCAGCGCCTTCCCGAGCGTTTCGATGATCTCCCTCGTCTGTGCTCTCCCACCGAAGGGACCGAAATATTTTGCCCCGTCCTTCGCCGTTCTGGAGACGATCTTCATTACGGGATATTCTTCCCGGAGGTCGACCTTAATAAAGGGATAGCCCTTATCGTCCTTCAAAAGGATATTGTACTTCGGTCTGTGCCTTTTGATGAGCGAGTTTTCCAGCACCAGCGCTTCAAATTCACTGCCCGCGACGATCACATTAAAGTCGCTGACCTTTTCCACCATCGCGGCGACCTTCGGCAGATGCTCCCCATGGAAATAGCTGCTGACGCGGTTTTTCAGTTTTTTTGCCTTACCGACATAGATCACTTCGCTGTGCTCGTCCAGCATAATATAGACTCCGGGCAGCAGCGGCAGATTATTCGCTTTTTCTCTGAGTGTGTCAAGCATCGGCGATTATCCTCAAAAATAGTCAGAGGGACGTGCAGAACACGCCCCCCATACATAAGCTCAGTTAAAAATCATTCGGAAAAATCAGAGTCGATCAGCTCTGCCAAAGTAGAAATTGCGGCTTCCTCATCGGCGCCGTCCGCAATAATGGTAACGGCCGTACCTTTGATGATGCCAAGGGAGAGAACACCAAGAAGGCTCTTTGCATTTACTCTGCGCTCATCCTTTTCCACCCAAATGCTGCTTTTGAACTCATTGGCTTTCTGAATGAAGAAGGTTGCGGGTCTGGCATGAAGACCAACCTGATTATTGATAACTACTTCTTTTGCTATCATGCTCGCCACTCCTTATAATTATCTTTATCTGCAATAATTAAATCCCATCCGGATAGAAACAGTTTACCAAATTATACGTCAAACGTCAACTGATTTTACCTGTTTCGTTATTTTAACCATTTGTGTGCCGATATGTGCCGCGTTTTTATTTCAGTTCCACAACGGTAACGCCGCTCTCTCCCTCTCCGTATCGGCCCAGTCGAAAGGATTTTACCGCTTTATTCTGCCGCAGCATCTGCTGAACGGAGTTTCTCAGAGCACCGGTCCCTTTCCCGTGGATGATCGTGACCGTGCGGAGCTTTGCCATTACGGCGCTGTCGATATACCGCTCGGCGGCGATGACGCCTTCGATCCCCTCCATGCCTCTGAGGTCGATCTCCAAAGGTACTGCAGCTCGCAAAGAGGTCGAAGAAGTGACCGTTTTTTTCTTTGCCGACGGAGCATTATTCTCTATAAGAAGCACATCGACTTCCTTCGCGGAAACGTTCATGATCCCCGCCCGCAGAGAAAGCGTTCTGTCCTCCGAGATTGCCAGCACCTCCGCCGCAACACCCATGGACTTTATTCTGACAGTATCGCCGACCTTTACGGGTCGCAAAGATTTTTCCTCTTTTTGAGTCTCCGGTGCCTCACGAAGAGATTCCTCCTGCAAATTGAGCCGTCTTCGCAGCTCTGAGCGAGCCTCATTGATTTGCTGCACATTGTCCTGCTCGTTTATGCTCCGGCGCATACCGTCCAGCTCTTCAAATACCTTTTCCGCTGTCTCCCGCGCCTCACCTATTATACGCTCCGCTTCGCGTTTTGCTCTCAGATCAGCCTTTTCCAGCCGTACTTCCAGTTCGGCTTTCAGAAAAGCGGACTTTTTGGCGTTTTCCTCCGCCTGCCTCAGCTTTCTTGCCGCCTCATCCCGGTCTTTTTCCAGCAGCAGTCTTGTCTGCTCCAGCTTTTCGATCGTCGCTTCGAAGCTCACGCTGTCGGAATTGATTCGGTTTTTCGCGTCGTTAATGATCGCCTCCTTGAGCCCCAGCCGTCCGGAGATGGCAAAGGCGTTCGACTTGCCGGGGATGCCCACAAGAAGCCTATAAGTCGGGCGAAGGGTCTCCACGTCAAACTCGCAGGAAGCGTTCTGCACGCCCTTTTCGTTGGTGGCATATACCTTAAGCTCCGCATAGTGCGTGGTCGCCGCGATCATGGCGCCGCGTTTTCTCGCGTATTCAATGATGGATATGGCAAGTGCCGCACCCTCGGTGGGGTCGGTACCCGCGCCGAGTTCGTCAAAAAGGATCAGGGAATTTCCGTCACACTCGTCCAGAATGCCCACGATATTGGTCATATGTGCGGAGAATGTGGAGAGATTCTGTTCGATGCTCTGCTCATCCCCGATATCGGCAAGGATCTTCTCAAAGATCGGCAGATTACAGCCGTCAGCGGCAGGGATATGCAGTCCGCACTGGTTCATGGCGGCTAAAAGCCCGATGGTTTTCAACGAAACCGTCTTGCCGCCGGTATTGGGGCCGGTAATGACAAGGGTATCAAAGCCTCGGCCGAGTTCCAGATCGATGGGTACGGCTTTAGCTCTGTCCAGAAGCGGGTGTCTTGCGCGGCGCAGAACGATCCCGTTATCTTTGCTCGCTGCCTCCTGACAGTCGAGTTTATAGGAGAGCTTCGCCTTGGCAAAAATGAGGTCAAGCCGCACAAGGAGGCTGTAATCCGAGGAGATATCTCCCGCATGCTCCGCGCAGTCCGCGCTGAGTTCCGATAATATGCGCTCAATTTCCAGCTTTTCCTTCGCCGCGAGCTCCCGGAGCTCATTATTGGCCTTGACAGCGGCCATCGGCTCGATAAATACCGTCATGCCGGAAGAGGAAATATCATGCACCAGTCCCGGGATCGCCCCCTTACATTCCGCCTTGACGGGGACGACATAGCGGTCGGAGCGCATGGTGATGATCGGCTCCTGCAGCACCTTGGCATAGCTCGGGGAAGACAATATTTTCTGCAGCGCGTCTCTCGCTCTCGAAGCGGCGGCGTGCATCTGGCGGCGGATGGAGCTGAGGTCGCTTGATGCGCTGTCCGCGATCTCGTCCTCGCCGACAATGGAGGTGCTGATTTTCTCTTCTAAAAATTTATTGGCTCTGAGCGCGTGGAAAAGGCTGTCAATGCAGGTCTTACCGACACTGTCGTCCGCAATATAGCCCTTGACGGCTCTGGCGCAGCGCAGAATGCCGGCAATATCCAAAAGCTCCCGCGTGTTGAGGCTGCCGCCGAGCTCTGCCCTCGAAAGAGAGGGTCGGACATCCTTCACACCGTAAAAGGACGGACTCTGACGCACCGTCATCATAAGCTTCGCCGCGCTTGTCTCGCTGAGAAGCTGCCGAACCTTCCCCGGCTGGGTAGATGGCTTTATCTGAAGCGCTTCCTCCTTCGCTCCCTGCGATACCGCCTCCTGAGACAGCATATTCAAAACCGCAGGCAGCTCCAGCGTATGGAGTGATTTATCAAAAATGTTCATGATTTCTCCGTAATTTCAAAATAAAAGAACTCAGACCCTTTACTTAAAACTTTTTCCAGTAATCAAGGGATGCGAAGCGTCTTTCCGTCTGGCGGAGGAGATAGTTTTCCGCCGCGTTTGTAAAATCTCTCTCACCTTCTTTGGAGAGAGAAAAAGAAAAAAGCTTTTTGGCCGGGACGGAAATGACATAGCGCATTGCCTTCAAAGCGTCGTCTCCTAATCGGATCGGAGTATCAAAGGTCTCGTTCCGGCACTCGCTGCAGCAGATTTTTCCGTTGGAAAGGCTGAGATACGGTCTGTTCGGTTCTTCTTTTCCGCAGACGCAGCAACAGCGCAGATCCGGCATATACCCGCTGATCGCCATCAGGCGCATTTCAAACGCCGCCTTGATAAGCACGCTGTCCGCCATATTCCGGCTTATAGCATAAAGTGTATTGAGCGCAAGCTGTAAAAGGGCCGCGTCCGGCTGATCCTCGATGGCCGCTGCTTCCACACACTCCGCGATATAGCAGCCAAGAGCGTAATCTTCAAAATTCTTCTGCAAAGCGGGAAAAGCCTCCAGAGTGGATGCCTCATTCACCGTCCACTTGCCCCGGTTGAAGAAAAGCGTCATCTCGCTGTATGAGAGCTGCTGCGTAGAGGAAGCCAGCTTGCTGCTTTTCCGGAGGGCTCCTCTCGCCTTCACGGTCATTTTCCCCCCATATTCAGTGAGCACCGTGAGGATCCTGTCCGCCTCTTTATATTTTACTTCCCGCAGCACAAGGGCTTTTGTATTGACAAACATATATGTATCCCCGGATGTGTGAGTTTTAAGTTTTAAGTAAATGGGATTTACTTTTCACTCTCCACTCTTGTTTATTCCGCATTCCGCATTTATAAGGCTTTTGTAAAAGAGATAGCACAGGGGGTCGCCTGTCTCGGTGAAAGCCTTCCAGAAAAAAGCATATTTCATAAAACCGCCTCCTGCAGATAGTATCTGCAAAAGGCAGTTAATTAAAGTTGGAATAAAAAGGACGTATGCTCATTCATCTCTGAAACCGAAGTTTCTGAGCAGAGTATCGGAATCCCGCCAGTTTTCCTTGACCTTGACCCATGTCTGCAGATAGACCTTCGTATCAAGAAACTGCTCCATATCCGCCCGGGCGCTCTCTCCGATCTTTTTGAGCATCACGCCTTTTTTGCCGATAATGATCCCCTTGTGGCTCTCCTTCTCGCAGTAGATCGTCGCTTCGATTTCGATAAGCCCGTCGTCTCTCTCCCTGAAACGGTTTATTTCGATCGCCGTTCCGTGCGGGATTTCCTTGTCGAGTGAGCGCAGTAGCTTTTCCCGCAGAAGCTCGGCGCAGATCTGCCGCTCGGGCTGGTCGGTTATCATATCCTCGGGGAAAAGGTGCGGCCCCTCGCAGGCGTATTTCTCCATTTCCGTGAGAAGCTCGTCCAGACCTTCTCCTGTTTTCGCGGAAACGGGAATGATCGCGTCAAAATCACAGGCTGCGGAGTAGAGCGCAATGACTTCCAGAAGTCTCGTTTTCTCCACGGAATCGATCTTGTTAATGAGAAGGATCGCCGGAGCGCCGGTCTCTTTTATCCGGTCGATCAGTCCCTGCTCCTGCGGACCGATGGAGGCAACCGGCTCGACCATGAGAAGCACCAGATCAACGTCCGAAACGCTCTCCCGCACCACATTTACCATATAGTTACCGAGCTTTGTCCGGGGTTTGTGGAAGCCCGGCGTGTCCATCAGCACAAACTGCGTCTCTCCGTGCTCCACGATGGCGGTAATGCGGTTTCTTGTGGTCTGCGGCTTATCGGAGACAATGGCGATCTTCTCCCCAACCAGCGCGTTGGTGAGTGTCGATTTTCCCACGTTGGGTCTGCCGCATACGGTTATCATTGCCGATTTAGTCATTGTCCTTATCTCCCATGATTTCTTTTTCTCTTTTGCGCATCTGTCGCTTCATCACGCCCTCATCCACATGGTCGTAGCCGAGCAGATGCAATATCGAATGAACCGTCAGATACATGAGCTCTCTTCTATACCCGTGTCCGAATTCCTCGCCCTGCTTTTCGCATCTCGGGACAGAGATCATCATGTCCCCTAAAAGCACCGCACCGGTATCCATATCCCGCTCACAGGCATCCGCATCAAAGCATCCCGCCGCCAGCTCGTTCATCGGGAAGGACAGCACATCCGTTGCGGCGTCCACATTTCGAAACTCCCTGTTAACGGCGCGTATTCCCTCTTCGTCGGTCAGCAGTACGCTCACGATACAGGGCACGTCTATCTTTTCCGCCGTCAGCGTCATGTTGACGGCTTTTTTAATAAGCGAAGCCGATTCGTTATGTCCGAGATTTTTGACCTCCCGGCTTACATATATCTCATTATCCATCAATATTTCCTCTTGAAATTCTTATGGGCAGACAGCTTTTTCACTTCCTGCACAGGGTTTTTCTTGTCGTATACCTCATAGGCCTCAATGATCTTCTGCACCAGCCTGTGACGCACCACGTCCGCGCCGGTGAGGGTGCAGATCGAGATATCCTCTATATCCTTCAACACCTTCATGGCGACCTTCAGTCCGCTCACCTTATCCTCGGGCAGGTCGATCTGGGTGATATCTCCCGTGATGACGACCTTGGAGCCGAAGCCGATGCGGGTCAAAAACATCTTCATTTGTTCCCGGGAGGTATTCTGCGCCTCGTCGAGGATGATAAAGCTGTCATCGAGTGTGCGACCGCGCATATAGGCCAGCGGAGCTACCTCGATATTACCCTTTTCGAGATATTTCTGATAGGTATCCGCGCCTAACATATCGAAAAGGGCGTCATATAAAGGCCGCAGATACGGATCTACCTTGCTCTGCAGATCTCCGGGCAGAAAGCCGAGCCGCTCTCCCGCTTCCACGGCAGGACGGGTCAGGATGATGCGGTTTACCTCTTCGGCACGGAATGCCGCGACCGCCGCAGCTACAGCCAGATAGGTCTTGCCCGTACCGGCCGGACCGATGCCGAGGGTAACGGTATTCTTGCTGATGGCATCACAGTATTCCTTCTGTCCGAGAGTCTTGGGCTTAATGGGTTTGCCCTTAGCGGTGATGCAGATCACATCCCCGGCCAGTTCCCCGATCTTTGTCTCACGTCCCTCACGGACAAGCTTGAGGATATACCGCACGTTCTGTGCATCGATATTCTCACCCTTGGCCGCCAGCGTCAGAAGACCGTTGATGGCCTTTTCCGCCAGCATCACATCCTCCGCCTCGCCGCAGATGTGGATCATGTCGTCACGGTCCAGCACCTTGACGCCCAGTTCATTTTCAATAATGCGCAAATTCTGATCGAACGAGCCGAAAACGCTGATGATATGCTCCATTCGGTCGACTTTTACTGTCTGTTCTATCATTTATTTCACCGCTTTTTCTTCCGCAATGTTTTCAAGGCATTCACACCTTACAGTCACTCTTTTCAGTTTGTTCTGAATTTCGGATACGAAACCGCTGCTCAGGATCTCCCCGTCCACCTCTTTTTTCAATATTTTCTCAAGAGTGTTTTCCATATTCTTCACATCCGTATCTTCTGCCTTCACCGCTGTATACGGTCGGAACTCTTCGGATATGAGCGTGATTGGGAAGGTAAAAATGCCTTTGAGTCTTATTTTATTATTATGAATAATTTTATCGGTTTCGTCAACCGTATTTTTGCTGCCGGAATAAAAATTTATTCTTGTTTTTCCGAGCATCAGGGCATATCTTTTATGGCTTTTTCCCCGGCTCACTTTTTTCATGACCGTTTTCGGGCAGACGGCTGTCACTTCTCTCCATGTCCGGGCATAGACCTCTCCGAGAGAGCGCACAAATTCTGTTTTTCCGGTACTGCTGTCCAACTCGCCGGACACCAATATCGTCCCTTTTTCCACCGTCTGCCCGCGGTTTATCACAGCTTTGCCGTTTCTTACAAAGATCCTTTCCACGATTCCGTCCGTTTTGGCCGTCAGATCGGAATAACCGTTTTCGCTGTATATCTCTGCGGGAATCCTTCTTTCCAGCACCGGTATTGTCGCCCGAGAACCGTTGACGTTGACGCTCATCCAAGCAAGCTCCGGCAGTTTCGTTATCATCTCAGCTCTTATCATATCGTTTTCGATCCCCGGCCAGAAACACCCTGCGCTGACCCCGCACTCTTTCAGAGCTCTTTTTATCTCTCCCTCTGTCAGTCTTTCGTTCCCCACCACGTTGATATCCCATATAAAGAGCGAGGACAGCAGAAGACACAGAGCACAAAAGGAAGCGATCAATAATGCTGACAGATTTCTTTTTAAAAAAACACATATTCTTCTGCCGCCGCTGCTTTCTTCCTTATCTGTAAAACACATACACTCCTCGGCAGTTTTTCGAAATTCCTCCGCATCTTTTTCATATATCCAGACCGAAAAGCAGTGATCGTCTCGAAATTCCGCCTCTCTCAGCTCTATTCCTCTCGCAGCACAGGCATTCAGAACCGTCTCTGGCAGACTTCCGCGAACAGAAAACCGACATCTGCCATAAACCGTATATCCCGTCCTGTTCATCCGCACCACTCCACGCTCTGAAGCTTCCCGTAAATAAGCATATTCCCTTCTTTCATGACCCGTATGGTAAATCCGCTCCCCAGTACGGATATCTTTCCCTCTCCGGTCAGCACCTCTACAGCGGTATCCGAATAGAAGAGCAATCCCCTGTGGTTTTCAATAAGAAGCCTTTTTCCGCCTGTCATGCTGACCTTCGCCTTCCCCGATACAGCCTCCTCCGGCAGCTCCAGCGTCTCGCAGAGTCTCTCTGCAAGCTTTCCGAACTTTTTCAAAAGCTCATCCCTCCGTTCCGTATAAAACTATGCGTCGGCTCATAGCTTGATACCATGGGTTGAGTGTGGAGTGTGAAGAGTGGAGCGTGAAGAGTGGAGCGTGGAGTTAAAGTGGAAAGTGAAAAGCGGAAAGTGAAAAGCAAAGATCAACATAAGGAGTTTGATGCGAAAAGGATAATATTTTTGTTGCTCGGCTGTGCGGCGTTTATAGCGGCTGTATTTCTTTCCGGAGAGATCGCCGAGGGGTGCCGCTATGCACTGAAGCTCTGCGCGGAGACACTTATCCCTTCTCTTTTTCCGTTTTTTATTCTCTCCGTGCTTATAAATCGCCTCGGTCTGCCTCTTTTTCTCGGAAGATTCTTTTCACCGCTCTCCCGACGGCTTTTCGGCGTTTCCGGAGCGGGCGCGACCGCGCTTTTTCTGGGGCTTACCGGCGGGTATCCCATGGGGGCGGCCTACATTGCGGATATGCTTCGTCAGGAGCAAATCGATTCAAAGGAGGGAGAAAAGCTCCTTGCCTTCTGTAATAATTCAGGACCCGCGTTTATCATCGGCGCTGTCGGCTGCGGGGTATTCGGCTCTTTGAAGACCGGTGTCTGTCTTTATATCGTGCATATCGTCTCTGCGGTTTCCGTCGGTATTCTGTTGCGGGGAAAGAACGGGAATTTCCGTTTTCCCGAACCGGAGAAGCCACTACATCTCAACAGTGACGTATCCTTCTCCCTCACTTTCACGGATGCCGTCAGAACCGCCGTATCGTCGATCCTGAACGTCTGCGCCTTTGCGGTCTCGTTTACGGTTATTGTAAAGGTTCTTGAAAACTGCACAGCCGTCAGTCGCTTTTTTTCTTTTCTTTCGGAAATCAGCGGGCTCGAGCCTGCCTGCGTACGGACTTTTTTCCGCGGTTTGCTGGAACTCGGCTGTTCCTTGAGCGAGATGTCTTCCCTCTCCCCTGCGCCTGCCGATTTAGCTTTAGTCTCCTTTATCCTCGGCTGGGGAGGGCTCTCCGTCCATATGCAGACTTACGCTGTTTTAGGCGATACTAAAATTAAAGGCGCCCTGCACACCGCAGGGCACCTTATGAGCGCTTCGATCGCGTCGGTATTAAGCTATCTGCTGTTTTCTCTGGTGAACGCAGTTTAATGGGTGGAAGTAAAGCTCCTGCCATACGAAACTAACATTATCAGAACGAAAATACGATGCCGACAACGGCAGAAAAAGCGATAAACACGATGGGGTGCAAAGATTTTGTCTTTTTAACAAATCTCGTCAGCACTAAAATGACCGCCGCGAGAATAATCCCCTTCCAGTTGAAGAAGCCGAAAAACGATCCCGCTCCGACATTGAGAAGGGATATTTTTACAACCAAGAACCCCGCTGCCGCGATCAGCGCAAGAGAGCAGGGGCGCAGAGCGTAGAAAGAAGCGTCCACATATTTATTGTCCCGGAATTTTTCCAGTGCCTTCGATATCAGCAATATCACGATGACCGAGGGAGTCACAAGACCTATGGTGGCGATCAGAGCCCCCGGTATGCCGGCTGTCGTAAAACCGACATAGGTGGCCATATTCACACCGATGGGTCCGGGAGTGGATTCGGACACAGCAACCATATCGGCAAGCTGTGCATGGGTAAACCAGCCGGTCTTGTCGCTGATATTGTATAGAAACGGTAAGGTCGCCATGCCGCCGCCGACAGAGAAAAGACCCGTTTTGAAAAACTCCCAGAAGAGCCTGAGAAAAATCATTTTCCTCTCACCCCCAGACGTGTGAGCAGAATGCCCGCTCCGCAGCAGACAATTACGTATACCGCGGGTGACACATCCAGAAGGACGGACAGCACAAAAATGATTACGCAGATAATCAGCGTCGCCTTATCGATAACCGCTTTTTTCCAAAGCTTTACCACCGAATTGAAGATCAGCACGCACACGCACACGCGGATAGCAGCGAAGGCGCTCTTGACCGCCGGGATATCCGCAAAATTGGTGAGGATGCCGGCGATGACGCAGATGATGACCATGCTCGGGAACACAACGCCCGCCGTGGCAATGATCCCTCCCGGAATACCCGCCTGCTTTCTTCCGACAAAGGTGGCGGTATTCACGGCGATAACTCCCGGGGTGCACTGACCGACCGCGTAATAGTCCATCAGTTCTTCCTCACTTACCCAGCCCTTTTTTTCCGAAACCGCACGCTGGAGGATGGGGAGCATGGCATAACCCCCACCGAAGGTCATGACACCGACCTTGGCAAAGGAGAGAAAGAGCTCAAAAAGTATGTTCATCCTCTGAGCCCTTTCGCATACTCCGTATATCTCCGGATGCAGTCATCACATTCCTCTTCCGATTTGCCGCGTGCGAGGATGTATATCTTGATCTTCGGCTCGGTACCGGAGGGACGGACGATGAAACAGCAGCCGTCCGCCAGCTCAAAATAGAGCACATTGGAACCGGAGATCGGCGTTTTATCGACCTTGCCGAGACCGGCGACCCAGATACTGCCGTCCAGATAATCTCTAATGCGTATGGTCTCTTCTCCGGCGATGGACTTGGGAGGTTCGCTGCGAAGCTTCTTCATAAGTTCAGCCATCTTCTGCAGTCCGTCCAGACCCGGCATGACGAGATTGATGGTCTTTTCCTTGAACCAGCCGTATTTTCCGTAGAGAGCGCGAAGAGCGTCAAGGAGGGTCATACCCTTTTCATCATAATAAGCCGCCATCTCCGCCACCATGAGAGACGCGGTCACAGCATCCTTGTCGCGCACATAGTCGCCCATCATGTAGCCGTAGCTCTCTTCAAAGGCAAAGATATACTTATAACTGTCCGCTGCTTCCCACTGGGCGATCCGCTCTGCCATGAATTTAAAGCCGGTGAAGGTGTCTTCAAAATGCACGCCGTTGGCTTCGGCAACAGCACGGGACATGGCAGTAGAAACGATACTGCTGACAGCACCGGGATTCTCCGGCATGGTACCGGTGGACAGGCGGGCATTGATAATGTAGTCGAGCAACAGGACGCCCATCTGGTTGCCGGTCACGGTGACGTATTTATCGCCGTCTCTTACCATGGTGCCGATCCGGTCGGAGTCGGGGTCGGTACCGATGATGAGATCGCTCCCCACCTTTTTTGCAAGCTCGACGGCCAGATAAAAGCCCTCGGGATTTTCGGGATTGGGGCTTTCCACAGTCGGAAAATTCCCGTCGATCACCATCTGCTCGGATACGGGATAGAGATGCTTTATGCCGAATCTCTTCAGTGCTTCCGGGACAAGCTTATGCCCGCAGCCGTGAAAGGGCGTATAGACGATCTTAAAATCATCCGCGACCTTCTTAACGGTCTCCTTATCAATGACCTGCTCCATGACCCGTGCAAGAAAAGCCTCATCGGTCTCACTGCCGAGCATTTCTATCCTGCCGTCTGCAAGAGCTTCCTCAAAATCAAAGCTTTTAAAGCCGGTGAAGATGTCGATGTTCTCCATCTGCTGCGCAATCGCTTCCGCTTTCTGCGGGGGAAGCTGGGCGCCATCCGACCAGTACACCTTATAGCCGTTATACTCCTTCGGATTATGGCTGGCGGTGACGTTGAGACCGGCAGCGGCTCCGTAGAAAAGCACCGCAAAGCTCAGCTCCGGCGTAGGGCGGAGAGCGTCAAAAAGGCGTACATGAATACCATTGGCTGCCATAACACAGGCAGCTTCTTTCGCAAAATCGGCTCCGTTCAATCGGCAGTCGTAGGCAATAACGATTCCCTTGTCCATCGCTTCCTTTCCCTCGGCACAGATCACGTTGGCAAAGGCCTGGGTCGCATGACGGATGATATGGATATTCATGTTATGAAGCCCGACCTTCATGGTACCGCGAAGTCCCGCCGTGCCGAATTCGAGAGGGGCAAAAAAGCGGTTTTCGATTTCCTTTTCGTCGTTCCGGATCGAGTCAAGCTCCGCCCACTCCTGCTCACTGAGGGAAGGGCTGTCCAGCCAATGCTCATACTCTTCCTTATAGTTCCTCATTATTCTCCTCCTTGCATAATTGCAGTGCATCCTCCAGCATACTCATGGGAACATAGATATCCGTCCCCTGACCGCTCATTCCGAGCACAAGTTTTCCGAAGCCGCCGTCTCCGGGGTAGCGGGCGGCGCAGGGTATTCCGTAGGCTTCCAGCATATTGATTCGAAGCGCATCGCCCAGGTCGTTATTTCTGCAGTTGCAGAGGAACGCAGGTTCCTCTGGCTCTCCGTTTTCTTTTTTCGGCCATTTGTCGAGCAGATCGCCGATTCCGGTCCTGCCCCACGACATATTCAGTTCATCCATTTTTCACTTTTCTCCGTCACAAAAAATTATAATCGTATTATTCCGAATTCCGCATTATTTATGATATTTTGACCCCTCGTTTATCTTAAATCCCCGGTAGATCTGCTCTGCCAGCATAACTCTGGCCAGGTGGTGCGGAAAAGTCATTTCCGACATACTGAGCTTACAGTCCGCCCGCTCCTTGACCGATTCATGCAGTCCGTAGGAACCGCCGATAATAAAGCACAGCTTCGGTTTGCCCGAATTTTCTCTCTCCGATATGAGCTTTGCTATCCCCTCGCTCGGGAATTGCTTTCCCTCCACGCACATAGCCGTGACGTAAGCATCGGAGGGAATACTTTTCAGGATATCTCCCGCTTCTTTTGTTAAAGCCGCGCTGATCTCTCCCGCACTCGGGTTATCCGAAAGCTTTTGCTCCGTTATTTCGCAAAGCTCAAGACGACAGTAGCTTCGAAGTCTTTTTTCGTACTCGGAAAAAGCGTTGATGTAAAACTTTTCCCGCATTTTCCCTACACAGATAAGCTTTACAGCAAGCATCCGGCATTTTCTCCTACAGTTATATCCAGTCTTCCGAATTCCGGTGCGCAGTATAAAGCCGCGCCGGTATCGCAGAGCATTTTCCCTGCCGCCTCCAGAGCCTTTTCGGGAGTGTTGTTTGTTTTACTCAGATGTCCCAGAACGATCGTTTCGGTCCCGCTCTGTGCAAGCTTTCTCGCCTCTTGAGCACAATCTTCATTGGAAAGATGACCGTGATCGGAAAGAATACGCCTTTTGAGATACGTCGGGTAGGGTCCGTATCGGAGCATCTGCTCGTCGTGATTGGACTCTATAAGTACCGCATCGGCACCGGTGAGTCCTTCCTCAATCTCCCCGGTAAGACAGCCGGTATCCGTAGCTATGGCAAAGCAGGCGCTGCCCTCTATGCGGTAGCCCACACTCTCGTCCGTATCATGGCTCGTATGGAAAGCACGGACGGAAAGCGCACCAATCTCAAAACCTTCCCCCACGGGAATTATTTTCATTCTCTCTTCCGTTTCCGGGAGCATTCCGATAATTCTTGCGGTGACCGTATGGGGTGCATATATACAGACGCCGACCTTTTTCACCATTGTTTTCAGCGCCATAATATGATCGGAGTGCTCATGCGTTATGAGCACTCCGGTTATATCGTTCATTGAAATTTCAGACTGCGAAAGGCAGCTTTCTATCCTCCGCATCGATATTCCGGCATCTATCAATATATTTGTACCTTTATCGGAAACCAGCAGACAATTTCCGCCGGAACCGCTTGCAAAAACAGATACTCTCATCAACTGACCGAAATAATTCTGTTCTGACTCTCATTATCTTCCGGGAAATCAACGATCTCAATATCCGCGCCCATAGCATTGAGCTTTCCCACGAAGTTTTCATAGCCGCGCTCTATATAGTGAACGTCCTCCACAACGGTCGTGCCGCCGGCGCACATACCGGCAATGACCATCGCCGCACCGGCTCTCAGATCGCAGGCGTGAACCGGAGCGCCGGTAAGTCTTTTTCCGCCCTCGATCACGGCAACACGCCCATCCACCTGGATCTCCGCGCCCATTTTGCGAAGCTCGTTAACATACTTATAGCGATTGTCATAGATACCCTCTGTGATCACAGATGTTCCCTCGGCAAGGCACAGAAGCGTCCCTATCGGAGCCTGCATATCCGTAGGAAAACCGGGATACGGCAGGGTCTTCACATTGGCTTTTCTTAAAGTTCTCGCACCCTTGACAAGCACGGAATCCTCGTATTCCTGCACAATGGTTCCGGTCTCGCGGAGCTTTG
The DNA here is from genome assembly GCA_045616265.1 of Candidatus Limivicinus sp. GTDB lineage: Bacteria > Bacillota > Clostridia > Oscillospirales > Oscillospiraceae > Limivicinus. The sequence goes on along the minus strand of JAZLGK010000146.1, from coordinate 45,511 downwards.
CGCTGATGCATTCCAGATGCTTGGGGATAATATTTTTTATAAGGACTTCCCCGCCGGTGGCCGCCGCCGCGACCATATAGGTACCTGCCTCGATCTGGTCGGGAATGATGGTATAGCTTCCGCCGTGGAGCTTATCCGTACCGTTGATCTTGACCGTGTCCGTACCGGCGCCGCGAATATCCGCGCCCATGGAATTGAGGAAGTTGGCAAGATCGACAATGTGCGGCTCACGGGCAGCATTTTCAATAATTGTACGCCCCTGGGCAAGCGTCGCCGCCAGAATGATATTCATCGTAGCTCCGACGGAGACCTTATCAAGATAGATCCTCGTACCGCGCAGTCTCCCGCCGACGGCATCGGCGTATACAAAGCCGTTTTTGACCTCGACCTGCGCTCCCAGAGCAGTCATACCCTTGATATGCTGGTCGATGGGACGCACACCGAAGTTGCAGCCGCCGGGCATGGTAGTCTTCGCGCTTCCGAAACGTCCGAGCATAGCGCCGATGAGATAATAGGAGGCTCTTATTTTGCGCATAAGCTCATAGGGAGCGTCCTGATACCGCGCCTTTGTACAGTCAATCTCCACCGTGTGGGGATCAATATACCGCACCTTCGCTCCCAGATCTTTCAGGATCATGAGAAGCGTTTCGGTATCGCTGATCTGCGGTACATTTTCGATCCGGCATACGCCGTCTACCATCAGAGCCGCAGGAATGATCGCAACAGCGGCATTTTTCGCACCGCTGATCTCGACCTCGCCGCGAAGCACCGTACCGCCTTTAATTACATATTTTTCCAAAACAGGCACCTTCCGTATACTTGAATAAAAGAATGCACATATTTATTTCGGATTTTATCACAATATTATGTAAATTGCAACAGTTTTCTTTTCATGCAAAACTTTTGACAGGCGAAAGCAGGGAACGAAAACCGGATGGTTCTTTTTTCTTGACGGAACAGGTCTGAAATAGTATAATAATTTGAAAATTTCGTATTATGCAGTTCGGTTGAAAGGAATCTGTCATGCTGTTTAATTCCGTAGAATTTCTTGTTTTTTTCCCGGCAGTGGTGCTGCTGTACTTTTTTTTGCCGGAAAAGCTGAAAAATTACTGGCTGCTCGCTGCCAGCTACTATTTTTATATGTGCTGGGACGCGGAGTACGCACTTCTGATCCTTTTTTCCACTGTCATAACTTATCTGTGCGGTATCATACTGGAAAGGATAAAAAAGTCGGAGTATGGTGAAGAAAAAAAAGAGAAGCTTAAGAAGCTCTGTGTCGGAGCAAGCTTCACAGTTAATCTGGTCATTCTTTTTGTCTTCAAATACGCCGGTTGGACGCTGCAGCTCCTTTCCTCCGCCGCTGCCTTTCTGCATCTGCCTCTGAGCGTTCCCCGCTTTGACATCGTTCTTCCCGTCGGTATCTCCTTCTATACATTTCAGGCGCTTGGCTATACCGTGGACGTTTACAGGGACGAGCTTCCTGCTGAGAAGAATTTTTTTCAGTATGCTCTCTTTGTTTCCTTCTTCCCTCAGCTTGTCGCCGGACCGATCGAGCGCTCCCGGAATCTTCTTTCCCAGCTTAAGACGCCTCAAAGCTTTCGCTTCGACAATCTGCGCGAGGGGCTTCTGCTGATGATCTGGGGTTTTTTTCAGAAGGTCTTTCTTGCCGACCGGATCGCGGTTTTTGTGGACAGTGTGTACGATTCCGCTATTGGAAGCGTATCAGGCGCTGTATATGCAATTGCCGCCATTCTTTTTATGTTCCAGATATACTGTGATTTTTCGGGTTATTCCTGCATAGCCAAAGGCGCGGCGAAGATTTTGGGTATAAACCTTATGGAGAACTTCAATGCCCCACTGCTTGCCCAGACGGTAGCGGATTACTGGCACCGCTGGCATATCTCACTGTCCACATGGTTCAGAGACTATCTCTATATCCCGCTCGGCGGCAACCGTAACGGTAAGCTGAAAAAATACCGCAATATCATGATCACCTTTGCGGTGAGCGGTCTGTGGCACGGTGCAAGTATGCACTATGTCGTATGGGGTCTTCTGCACGGCTTATATCAGATAATAGGCGACCTTATGAAACCCGTAAAATGCTTTTTTGTCAGAGTCCTGTACGTCAGCACCGACAGCTTTTCCCATAAGCTGTTTCGCGTTTTTTTCACCTTCGTCTGTGTCGTTTTTTCCTATATTTTTTTCAGGGCACAGAGTCTCAGTCAGGCAGTTTACATAATAAGAAGCATTTTCTTTCGCTTCTCCCCCTGGGAGCTCTATAACGGTGCCCTGTATTCCTTCGGTCTTACCGGTTTTGATCTTTTTCTTGTTTTTCTCGGGATCCTGATCCTGCTTATAGCAGACATATTCAAGTACAGAGGCCTCATTGTCAGAGACGTCATCAAAAAGCAGGATTGGTGGTTTCAGATTCTCGCTGTTGTTGTCTCGATCTGGTTCATATTCTACTTCGGTGCGTGGGGAAGCAGTATGAACGGTGCGGAATTTATTTATTTTCAGTTTTAGGAGAAGATAAATGAAAAGACTTATTGCTGCTATACTGACAGTCGTTCTTTTGTGCGCCGTTTTTCTCTCCTTTACCGCAGTTTTGAAGAGCCGGTCGCAGGAAGCAAAATATGCCGACTATTTTAACGCCCCCGAACGCTATGATATTGTTTTTCTCGGCTCAAGTCATGTCATTATGGGGACTCTGCCTCTGGAGCTGTGGAAGGAGCACGGACTGAGCTCCTATAATCTTGCAAACTACAATCAGCCGCTTCAGACCGATTACTGGCTTCTGCGATTTGTACTGGAAAAACATAAGCCGGAGCTTGTTGTTGTGGATGCCTATCCGGTTTTTGTCGATTCGGTTTTCAGCTACGCCAACAGTGAAATGATGCACGGTCTATTTGAACAGCTTCCGTTTTCAAAGCTTAAGCAGGAAGCGATTGAGGATATGTTTTCAGAGGACATAAAGGAAGAATATACTTTTCCGCTGTCCTACTACCATTCCCGATGGACGGATATAGATAAAAGCAGTTTCTTTGATGCAAAAGAAAACTTTTTCTTCGGGCAGGGCTCAGATGAATCTGCCTTTTACGGAACGCCCTCTTCTCTCATTATTCGTCCGTATGAAGGCGAAGGGCCGATCGACAGCCGCGAGATCGACCGCAGTGAAACAGTAGCAAAAACCTATCTGAGAAGGATCATCGAGCTCTGCCGCGATACCGATACAAAACTTCTTCTTACCATGACGCCCTTTCTTGCGTATGACGATGAAATGCGCTGGGTCAACAGTGTATGCGAAATTGCCGAGGAATACGGTGTCCCCCTCTTCAGCGGTCTGGGCGCCGGGATCATCGACCCGAAAACCGATATGTTCGACTACGGACATCTCAATTCCTCCGGCGCACGCAAATGGACGGCAGCTCTGGGCAGATACCTTATTGAAAACTATGAGCTTCCGATATACACGCAGGGCAAGACCGCAGATTTTTGGGATGAGGAATACTACGGGAAATATATACCGTACAAGAATAATCGCATTTCTTCTCAGAATACACTGTACAATTATCTGATGCTCTGCGCCGACAAAAATCTTTCCGTCGCTCTCTATATTCCCGCAGGTTCCGAAGTCTTCTCTGACAGCGAGAGCATGGATCTCATCCGCAATCTCTCTCCCGTGGAGCTGACGGAGCTTTCCTCCTGCGGTGCGGAGGGAAAAGAATACTTCTGCTTTATCGATCATCCCCGCGGAAAGGTAACGGAAGCCGCCGAGAAGGCTATTATCCCGGACGCAGACTCCTCCTTTGGCGAAATTGCTTTCAGGGACAGTGTTCTTTATCGGAACGGTGAGCAGATAGCCGATTGGAAGGATTACAGTCCCAACGGAGTCAACAGGATCCGGTTCGGCATAGCTGTATTTGACAATTACAGCGGTAATCTCATGAACACCAAATGGTTTTACAGAGCCGAAAGCGGAACCTATATCAGCATAAATTAACAAAAAACAGGTATCTTCCATTTTGTATTGCGGAAGATACCTGCTAATTATATTATCTGAAATATATAGAACTTAAGATAATCCGTCTCCGGGACGTTCCATAGGATCGGGTGATCGGGAGATTGCTGTCTTGCTTCGATCTGCTTTAGCTCCACACCCGCATCTGCCGCCGCGGAGCGCAGCATCCGGATAAACTCCTCATTCGGCATGAAATGGCTGCACGAAGCCGTGGCAAAATAGCCGCCGCGCGGCAGGAGCTTCAGAGCACGGTAGTTGATCTCCTTATACCCGCGCCGGGCATTATCCACCGTTTTTCTCGACTTGGTGAAAGCGGGCGGATCGAGAATAATGAAGTCATAGGGCTTCTTCCCGCTCCTTTCCAGTTCCGGAAGAAGCTCGAAGACATCGGCGGCGATAAAGTCCATCCGATCTTCCAGAGCGTTTCTTTTTGCGTTTTCTTTTGCCATCTCTACGGCGCTCTCCGAAATATCGACCGCCGTCACGTGCTCTGCCCCGCCCATCGCGGCGTTCAGCGCAAAGGATCCCGTATGGGTAAAACAATCCAGTACTTTTTTCCCTTTTGCTAACCTCGCAACAGCAAGTCTGTTATATTTCTGGTCGAGGAAAAAACCGGTCTTCTGCCCGTTTTCAACGTCTACAAGATACCTTATGCCGTTTTCGCAGATCTCCGTTACGGCACACTCGGGATGTTCTTTCCCATACCAGCCGCAATATTGCTTAAGCCCCTCTAAGGAGCGGATCGCGGCATCATTACGTTCATAGATTCCGTTTATCTCCTGTCCGTCCCCGCAGAGCACCTCTAAGAGCAGCGGAAAGAGCGTGTCCTTGATTTTCTCCATACCGACGGAAAGCGTCTGTACGGAAAGGATGTCGGAGAATCTGTCCACAGTAAGGCCCGGAAAGCCGTCCGACTCGCCGAAGATCACGCGGCAGCAGCTCAAATCGTCGCCCATAACGATTTTCCGATAATCCCAGGCGTATTGTATCCTTCTTTTCCAAAAAGCTTCATCAAAACGGTCGTTGGCGTTTCGGGAAACAAGTCGTATCCTTATCTTGCTTTCCTTGCTCAGGAAGCCTGTACCTAAATATTTCCCCCTTTCGCTCACCGCGTCCACAAGGGAGCCGTTTTCGACCGTTCCATCGCCGGAAATTACCTCCGCGGCATAGATCCACGGGTGTCCCTGCTCCACCCATCTCGTTCCCTTGGCGCTTATGATAAAATTGGGAAACTCTCTTTGTGTTTTCACTCGCTCCGCCTCCCGAAGACAAAAAGTTTTTTTCATTTTATCACAGTTTTCGGGATAAGAAAAGCTATCATTTCAAAAGCATATATGATAGAATAGAAAAAATTCTCAAAGGGGTGAAAATATATATGGACAAGACCTCCAAAGCAAGGCTGAACGTTATTATTTCCATGACAATCTACGGCACGATCGGGCTTTTCGTGCGGAACATTGATCTCCCCTCTTCGGTGATCTCCATGGTTCGGGGACTCATCGGCTTTCCGTTTTTGCTGATCGTGCTCGCTGTCAAGAAGCAGAAGGTCAGTTTTGAAAGCATCCGAAGCAATCTGAAATATCTGCTCCCTTCCGGCGCTCTGCTGGGCATCAACTGGATACTGCTCTTTGAAGCCTACCGCTATACGACCGTCTCGACCGCTACCCTGTGCTACTACTTTGCCCCGATCATCATCGTGGCGCTCTCTTCGTTTGTCTTCAAAGAAAAGCTGACGGTGAAAAAAGTGCTGTGCATCATCGCGGCACTTGTGGGTATGGCGTTTCTCTCCGGAGTCACCAAAGGCTCCGCTCCCGAAACCTCCGAAGTGAGAGGCATTCTTTTGGCGACCGGCGCGGCATTTCTCTACGCACTCATCGTTATTTTTAATAAGAAACTTACCGGTATTTCCGCCTACGACCGGACGATCTTCCAGCTCGCGCTCTCCGCTGTGATCCTTTTTCCGTACAATCTCCTTACGGGAAGCTTTACGGGCTGTTCTCTCGCCGGCACGGCCGTTATTCTTCTGCTGATTCTCGGTGTTGTACACACCGGCATCGCCTACCTTCTCTATTTCGGCTCGGCGGAATTTCTCCCCTCCCAGACACTGGCGATCCTCAGCTACATCGATCCGGTCGTGGCGCTGCTCGTCTCGGCGTTTCTTCTGCATGAGAGCATGGGTGTTGTTGAGATCGTCGGCGCGGTGCTCATCATCGGCTCCGCCGTCATCAGTGAGCTGCCGTCGAAGGAGAATTCGTAATTCGTAATTGACAAAACAAGGGACGGTCATAAAATGAAAAAGACTTCTTTCAAATTCTTTATTCTTCTTCTCGTATTCGCCTCCGTGCTGACTCTCTGTCCTGTATTCTGCTATTCCGCAGAGAATGCTCCTGTTCCCGCAAGCGTCAGCGAGGGGATGTTCAAAAAGCGTGACTATAACACCTCCTACGCTGAGTATACTCTCATCGATCTCAGTGATCTTTCTTCTCTGACGGAGTTAAAAGGTATATCGGTCGAAAACAATGTGCTCACCGTTACCCGACCGGGAAGTTATCTTCTGACCGGGACGCTCGAATCCGGGCGTATCATCGTCAGGGTGGACGATGACGAAAAGGTGCAGCTCGTTCTGGATAATGTGTCCGTAACCTGTCACGAAGACGCGGCGATCTTTGTCGCCTCCGCCGATAAGGTCTTTATCACAACCGCAGAGGGCAGCAATAACACCGTCACCTCCGACGCCGATCTTATGGACGCAAAAATCGATGCTGCCGTCTACTCCGACTGCGACCTCACACTGAACGGCAAAGGCTCACTTTCGGTTATCTGCACAAAGGGGCACGCCGTCGCCACAAAGGACGACCTCAAGATCACCTCCGGCAAGTATGAGCTTATTGCCGGCAAACAGGGATTAAACGGCAAGGACAGCATACGCATCGCAGACGGCGAAATAAAAATAAACTCGTCAAGGGACGGTATGCACTCCGAGCATAAGAAGAACGACAAGGGCTTTATCTATATTTGCGGCGGTGATATCGACATCTCCGCCGGTCGGGACGGGATTTACGCCTCCAACTATATCGTCATTGCCGACGTCCGGTTAAGGATTGAGTCCGGAAACGGCAGCTCCGACAGCGCCGACGGCAAAACTTCTCCCTCCTGCAAGGGCATATGCTCCGATACCTCCATTACCGTGTACGGCGGGAATATCACGGTCGATACCTTCGATGACGCCGTTCACAGCAAGGGCGATATCAGTATTCTGGGCGGCTATACGGTTCTCTGCTCCGGAAAGGAAGCCATTGACGGAGAAGCCAAAGTCAGCATTGCCGACGGTACGGTCGAAAAACACGAAAAATAATTTTTCCGTTTCTGTCAGAAAAAAGAAGAATATTAGAGCGCCGAGAGCAGATACTAAGCACGAGGTGATAAAAAATGAGTCCCAAAGAACTGCTCTATATCGAAGACGCACTCTCTCATACCCAGTTTCTCATGAATCAGTGCCGTGAGGCCGCATCGAAGCTTACGGATCCTTCTCTCCGTCAGCAGGCCCAGCAGCTTGTAAACAGCAACCAGAAGCTGTTTACGCAGTTTTACAATCTGATTTGACGAGGTGACAGTATGAGCGACAGAGACGTTATGGAAAACATTCTTCTTACCACCAAGGGCGTATGTGACCTGTATATGCACGGTTCCATCGAATCGGCTACCCCGAAAGTCCGCCAGACCTTTACCGATGCTCTCAACGACAGCCTGAGTATGCAGAGCTGTGTCTACGAGAGAATGGCAAACAACGGCTGGTACTCCAAGGAACAGGCAGATACGCAGAAGATCAATCAGCTCAAGCAGAAATTCTGCTGCGGCTGCTGATTAAATTCCCATGCGCAAATTGCGCACCACGATAAATGAAAGCGGATAGCGCATGGGGTTTTTTCGCATCCGTTCCGGTTGCCGCGTCTGTGCGCCCGTAGGCGCCATGCAAACGGGCAACCGAGCGCAGCGAGGCATTTGGCGAGTCGCAAGCGGCGTGGAACGGGCGATTATTATAATTTTACTGCGGGAGCGGAGCTTTCACAGTAAAAAACGGCGGAGTCCCACTTAACGGACTCCGTCAATTATTTTAAATTTTCCGAAAAAAGCTCTTGCATTTTTCATGGAGGTGTGCTATTATAATCAAGCGCTGAGGGAAAGCGCAGAATATATCCGGGTGTAGCGCAGTTGGTAGCGCGCTTGAATGGGGTTCAAGAGGCCGCTAGTTCAAATCTAGTCACTCGGACTCAAAGGAGCAGGACGTTGGTTCTGCTCCTTTTTTTTGAAACAACAGCAAAAACTTCGAAAAACCGGAAAAATTTGGAGGATAAAAATATGCTGTTTTTGGGAATCGATGTTGGAACGCAGGGCGTGCGGTGCGCTGCCGTTGACGCAAAGGGTAAAGTATACGCACAGACGGAAAAGAGCTTTGCTGTGATAAATGCATCAAAAGAGGAAGGCCGACGGGAACAGTTCCCCGAGGACTGGTGGGAGGCGCTGAAAGCCTCTTTAGGTGAGCTGTTCCGCAGTGTCCGCCCCGAAGAGATCGGTGCCGTATCGCTGGACGGGACCTCCGGGACGGTCGTGGTACTGGATGAAAACTACCGTGTTCTCTGTCCCGCTTTGATGTATAACGACGCGCGCAGCAAAAAAGAGGCCGAGGAGCTTGTTCCGATCGCCCGGGAGCACGAAAAAAAGATGGGCTATACATTCAACTCATCCTATGCTCTGCCGAAAATCAAATGGTGCATAGCTCATGGGATAAAAGCGGCGCATTTTGTCAATGAGACCGACTATATCATAGGAAAGCTCAGCGGCGAGTACGGCGTAACCGACTACTCCAACGCCCTTAAAATGGGCTATGATCTGGTCGATATGTGCTGGGGTTCCTATATTTCCGAATACGGCGTGGACAGTAAAACTCTGCCCTCTGTCGTGAAAAACGGTACGTTCATTGCCACGGTCAACCGTTCCGCCGCCAAAGAAACCGGACTCATAGAAGGAACAAGAATCTACGCCGGTACGACGGACGGTATCGCCTCTTCCCTCGCCGCAGGACTCTCAAAACCCGGAGACTGGGCGAGTGTTCTCGGTACAACGCTTGTCATCAAGGGAATTACCGAAAAGATCATCCGGAACGAATCCGGCACGGTCTATTCTCACCGCCATCCCGAGGGCTGGTGGATGCCCGGCGGCGCTTCCAACGCGGGCGGGGTCTATTTAAACAGCGTCTTCGGCAAAGAGCATTTTGAGGAATATAACAGTAAGATGCACTCCGTCATCCCCACCGGCGGACTCTGCTATCCCTTCAACGGCGTCGGCGAACGCTTCCCCTTCTACGCGCCCGATATGATTCCCTTCAACAACGTCTCTGACGATCCGCTCCGTCACTACGCCGCCGCCATGGAGGGCGTGGGCTATGTGGAGCGCATGATCTATGAGGTTCTTGAAAAGGGCGGCGCGGAGGTCAGCAAAAGTCTCTATACCGTGGGCGGCGGATGCAAATCACCCGAATGGCTGGAGATTCGTGCCTCAATATTGGGCAGAGAGCTTAAAGTGCCGCAGCACGCCGACGCCTCCGTGGGAGCCGCCATGATCGCCGCTGCAGGAGCGGAATTCGGGAAGCTCAGTGAAGCGGTTCGGAGTATGTGCGTTATCGAAACGAGCGTTGCGCCGAATGAAAAATATACGGAACGCTACAGCGAAATCTACCGTGAGTTTTATGACGCGTGCAGACCGTTTATGGGGGAATAAAAATGTCGATCTTCAAGGACTGTGATATTCGAGGTGTCTGCGGCACGGAGCTTAGGGAAAAAGACGCATATGATATCGGCCGCGCCATCGGAACGATGCTCGGCGGCAAAAGCACCGTCGTAGGCGGAGACGTGCGCGTAAGTACGCCGCTTTTGAAAGCTGAGTGCATCCGGGGACTTACGGAATGCGGAGCAAAGGTCATCGATATCGGTACCGTCACCACCCCGGCAATGTATTTTGCGAAAAAACACCTTGCTGCCTATGGAGGCATTATGATCACCGCCTCCCACAACCCGGCAGAGTATAACGGCATAAAGCTCATGCTCGGCGAGGTCCCGGTAGGCGTTGAAACGATCTGGGAGATCGAGCGGATCATTGCCGACAAGTCCTATATAAACGCTCCGGGCCGTATAGAGGAAAAAGAAATACTGTCGGCTTACTCCGAAAGCTTTGATGGGAGATTCTCGCTTGACGGCATAAAAATCGTCACGGACTGCTGTGACGGGGCGGCCTCCCTCGTTGTCCCGCAGACCTTGCGGCGGCTGGGTGCGGAGGTCACGGAGCTTTTCTGCGGCATTGACGGTACTTTTCCCAACCGAAACCCAAACCCTGCGGTCTATGCAAATCTTACCGCCTTACAGGAGAAGGTACGCGAAGTCTCCGCCGATCTCGGCGTCGGCTTCGACGGGGACGGCGACAGAGCGGTTTTCTGTGACGAAAACGGGATGATCCTCACTGGGGAGGAGACACTTGTGCTCCTCTCCCGTGAGCTTCTGAAAAAAGGCGGAACGCTTGTATACGATCAGAAATCCTCAAGCATTGTCCGGGACGCGGTCATCGCATCAGGCGCCGAGCCGATCATGGAGCGCAGTGGGCACGCCTTTATCAAGAAAACCTTTTTAGAGCACGGCTCCGCTCTGGCCGGAGAGATCAGCGGGCATTTCTTCTTCGGAATGCTCGGATATGATGACGGACTGTACGCATCTCTGTGTCTTACGGATATTCTGAAAAAGAGCGGAAAGAAGCTCTCGGAGCTGCGGGCGGATATTCCGAAGAAGCTCATCACACCGGATATCCGCGTGCCGGTTCCCTATTCGATACAGCAGCCGATCCTGACAAAACTGCAGGATCGTGCGCGTGATTATCGGATATATCTCCTGGACGGCGTGCGCATAGAGACGGAAGAAGGCTGGATACTCGTGCGGAAGTCGGTCACGGAAGAGGCCATGACCGTGCGCATGGAAGCCACAGATGCTGCGGCGCTCAGGAAGCTCGCTTCGATGCTCAACGCTTTCACACCGGAGCTTGGGGAGAAGGTAAAAGCCGTCATTGAAAAAATGTGAATAAATTCAGGGGCTGTAAAAAAACAGCCCCTGAATTTATTCTATGCCGTAATCCGAAAAGTCCTCCGGACAGAGATTGATGACATTGGGATTGAGCGCCAGGATGACGATATCCGGCGCAAGCTCATCAATGCAATCTTTCACTGTTTTATTCTCAAGATATCTCGGATCGACCGAATCGATACATTCAAACGCGGTAGAAAGATATGCCGTCAACGGCAGAGAAAACGATTCTTTTATCAGTAAGATTTTCAGTTTTCCGGAGGCGTTCGGATTTTGGTGTCTCACATAGCCGTAATCGTCCCCGATGTAGAGACAGTAGGCGTTTTTCTCGTAGGGGTCTTTCTCGCCGGTGATCTTCGCCATGCGGATATTCGCCTCGGAGAAATCGCCCTTATAGCTCTCCCCTGCCTCCGGGATCTCGCATATGATCTCTGTTTCAAATCCGGGGGTGTAATAGGTCATATCGTCCATTCCTGCGAAAAAGCGACCTGTCCTTCTCCCCCGGCTGCCTAAAAGCCAGTTTTTCACCGTATGGCTCTCCCAGTTGGCAGGATCGCCGCAGGAAAGATCGATCCCACTGTCCGGAAAGCGTTTGTCAAGCTGCCGGAGAAGCTCGGAAAAGCCCTGCAGAGCGCCGTAATAGTTCCAGTGGTGATCCGTGCGGAAGAAGTTTTTCTCTATGCTTTCCTCATCTTTACACAGCAGCGGTCTTAAATCAAGCGTATCGACCTCCGCTTCCAGCGCATCTAAAAGTCTGTCCGCATTTTCATTGCTATGATCCCGTTTTCCCTCGATAACAAGCTCTTCATTCATATCAAGTTTATAAGGGATCTGCACGTACAGAAAAGGCGTTCCCTTCTCCCGAACGTACTTTGCCAATGTGTTTATCCCGTCGGCAAGCTTCGTCACATCCCCGAGGGGCGAATTCTCCTCCGTCAGCATCCCGTTTTTGAGCTTCATGACGCTGTTATCGGTCCTTCGTCCGGTCACACGCATAAATAAACCGTTCAGATCAACAAAGGCGTAGCGACCGACCGTTTCATTCACATAACTTTCGTGGACATACTGTGTAAAACCCGAAAAATCCGTTTCGCCGGTAAAGAGCATCCGAACAGGCGTTTTAAGACGGGGAAGATTCCATACGGCAAAGATCAGGATCAGAAGTGCAAAAGCAATTGAGGCGACAGAAGATATTCTCTTTTTCAAAATATTCTCACCTCAGAAATTGAAATAGATAAAGGGGTTATACGAATTCATAATAAGAAAAGACACACTCACAGCAAACAGTACCGTCTGCACACCCCAGCTCAGTACAGACACAAACGCGGCCTGTCTCGCCCCTGCCGCCAGCATTCTTTCTCTCAGATTCCGGAAAAGCGGCGTGGAGCACAAAAGTGCCGCAAACAGAATGACCGCATACTCCCGTATATAAAAAACAAACTGCAAATCTATAAATGCCGTTTCCCCCACTCCGAATACGGCTTTGAGATAAGCCCCCGTCTGTGTCAGATCAGCCGCACGGAAAAGCGTCCACCCGAGCATCAGAATAAAGAGCGTAAAGATATGCCCTGCAAACGACCACACGCCGCCCTTTTCGCTCCTTTTGACTGTTCCGGTAAGCTTTTCGAGTATGATCGCAAAGCCGTGAAGCATACCCCAGAAGATATAGTTAAAGCTGGCTCCGTGCCACAGCCCGGTGAGGAACCATACAACGGCAATATTGAAATACTTCCGCGCCGCCGATTTGACCCGCGAGCCTCCCAGCGGGATATACAGGTAATCCTTGAACCAGGTGCCGAGAGAGATGTGCCAGCGCCGCCAGAATTCCGTAACGCTTTTCGATGTCAGCGGGTAGTTGAAGTTTTCAAGGAAGCGGAAGCCGAACATTCTGCCAAGACCGATCGCCATATCCGAATAGGCACTGAAATCAAAGTATATCTGAAAGGTATAGCATAACAGTCCAAGCCATCCCATGCATACGGAAAGCTCCGGAGAGGCAAAGGCGGCATCCGCGGCCTCTGCAAGAATATTCGCCAGAAGAAGCTTTTTATTGAAACCGATGATAAAACGCTTTATTCCCACGGAAATATCATTGAGCGTAACCGTTCTCTCCGTGATCTGCTCCATGACTGTCGTATAACGGACGATGGGACCGGCGATCAGTTGAGGAAAAAAGGAAATATAAAGTCCCAGAGAGCAGATATTTTTCTGGGCAGGGAACCCGCGGTAAACATCGATCACATAGCTCATTGCCTGGAAGGTAAAAAACGAAATGCCGATGGGCAGCGCTATCTGCGTTATGGGAAAAGTGTCAAAAATACGGTTGATGATCCCCGTTGTAAAATTGAGATACTTGAAAACAAAAAGAAGTCCGAGATTAAAGATCACGGAAATCACAAGAACCGTCCTTCTTCTTTTGTCTCCTTTTTCGTATCTTTCCACGAGTCTTGCAGCATGGTAGTTGATAACGACAGAGGCGATCATAATGAGCACAAATCTCGGCTCTCCCCACGCGTAAAAGAAAAGGCTCGTAACAAGAAGCCAGATATTTCGGGCGCCTTCGGCTCTCTTGGGGATGAGGAAATATACCACGGCCGTCACAGGCAGAAAAAGCAGAAGAAACTCCAGACTGGAAAAAAGCATCTCAATTCTCCGATTATTTTTTTCTTTTTTACAATTATAAAATATTTCCCCCGTATTTGCAACGCATAAAATTTTTTATGTACAGGGCATTGACAAACGGAAGAAAAAGCATGAAAATAAAGGTATAATTCTAATAAGGCGGTGGTTTTCATGTTAAAGGACAGAGCGGAAAAATACTTTATCGAAGAGGACTTCAACTGCGCGGAAACGGCTCTCCGGGCGATCCGGGACGAATATGCGCTGGATATTGCGGAAGATGACCTCAAGCTTGTCAGTGCATTCGGCGGCGGGATGGGCTGCGGAAAAGCCTGCGGCGTCCTTTGCGGCTGTCTCGCGGCTTACGGCAAAATGGACGTAAAAAACAGAGCGCACGAGGACAAAAACTTTGCGCTGCGGTGCAAGGCATTTTATGACCTTTTCAACGAAAAGCTCGGCAATACGCAGTGCTCGGAGCTGAAGGCAGTCTATCGGAACGACAAGACCCGCTGCCTCAAAACCGTAGAACTCGGTCTGGAGGCTTTTGAAGAGTTCATAGCCGGTCAGAAATAGTAATAAAAAGGCGGATATTTCAGCTTTTGAAAATATCCGCCGCTTTTTATATTGTCTGTGAAAAATCATAATCTCTCGGCGCTTCGTTGAGTGAGATCCTGCCGCAGAGATATTCATAGTACAGGGCGTAGGTCATTCCGATATATGGTACCGTCCAGATCTGGACAGCCCAGTCGATCACGGGCAGGTTTTCCAGAAGACGCCAGCCGATAAAGCTCAGATCCAGCAGAAAAAGCTCCCCTTTCCTGCCGTCCATCATCCGTTTGCTCTCCCGGATACATTCCATGACGGACATCTCCGGATGATCTATGATAAGATAGATCGCCTGCCGGTAGCGGTAGCTGGCAATGATGCCGGGAATGACCAGCAAAAGGCTCCACAGGAATATAAAAATGCTCTCCAGCAAGCCCAGAAGAACGATCCTCCCGACCATTCCGAATCCGTCCAGCAGATTGCCTTTACACGGCTGGGTCGCTCTTATCGTATTGATTAAAAAGATAATAAAACCGACCGAAACGACCGACATCGCAAGTTCAATGGCAACATCAATGATATAAGACGAGTATGGCGGAGCATACTGCAGGATATATTCCATGGCAAAGTCAAGCTGTCCGCTGAGAATATGCTCGCGGATCTGTTCCAGATCGCTTTGGGTAATATTGGCACTCATGACCTTTGCCGACAGCAGGCTCATAAAGGATGCCAGAACGACAAAGATCATTCCGACGTTAATGACCTTCGGGTCGGAGCTGCGGATGGTCTGCTGAGCTCGTTTTTTTAATAGCTGCCTGTTTAATTCCATTTTTCAGCCTCTTTTCATAAAGCTGATATAATAGTAACATCAGCTCCCGAAGATGTAAAGAAAAATTTGTGTAAATAATTCTTGACATTCGCTGCGCTCAATGCTATTATAATCAAGCCGTCAGAAATGCGCGAGTGGTGGAATTGGCAGACTCGCTAGATTCAGGTTCTAGTGTCCACTCCGGACGTGCGGGTTCAAGTCCCGCCTCGCGCACTTATATGAAAATCCATGAGAAAGTTGAAATTCTCATGGATTTTTTTATATGCTGTTTTACATTCTTTTTTCTGATTTCTGATTTTTGGATTCTGCCGTTTTCGCTGTTTTCCCTTATGTTTTCCCTTTACAGATTTATTTTCCCTTTTTTAACCGGTCACAGACATGATAAACTCAAAACCGCAGAAATCAGCCGATTCTGATACTATTCTCCAATAAAAAGCAGAACTTTTTATGGAAGAGATGCCGCCATTGGCGTCATCCATTTGCTTAACGCAAATGACTATCTCTACGATTCTCAACGCGCCTGACGGCGCTATTAAAAGGTGGCTTTGTCTATTTTTTAATGAGAATCAGTATGATATATTCCAACGAAAGGAGTGCACAGCTATGGTATGGATTTTGCCGTCCCGTGATCGGAACCGGAAAATGTCTTGACAAGTTTATGCTTATATTTTATAAAACAAAAAAGCATCGTCATGCGGTGTTGCTGCCGCTTCCCCGTTCGGCTTTGGTGCATCCTTCATGGGGACGCGGAAGAATCTGAGAAAAGGGCGGATGAATATGAAAAAAGACTATGGATGTGTATTCTGACGGCTCTCCTGCTTGCGGGACTGCTGTCGGCAACCGCATTTGCGGAAGAGGGCTACGTCGGCACAATAATGGATGTTGGCGCGGGAAAACGAAAAGCCCGCTTCACAAGCTTTTCACGCTCTATACCATGATACAGCCGTTCTCCGAAATCAGTCCTCCAGACAAAGAAGCCGCAGCGCTTCATCCCAAAAGCCCTTTATCCCATTGATAACCGTGACCTTGCCATATTCTGATTTATCATGCTCTGATAATGCGCTGTACCCATCCGCATCCAACGCCGTAGTTTCACCAAATCTGTCATCGTTCCTGTCAGTATTTACGGTAATATACTTTTCCTCGGAGGGATGGGCATAGGCAGGTCTTAAGTAGGCAAACGCAGTGATCGGATCCCAATACGGATATTGCGGAACATGATCTTCGTAATGCTTACACCATATACTCGCCATATTGCTGTCCTGAGCTTTGAGTTCCTTTACAATGCTGCTGTCAAAATCAATGCTCAGCTCAGCGGGAACAAGAAACTGCTGCGGAAAACCGGCAGTAATACACATCTCTAACGCCGACGGATCATACAGCGCGTTGTATTCGGCATAAGGAGTAACATTGGCGCCCGCTATGGCGTTTACTTTTTTGCCGCTTATAGTCTCAGCCGCATAGCACTCGCCCAATGCGCCGCCCATATAGTAAACAGCCTTCACATTTCCGGCAAAAGACGGATCCCGCTCTGCCGCATCTGCTATATTCATGGTCGGGCCTATTGCAATAATAACAACATTTCCCGGATTCTTCTTCACACAGTCGATCATAAAGTCTGCCGCATCATCACTGTCGCACAGGGTACCGCTCAGGGTATTCTCAAAAGCATGGATCGCCCCATATCCGTCATTGTAGGGCAGATAATCGGCGTTTTCAAAATACTCTGTCAGCTCCGGCAGAGAGCTGCTGTCAAATCCGATAGGGTAATCCGTCCCTCTGTAAACCGGGATATCTCGTCGGCCTGCGTTTTCAAGAAATATATTTGTGTTCTCCCAGGCGCAGGTCTGCAGCTCACCTTCCGTCTCGAACTGCGCATCTATGAAAACATTTCCGCCTTCCAAGGTAATGCCGACCATTTCAAACCCTCCCTCTTTTTCTGCCTGCAGAAGCAGAGAGAGAGCCATCATATCATCGTTCATATATCCCATATCGCAGTCGAGTATCACTTTTTCCGCAGGTTTATTCTCTTTGCCGGCAGCAGAGCCACACAAGAGCACCGTGAGCAGGAGTGCAGCAAGAATCACTGTCCATTTTCTTATTCCCTTATAAATCATTATGTGTCTCCTCCTATGGCAAAGCTGTTCGGATCTATGCCGGGGTAAAGCTCAATTCTATCCACTGCACGGTCAATCGGATCATTTTCTTTTCAAAAAACTACCGTCTCCAGGTGCATCGAGTGTCTCCGCGTGATCATCCTTTTATGTTTCTCACGGTTGTTATACGGGGATCCGCTTAACCGGTACTATTCTGTTAAAAACACTTATAGCTGTTCGACTACTTTTTCGGTCATTCCGCTTGCGATCAAGTATTGTGCCGCACCCTTTGAATAATCCTCATCCGTTTCGCCGGACATGATCGTCTTCGTAGTCTGTGCTTAATCCGAGCAAGGCGACCTGATCATTTTTATAAAGTGATGCGGCGTATGGGGATGTATCCCCGTTTTCAGCCTGAAACTCCTCCATTTCCGCTTTTGAATCGGTGAGATCCAAATATATAATACAACTGCTTTTTTCAAATGACAATAGACGGAATTGAGCATATGATCTGTTTATTGCAGGAGTTCCGGCGTATTGACTTGAGGCTGTATTCTGATATAATTTAACAGAAGAAACTTTTTTACGATTCCTAAGCTTGATTTGCACAAAGAAAACTGCGTAAATGACAGAATTATCTTATAAATGGGGGATCATATGGAATATGGTCTGTTGGAAACGGAACGGATAAATCCAGACAGCGCAGATCTTGACCGGATGTCCGTTTTTGAAGCGGCTGAGCTAATGAACAGAATGGACAGGAAAGCTGCCGAGGCGGTGGGAAAGGAACTCAAGGTAATTGCCCTGACAGCCGAAGCGGCGGCTGAGTCATTTAAAAAAGGCGGCAGGCTCATATACGTCGGCGCCGGCACCAGTGGGAGACTCGGGGTGTTGGATGCTTCCGAATGTGTCCCCACCTTCGGAGTGCCCTCCGAAATGGTCGTTGGCAGAATTGCCGGCGGAGACAGAGCGCTGAGAAATGCTGTTGAGGGTGCGGAGGACGATCCGCAGCTCGGGAAAAATGATATGGAGGAGCTGAAAGTCTCCGGCAATGACCTTGTTGTGGCGATCAGCGCCAGCGGCTCTGCCGGATACTGTCAGGGGGCGCTTATTTACGCAAGAGAGCAGGGCGCGAAGACCGCAGGAATCGCCTGTGTAGAAGCTCCCCTTTTTGCTCCCTTCTGCGACTATGTCATTTCTGCTGTGGTGGGTCCTGAAATTCTCACCGGCTCTACAAGACTGCTTGCAGGCACGGCGACCAAAATGGTGCTCAACATGATCTCCACCCTGTCAATGGTGCAGATAGGAAAAGTATACAAAAACTACATGGTTGACCTGGTACCCGGCAACATAAAGCTCCTCGACAGAGCAACGCGCATAGTGATGAACGCCTGCGGGATCGACAGAGAAACTGCCGAAAAGCTCATGGAAAAGTGCGGCGGCGAGATAAAGACCGCCATTGTGTGCCATGAAACAGGGGCAACTGCCGAAGCAGCGCGTGAGGCGCTTTCAAAAACGGACGGATCGGTGCGAAAAGCAATTGAACAAATAAAGTGAGGCGGAGATATGGATAACAGAAAGATCGTAGAGAATATAATAGCCTGTCTCGGCGGCAAAGAGAATATCGTCTCGGTCACAAACTGCATGACGAGGCTGCGCGCTGCGGTCAAAAAAGATGATAAGGTAAACGAGGCAAAGCTTAAAAGCGTCGAAAAGGTTCTCGGTCTTGTGCATGACAGGGCCGGTTCATACGAGGTCGTAGTGGGTCCCGGAAACAGCAGACAGTTTGCGGATATCTGCCATGAGATGGGTCTGCCCGCAGCCGCCGACAGCTCCGACTGGAAGGAAAACAAGACCGCAATAAAAGCCGGTCAGAACAACAGCAGGATCAAAGAGACACTTAAAATCATCGGCGACATATTCGTGCCGCTAATCCCTGGCATTATTGCCGCCGGTCTCTGTGCAGGCTTTGCCTCTCTCCTTACACAGCTTGTGCCGGATTATAAGGATAAAAACTTCTGGTATCTGCTGCAGCAGCTTCTTACCGTTATCAATGTGTCCTTCATGACCTACATAACCGCATGGGCGGGTTACAGAGCGGCAGAACGCTTCGGCGCGACCCCCATACTCGGCGGAATGCTGGGTATGATAACCTCCCTTTCAAATATTGACAGTATCTCACAGATATTGGGGCTTTACAACGATGACTCTCCCCTGCAGTCCATTCTGAGAAGCGGCAAGGGCGGCGTGCTGGCCGTGATATGCGGTGTTTTTGTGCTGTCCGTCGTTGAGAAAAAGATCAGGAAGAAAATGCCGGCGAGCATGGACATTGTCTTCACTCCCCTGCTGACGCTGATGATCTGTGTAATACCCTATATTCTCCTCATCATGCCGGTATTGGGCTATGTGTCAAACGGTATCGTATGGATATTCAGCAAGGCGTGTATGTCTCAAAGTGCCGTCGTCAGGATCATTGTCGGTTTCGCGGCGTCTGCTCTGTTTCTCCCGCTCGTGGCCTCCGGTATGCACCACGGTCTTGTGGCACTGTACACGGTTCAGCTTCAGGAGCTGGGTTTTGTCACGCTGTACCCTGCCCTCGCCATGGCAGGCGCCGGTCAGGTGGGAGCCGCCATTGCGATCTATCAGAAAGCAAAACGCCTTAAGCATGATAAGCTCTGTTCCGTAATACGCGGTTCACTTCCTGCGGGCTTTTTAGGCGTCGGCGAGCCGCTTATATATGGCGTAACGCTGCCTATGGGCCGTCCGTTCCTAACGGCGGGGCTGGGCGCGGGCTTCGGCGGCGCGTTTGTAATGCTCTGTCAGGTGGCGTCCACCACCTGGGGACCCTCCGGTCTGCTGGGAATATTCGTTATGACCGCAGGCCCCAAAGGCGCGGTAAACAGCATACTGATGTATGTGATCGGACTTTGTATATGCTATGTTATGAGCTACGTCATCACAAGAGCCGTAATATCCGAAAAGGAGGTCTCCGAAGCTCTCGGCGGAATACCCGCAGAGCTTGAAACGGCCCGGGCGGCAGCTTCAGCCGTGACCGATAAAGAGAGCGATTACAGCAGCTATAAGACCGTATGCCACGGCGAGACGGTGCATTTCGGAGCCGAAGCGGTGATATGCTTTGAGCATACCGTCAAAGACCCGGTTGGCATACACGCAAGACCCGCCGGGGAGCTGTCAAAGCTGGTATCGGAGCTTGACTGCGACGTCACGGTCAAAAACGGAGATAAGACCGCCTCCGGCAGGAGCGTCATAGAGCTCATGCTGCTTAGTGCTTCTCAGGGAAGCAGACTGGAAGTAACAGTCAGCGGAGCAAACGCCGGTAATGCCATGCAGTCACTCAGAAGGTTTATGGATGAAAAGCTTTGAGAGGGGGAAGATATATGAAAAAATTTAAATGCCATGTGGCACAAAAAGGCTTCTATGCCGGTCCCGTATTCTATGTTTCCCCTGTTTCAAAAAGCAGAGATGAGAAAAGCTCCGATATTGAAAAGGAGCTAATAAAGCTTCAGGCAGCTTTAATAGCTCTGAGAAATAAGATTCTCGAAAGAGATCCCTCCGGCAGTAATTTTGAAATACATGAAACGGTTCTTAACATACTCAATGACGCGGCGTTTACCGGGAAGATTGAGGAAAATATCAGAAAATCGTCTCTGAGCGCATCCTCTGCTGTACTGAAAGCGGCGGACGAGCTTTCCGAGACTCTGGGAAGTGTGGATTCGCAATACATCCGTTCGAGACAGGACGATATCATGGGGGCTGCAAATAAGCTTGTATCCGTCCTCGAGGGCATAAGCGACACGCCGGAGGAATGTTCCGCGATCTGCGCCCCGGAGATAAGCCCCGCACAGCTTTCCGCTATGGATGAAAGCATGATAGGCGGACTGCTTACCGATAAGGGCTCACCCAATTCCCATGCAGCCATACTCGCGGGGAACATCGGTATCCCCTACCTTTACGGAAACAGCGAGGCGATAGCCGAGGCTGCAAAATCAGATTTCATCGTTATTGACTCCGAGACGGCGAGTGTGATGACTGACCCTGACGATGCAACCAAAAAGGCCGCACTGCTCAAAACGGAGCAGAGCAGGAAGCAGAGGAAGGCCGCTGAGTCTGAGCAGGAAGCGGCTCAGTGCAAAACCAGAGTCTATGCCAACATTGAAGGTCCGCAGGATATTGACAAGCTTGTAAGCTCCGGTGCGGACGGTGTCGGACTTTTCAGAACCGAATTTCTGTTTTTGGGAAAGGACAGGATCCCCTCGGAGGAGGAGCAGTTTGAGGCATATAGCGCAGTCCTTGAGGCGATGGGCGATAAGGAAGTCATCATCCGGACGGTGGACATCGGCTCCGACAAAAGGGTGGGCTGGCTGAACATCCCAAACGAATCAAATCCTGCTCTCGGACTTCGGGGCGTGAGAGTTTCTCTTGAACGCAGGGAGCTTTTCAATACGCAGCTTCGCGCACTTCTGAGGGCAGGGGTGAAGGGAAATCTTAAAGTGATGTTCCCGATGATCGCTTCACCGTGGGAGATAGACGAGATAAAGCTCCGAGTCAGTGAAGCGGCGGCAGAGCTCAGCAAAGACGGGTTCGCTCACAAAGTCCCCACGCTGGGGATCATGGTGGAGACCCCCGCTGCCGCTATCTGTGCGGATAAGCTTGCCGAAAAGGTCGGCTTTTTCAGTATCGGTACAAATGATCTTACGCAGTATACTCTTGCCCTTGACAGGGAAGCTCAGGGACTTGACAGGTATTTTGATCCCCACCATGAAGCGGTTTTCAGACTTATAGAAATAACTGCCGAGGGCGGACATAAGCACGGCATTGAGACCGGTGTGTGCGGTCAGCTTGCGGGTGATGCGGAGGCGGTATACAGACTTATCAGATCCGGTGTGGACGAGCTTTCCGTTGCGGTACATAAGGTTAAAGCAACAAAGCTTTTGGCAGCAAAAGCCGAAAAGCAGATTGAAAAAGAGGCTCTTTCCGCAAAACAGGCTTCATTTCCGAGCGTATCTGCCGCCGCTGACGGCAAGCTTATACCCATGGCGGACATTCCCGACCCCGTATTCTCTGACGGAACAATGGGCGAATGCTTCGGGATCCTCCCTTCAAACGGAAATGTATATGCGCCCATAAGCGGAACCGTCATAGCCGCTGCCGAGACGGGACATGCCATAACCATCCGATCTGACAGCGGAACGGAGATCCTTGTCCATGTGGGAATAAACACCGTAAATCTCGGGCACAAGGCGTTCAGGCACCATATAGCCGTCGGAGAGTATGTTGAAAAAGATCAGCTTATCATGGAAGCTGACCTCGATATGATAAAAAATGCCGGTCTTTCGACCATGATTATAGTGATCGCACTCAAGTGATGTGGTTTTATGTGCCGCTATGCCCATAGAATTACAAACAAAGCCGATGAGGTTTTTCCGGCTCCGGGTATTAAAGCAGCATACTGTCGTTGATACCGTCACGCGGCTGAACTGATATTTCGCCTGAGCGTAGACATGGAAGGATAACTGAATACCGCTACAAAGAAGCCCTCCCGATCACCGTTTCTGATGACTGAGAGAGCTTGTTTGTTCAGTTAATCATCTTCGTTCTCGTCATTCTTCCAGCCGGACATACCGGACGAAGATCACATCCCCTGATTTAACCAGTTTACATAATCAAAATCGTCCAGCACGTGATAAACGCCCGAGTCGGTAAGGACATAATCCATAAAATACCCCGGACGAAAATTTCCGTCTGAAAAGCAGCGGAAGCTGAACGTATCCTTCCAGCGTTCACGGTCCTCCAGCGCGGTAAAAGCGACTTTGTTTTCATACGGCAGCCGTTCAAATTCGTCCAGCAGCTTTTCATCCTTTTCCATGACGCAGTCCAGAACGAAAAAGAGATTGTCGTAGTTTACCCGCTCTCTGCGCCTGTACCATGTCTCGCGGACCTCGTCAAGGCTGTCATAATGGGTAAATATAAGTCCGATGGGCGGCAGCGTGTCGCTTGCGTGCAGCATCCCGATGGGGGCCTTGCATCCGGGATATAGCTTTCGCTCTTCTTCCGTAGGAAGCTCCACCGGCATACTCAGATATTCCTTCAGATGGCGGCAGAAAATGATGAAAGCATACCGGTCGATCGTCATGCTGCAGGTGGGAGAGAGCTTTTTTAAATGCAGGGAATCATACATGAGCGTGCCGCAGCAGTCATTGGCTATGATGGTAAAATCCTTATTTTTAAGTCTTTTGATCCTGGACTCACAGGCTTTGCCGAGTTCACAGGAAAGAATAGCCTTTGCCGCCTCGTTTCCTTTCAGATTGATCGGAGAGCGCAGAAGCTTTCCGTTATCATATATATCGGTTCTCTGGATCTTCATTTTTTCTCCTACATACTCCCTTGTTATTATTATAATTATACTGTATAATGGAAATAAATCAAGCATTGATTGGGAGATATGATGAAGTGAAACCGACAATGAAGAGAGAAAAGCGATATGAGCAGATCCTTTTACTGGGCTGTGACGTAAATCAGGGTGTGATCGGACAGCCGGAGGAGACGGAGGCGGACAGATGCCGGAATCTAACGTCATTTATTCTTTCCTGCACGAAACAAAGCGAAACGGCGGTACGCATTTCGTCATGGAATGTTCCAGCCAGAGTGAAAAAATGAAGCGTCTTACAGGGCTCGGTTGCGATCTCGGTATTTTTACGAACATCTCCGATGACCATTACTCTCCGCGAGAGCACAGCTCGTTTGCGGATTATTTCGCCTGCAAGCTGGACATCATCCGCCGCTAAAAAAATGCCGTCATCAATGCCGACGATCCGCACTGCGCCGATGTTTTACGCTCTGCCGCTCATGCCGAACGGGTCGTAACCTATTCGCTTTCACCGGATAAGGGCGCGGACGTCTATGCCGAGACAATACATTCCCGGGGGCTGCGTCCTGTCTTTACGGCGGTAACGCCGGAATGGAAACAAAAGATCACCGTTCCGTTCCCCGGCGATTTCAACATCTCCAACGCCCTTGCCGCCTGTGCGGCAGGGTATCTGCTGGGATTGTCCCCGGAAAAAATAGCCGCGGGCATTGAAAAGACCTTTATCCACGGCAGAATGTTTGTCTTTGACCAGTACGGCTACACCGTCATCGTGGACTATGCCCATAATTATGCAAGCATCCGCGCAGCGATGGAAGCCGTCCGATCATTGTATCCGAAAAAGAACATCCAACTGCTCTTCGGCTGCTCCGGCACCAACGGATTGCAGCGCAGACGGGATATTGTCCGGACCGCCGCACCGTTCTGCGAAAAATTTTACATCACGACGGAAGATCCCTATGACGTCGATCCGAACGAGATCATCTCTGAGATTGCAGAGAACGCCCGACAGGAAAACGTGGACTGCGTCATATTTCCCGACCGCACGGAATGTGTGGAAAGAGCACTGGAAAGCATGACAAAGTCCGATGTTCTTTTTATCACGGCAAAGGGAGCGGAGAGCTTTATCAAGTGCGGCGGGAAACGCCTTTACTATGAAAGCGACCCTTCCATCGTCTGGCGGATATTGTTTCAGAAAAGGGAATATGCTCAGAATCACGACAATTTCTACACCTGGCGAACGTATGATGAGGTCTATAACGTGAAAGAAGCATGACCGGTTGAAGAATACCCCGATGCGCCGGGTACCATGTTTCATGAGATCGGCTGTTACATTGTATCTCTTGCCATCATGCTTCGGCACTTCGGCATCGTCACCGAGCCGTCATTTGAAAAATTCAACCCGTGGATCCTGTATGAAAAGCTTAAAAGCATCCGCGCCTTTGACTCGGAAGCCTGTGTGGACACGTTAAGGCTTTCCGAGATATTTCCGGTGCGGATCGTGGATTCGGTTCCCTATGATCATCAGCTGCTCCGCCGATCGCTGGAGGACGGTTATGCCTGTCAGATCATTGTCAGAGGGAAAAATGCCAATCAGCATTATGTCGTTCCCGTCAGGGTTACGGAGGATGACGTGGAGATCGTTGACTGCTCGTGGGATAATACATTTCTCTCTTCCCTGGAGCCGGTCTGGATCGCGAGGTATCTTCCCACGAAAAAAACGGATTCGTTCCAAATCGAAGATGGAGGGCACTCATGGTACTGGTTCCACCAGACGGATGACGCTTCCGCCTATGAAGTCTTCCATCCGGTGTACGGAAGATTCAGTCAGCTTCTCTGCGGCAACAACACAGATTATATAGCCAATCTCTTAACCGACGGCTGCACCGTCTATACGCTGGCGATTGCCATCAGCAACACTCTGCATCGCTGCATCACGCCCTATGACGTATTGTTTGACGTGCTGAAAGCTCCTGCCTGTAAGTGGGGTGAAGACTCGGCGGTTGAGCTTGACGGCAGTCATGGCATTGACATGGTACACCAGACCTATCCGATCGTTCTGCCGGAAAAGCTCTGCGAGACCGTTCAGGCGGCTCTTCCGGAATGCCGTGCTGTCTATCTGGAGGATTTTCGCAATTCCCAAGCAGCGATAGACGAGGCTCTGCGCTCCGGCGGCTGTATCTACCTCAGTGTAGACCGCTGCGAGCTCTATACCGGCAGGAAAACCCATATGATCGTCCTGCGGGAGAAGAAGGCGGACGGCAAATACTATGCGCTCACCTCGGCTGCCCTGAATACCTTTGGCAATACGGAAGAGGATACTATCCGCGCCATGCTTGAGATCGGCATAGCCTGGGATTCTCTCTGCGAAGGTGTCTCCCAGCGTCCCAGCTGCATAGCGTTCACCCGAAAGAGCTAAAGTTATGAGAAATCCCGGATGCGATTTGCATCCGGGCTTTGCTTATTCTTCAAGAAGTTTTTCCGCGCCGCTTTTCAGCAGCACATCCATAAAAATGCTGGCATAATCCATGCGCGAGCCGGGAAGACCCGCAAGGTATTCACCAATCACGTAGCGGCAGAGCTGTCCGACCTCATCAAGCGCGTCATATTCCACCGCGTCAAGAGGCGGATCAAAAAACACGTCCGTCAGGTGACAGCCAGCCCCCGGGTAGGCATCTATGATACTGCGGATAAGCCATGCGGTAACCCTGATATTCTCCGCCGGATCGTTCAGTCGGGCGTAAATATCCTTCGGTATTCCTTCGTAATAGGGCGCGGCGGTCACGGGCTTTATAAGACCTAACCCAAGGGAGATCCGTTGGCGGATCGACGGAAACGGAAGCAGATGATAGAGAAGCCATTTTTCCACCCGGTAATACCACGCGCCGTGGTTGAACTGCTCCAGCAGTACAAAGCGTTCCAGAAACAGCATGGGCAGACGGTAGTCGGCGGCAGACTGTTCAAAAAACGTGCCGTATTTTTTCAGAAAGGCAGGCTCCCGCAGCTTGACCTTTTTCCATGTGCAGAAAAGCTTGGTCTGAAAGCTCATATCCTCCGCGATAGTCGTGTCGCCGTTGTGCAGACGGCGGCGAAGGAAAATGCATACGGCCGGGATCAGCAGAGAAAAGAGATACCATGCCTTCCCCGTCAGGAAAAACGCCGTCATCCATACCGCATAGCCGATCTCCATAACGTTGTGGAAAAAGCAGATCAGCGCGGCGGGGTTTTTCCAGAAGGCATACAACCGATATGTATAGATGACCGGCCAGACCATGCAGAATGTGCCGAACCCGACGCCCCACAGAATATCCCCATCCGGGCAGGAGAAAATCAGCCTTGATGCCGCCGCACAGGCGCAGACCGCGAGAAAGCAGACATTGCACAGCGCGATCTTAAGATACACCCTCGGCGTATCGTCCCACAGCCGGCAGCTGAAGATCGGATCATGGATGGCAAAATTGTTTGTATGGAAAAACGCCGTGCGTACGGTTTGCAGCACAAGAAACACCGCAGCGATGATGATCGTGCTTATGGACATCGTTTTTCTCTCCTTTTCTGATCGGCTCGCATCTTTCTTCCGCCGCGCGTAAAGCAGCGGTTATTGATAATCGGGTCGGACGACGCCGAGTATTTCTTCCGCTTCCAGTCTTCTGAAGCGAAAATTCACATGGCCTCCGTTCAGGTCGTCCAGCTCTCCTGTGCAGGCGTCAACGGTAAGGATGCAGCGATCCGGGGTTGTGGTAATGCATATGGCGGTATGATCTGCCGTGCCTTTTCCGTCCCAGTTGTATATCATTAAATCGCCGTATCGAATTTCTTCCAGTCCCACCAGTAGATTCTCTCTTTTTCCCCATTCAAGGATATCTATGGCATCCTGCGTCTTTTCACCGTCACACAGCAGATGAGACAGTCCGCACATTCGGAAAACGTCCCATACGAAGCAGGTACACCAGAAATCATCTTCCCTGATCGGCTCCCCATCCCTGAAATCATAATTGAATATCACATGATTGCTGTGTAAAGGCGTATCAACGGTTCCCAAAAAAGAAAGCGCTTTATTCACAACAGCCACGGCGTCCCGCGGGGCGTTTTCATGCCTCCAGTTGAGCTTATCAAACCACAGTACAGCCGTGCCTTCTCCGTTTTCGGCGAGTTCGGATATATTTCCGGTGCATCCCATTACCGGAACATCACCCGGAACAACAGCGCTGCACGCAAGATAATGCAGCGCTCCGTCCGATGCGCTGCGCACTTCAAGAACACATAAGGCGCACAAGCGGACAAGCTCGTTAATGGTTCGGAGTTCAAAGGGCAGCTTTCTTCTGAACCGCACGGGATATGCTTTTTCTATTCCGGCTAAATCGAGAATGTTTTCTTCATCAATGATTTTTTCTTCTCTCAGCCGCTTTTCGAAACTGTCCGCATTAAAAACCGCCTGTTCATTCTCATCAATGATGCCGTGACGCTTAAACAAAACGGTCAGGGCCGTCAGCAGTTCCCTGTTCCAGAGGCATTCGCTCTCCGCAGCACTTGCTGTATCCGCATATTTACAATATCTGTATTCATCAAATACCATGTCAGCTTTATCTCTCATCAGATTCCCTCTAAGGTTAAGATTTTCCACTCTGCGTTGTCTGTCGTTTCAATCGTGCTATTGACGCTATTGTATCATGCTGCAGCGCACTGTTCAAGACTGTGCTGAAAGTCTGTCAGATTATTCACGGTAAACACTATAATACCACTATGACGATGCACTTTTGCGTATGTAATACTATTCTCCAATAAAAAGCAGGACTTTTTATTGGAGAGATGCCGCCAACGGTGTCATCCATTTGCTTAACACAAATGCCGTCTTATACGATTCTCAACGCACCTGACGGCGCTATAAAAAGGTGACTTTGTCTACTTTTTAACGAGAATCAGTATACGTTTCATATAATACACAAAAATGTTGGGTACAGTTCACTTTGCAGTGACATCTGCCCCAACATTCCGTATAGATCCCGAGTTCTAAATTGTCAGCTTCCGTTCATTCCGATGTTTTTTGTGTTTTCAACCTCTTCATAGAACGCCATAATATTCTCCCATGCGGCGTAGGCAGGAATATCACATCCGGAGGAAGGAATGAAATTGGGATATGCGCCGCAGGTATCCATCAGTGCTCTGGCAGCGAGACGCATCGCGGAAACGGAAGTGCCTGCAAATCTTTCTGCGGGGCTGATGTTTCCCATGCAAAGCACATCGGCCGGAGCTTTTTTCAGCACCTCTTCCATGCTGACGGCATTTCCGAAGTGATACGCCGCACAGCCCATATCAAGCAATTCGGGAAGAATGGAGAGCGCAGCATTCCCACAGTTGTGGTACACCACGGGAAAATCTTCTCTCTGCACGGCCTCGAGTATCCTTTTACCGTAACGGCACGAAAACTCATCTGCCATATCCGCATTGAGAAGTCCGGCCAGAGGTTCTGCCATAATAACGCCGTCCGCTCCGGCCGCTTTGAACGCAAGAGCGTAATCTATTAAAAACTGTGTGCATTTTGCAAGAACGGTGTGGACGATTTGGGGGTCGTCATAACAGGCGTACATGATCTCGGTAACATCCATCAGTCTGCCGGCCAGAGAATAGGGACCGATGATCCCGGCCAGCAGCGGTTTATCCGGAATGGCTTCCTTTGCAAGTGCGATTGCCTCTACACAGATCCCGGTTCTTCCGGAACCTACGCTCGGAATCGCAAGAGCTTCTGCCTCCGCTTCATCCGATACGACGCACCCGCGGACAGTGGGAACCTCCCAATCACTGAACGAAACCTCGGCGCCGAAGGCCTCCGCTTCCACGGAAAGATCCATCAGACTGACCGCCGCTGCCGTGTTCGTGTTGTGAGCGGCATATTCCATCACCTTTGCCTGCAGCTCGGAGCTGTGAATAAGCTCCCTGACCGTTATGCCGAGCTTCCGGGCGACCGGGAAAGACAGGATGGGCAGTGCCTTTTTCGGATAAGAAGCAGCTTCCCATAAGAAATCAGAATGCATGGATCATGCGCCCGCTTTCATGCAGAATTTCACAGCGGCCTCCGCCGCGGCAGTAGCATCGTTGGTATATACATCCGCTTTGATCTTGTCGCAGAACTCCTGCGTTACGGGAGCGCCGCCGACCATAATGAGGACCTTGTCTCTTATTCCGGCTTCCTCCGCCGCTTTAATGACCTCTTCCATAACAGGCATGGTGGTCGTGAGCAAAGCGGACATACAAATGATCTGGCAGCCGTTTTCAACAACGGCGCTGATGAATTTCTCGGGCGGTACATCCGTCCCCAGATCCATGACCTCAATGCCCTTTCCTTCGAGCATCATACGAACAAGGTTCTTGCCGATGTCGTGAAGATCCCCTCTCACGGTGCCGAGACATACCTTGCCGCTGGCCTTAACTCCGGCTTCGGCGAGATAAGGCTTAAGGATCTCCGCGCCCATATTCATAGCTCTTGCCGCAACAAGTACTTCGGGCACAAAAACCTCATTATTCTTGAACTTGACGCCGATGACATTCATCCCGTCCATCAATCCGTCTTTTAGGATCGTCTCGGCGGAATAGCCTTCATCAATTGCCTGCTGTACCAGTGTCTTGACGGCTTTTGCCTTGCCCGCCTGAAGCTGGACCGATATTTCATGTATATCCATTTCTGTCTCCTTCTGCTGATATTCAGTTGAAAAGTTTAGTCTTCTCAAATCAGGACTCGAGATAGATCATCTCAAGATATTTATTGGTGAATATGTCAACTCCGCCTTCGGTAATGGCAATCTGGTCTTCCCAGCGAAGACCGACGCCGTCGCGTTTGAGGAAGGTATCGACCATGTACGTAAGCCCCGGCTCCAGCAGATAATCGGATGTTGCTTCGATCCAGGGATGCTCGCCCTCCATCATGCCGGTGCCGTGACAGGGACCGTAAAGATTGCAGCCTTCCGCGCCCTTGCTCTTAAGGAACGCTCTGTACCGGGCATCGACTTCCTTCGCGGGGATTCCGGCTTTCAGCCAGTCAAAGGTGCGCATATGGGCTTCCAGACCGATCTCAACGATCTTCTTTGCACTGTCGCTGACTTTACCGAAAATAACGGGTCTGCCGACGCTGGAAGCATAACCGGAAACTCTTGCGCCGAACTGCAGTTCAACGACATCGTTTTTCTGGATGACTCTTGTCGGGTCAGGTCTGCCGATGGCATGGGTCGTATTGAGACCGCTGAGCACCCACATCGGATACGCTTCACCCTCGGCGCCGAGTCTGCGAATTTCACCCTCGGCTATGCCGACGACCTGCGTTTCGGTCATGCCTGAGTGCATGGTTTCGATGGTCTTTACAACAGCCGCCTCACTGATGAGAGCCGCCTGCTTCATGATCTCGATTTCGGTCGGGGTCTTTATCATCTTCTGGCGGATGACAATATCCTCCGCTCTTACAACTTCGCAGCCGAACGCCGCCGCCGCTCTGCAGATCCCCTCGTAAACAGGGGCATACATGAGAGGATAGCCGCAGATACCGATCTTCCGCAGAGAATCCTTATTCAAAAATTCCACGAAAAGATTATGGAGCGTATTGAGTTTTTCACCGGGATACTCCGGCTCGGAGGATTCTCTCAGAATTTTGATCCTTTCGATTCTGGCGATCTCGGACCAGTATCTTGCCAAGGTTTCGGATTCGGGGCCGATCAGAAGGATAGCCTCCCCTTCCTTCGGGATCATGACCATAGCGGACTCAAAGGACGGCCAGTAATTGGAATAGTATCTTACATACTGCGGCTCCGCTTCATTACCGTAGGTAAGAAGAATATCCAGTCCTGCCGCTTCCATAGCTGCCTGCGTCTTCTTAACACGTGCTTTGAACTCTTCGTTTGTAATTTTTTTAATTTCCGGCATGATAAATTCCTTTCTCAAATGAATTAAATAATCTTTTATTTTAATTATAGATCCGCGCCGCACTGAGCCATCGACTCTTTAAGGTGCTCAATATAATACCTGTAGTTTTCAAAAGATGCCGAAGGAGGTACCTGATGGTCGGCTCCGGCAATATATCCGCCTTGGCGGATCACGGGAAGGATCCTCGCAAACTCTTTATCGATAGCCTCTTTCCCTTCCGCTATTCTCAGCTTATTGTAACCGCCGATAATCTTTACTTTCGGGAAATTCTCTCTGACCTTGACGATATCCATGCCGGCGTTGACGTCCATGGGGAGGAATCCGTCCACTCCCGCATCAAGGAAATGCCCGATCATCATCATAAAGTCGCCGTCGGTATCAACAAATATATTGTGTGCTCCGTGCTCACGAAGGACCGGGAAGAGCCTTCGATAATAATTTCCGACAAATTCATCAAACATCGCATTGGAGATCATCGGGCCGTTTTTTCCGCTCAGGTCTTCCATCATATAAACAACATCCGGCTCGATAATATCAAGAACCTTAGGCAGATAAGTTGTGTACACCTGCAGAATATACTCGCACATATCGTGGATGATCTCCGGATCATCATAAAAATCGATCATGTGCGCTTCAATTCCCAGAAGCTCACGCGGCGTCCAGAAAAAGCCTTCCAGATTCAGTCTTACGGAGTAGTCTCCCCGGTCGTGTCCCTCCTTAAGCGGCCCGTAGGCGGTCAGGATCGCTTCATCGGTAAAGTATTTTTCAAGCTCCCGGTTGCCGTGCTCTTTCAGTCTCTCCCAATCTTCCCATGAGCCGACGATCGGTTTGTATTCCGTCTCAATCTCGCTTCCGGTACGGCGCATATTCTGGCGGCCGAAAATATCCTGTTTGATCACATAATCCGGAGTCTCCTCGATCATGATTTCCTCGAAACGCCGGAACGGAAGGACAAAATGCACTCTGCGCACCGGGTCAAAACCGCAGTATTTCTCGTATTCCATAACGCCTTCTCCCCAACTGACGGGGAGATATTTTTCCGGATTGTTGTTTTCGTCTTTTCCGACGATATCATTTGTTATGTCTTTGGCGCCGTCGGCGATTTGGGCAGGCATACCGTCCTGTTTAAATCTCTGACACGTCAAGACCCAGGGGTAGAAGGTTTCCTCGACAGAGCCTCTGTCCGGATGCTGAAAATCAAGCGTCAGACGCTCTCTTTCTCTGTTGGTCATCGTTATCCTCCCGTTTATTTATCATATATAGTTAGCCCATCCAAAAAAGCTTTATGCTCGTTTTCACCGTCAATTATTCCGATCTCAAGATGCGTTTGGAAAGAGTCAAAAGGCTCCAGCATTTTTGCCTCTCCGCTCTGCCGGTCTGCTTCTCTGCCGATCGGTTTGCAGGTAGACGGAAGCATTCCCAGCGCATAATCCCCGGAACTCATGTTTTTCCACAGAATTAAATACCGGAGAATATCGGAATTGAATCGAACGTACAATCCCAATCGCAGGACACTGTTATATGCCGCACAGCAAGTGAAGCCCTGTTTGTCGCTGAAGAGCTTCAGTGCATAGAGATATTCTTCGTTATTGTCGATCGGAGCCGTCATTTTCGCATAATCAGCGTCAAACAGCTTTGTATGTTCCGACATCGGCTCACACTCTTTTATCGGAGCGATTATTTCTGTACCCTCCTCCAGAAGAGGAAAGCCTAAATTCATGTGGTACAGCAGCATGATCTGCTCCGGGGCAAAGCCCTGATTATCTATCGTATCATCTATAAACAGCCGTTTCTCACCGACCTTCGCGGTGATCTCACGGTGCAGAAAAAGATTTCTGCCGAAGAAAGCAGAGTCTCTGACATCTCCGGCAATCCGGAGCGTGCAGTCATCTCCGTTCCATAAAGTTTCGCTGCAGACATTCTCCGCAGGCAGATTTTTTAAATTTCCATGTACATTATGATAGAATCCGCCGTCCTCACAGCCCATTCCGACGTTGGACAGACCCGCTGTATACAAAAAACCGGCGCCGAGATTATTACGGTAAGCCATCCCCTGCTCTTCCGCAATCCAGGGGGATGAGAGAGCCGCCTTCGTAACAAAACTGAGTCGTTTTCCGTTATAGCTCAAATCAAAAAGATCAAGAGATTTGCTCTCATTGACCGAAAAGCGAAGCCCTCCGGCTGTCTCAACATCAAAGGCGCGGATAAACGAGGCTTTTCCCGCGTCATATCGCATGGCACGGATACCGAATGACTGCCCGATATCCCCGACGCGGGCAAGATACTCCTTTTTTGTAAGGGGACGGTTAAATACAACAGGCATGACTCTGAACTCCTGAATACGGTCGTTTTTTAATTCATTTCGCACGGTATCGGAGCTGATGATCCGGCTCCGATACCGAAACGCTTTAAAAACAATTATTTAACATCATAGTCCAGCCAGCGGGCGGGATTGCGGATCATGATCTCTTCGATCGCCGATTCGCTGACACCCTCATACCGCAGAGCGGGAAGGATATGCGTGATCACATGATCGTATCCCCAGCCGCCGTAGGCGTGCAGAAGGCTCTTGAGACAGACGTCACAGGAGAAGAGCATCTGCTTTTCATATCCCCTGTCGATCATCTTTTTGATGATCTCAACGCGCTGTGCATCGGATACGAAGGGACCGTTGCCGGGACGGAAGTCCCAGTTATCCGTACACATCTGCTTTCCGAAGTTGTCAAACTCCACATAGACGCCCATATCCAGAAGCTTAAAGATATAATCCTCTCTGTTCTCCACATCGGAGTGACAGATAACGACCTTTTCGGGAGCAATATTATATTTCTTCACGATCTCCATTGCGTTCAAACCCTGTGTAGACCAGGGATTAATATGGATGGAAAGGGGCGCCCCAGTGCGAAGCTGGGCGCGGCACGCGGCGTTCAGAGACTTTTCTTCAAAGGGGTACATTACATGACTGATACCGATCTCACCGATGATACCGGCGCGGATACCGGTATGACCGATACCGACTTCAATATCACGAACGATATCCTCTTCCATCTCTTCCACGGTGAGCAGACGTGACTCGGAAGTCTGTGCGCCATCGACATAAAAGCCGGAACCGCAGACAACATTGAGTCCCGTTAGGTAAGAGACCTTTCGGAGCAGCTCGGGATCACGTCCCAGACCGTGATTGGTCGCATCGACGACGGTATTACCGCCGGCAAAACGGAAATAATTGATCTCCTCGATCTGTGTTTTTTCGTCCAGCATCTGAACATTATCGAGTACGGCGAAGGGATTACGGTCAAGAAGGCCAAGCTTTTCAATTGTAACAGGTCCATGAGCCATGACTTTTGCGCTTGCCTCTTCCGGCTCTGCAAAAAAGACGCTCATGTCAATAAAAATATGTTCATGCGGCGTAACGACGCCTAATTCACTCGCGGGGATCTTTCCCCGAACTGTCATAACTGACATAACACTCGCTCCTTATGGAATTGATGATTTCATACTCATTTCTGATTAAAAATAGACATTTTTAATCAGAGCTTTTGAAGCATTCAAGAGTCGTGCAAAGCGCGGTTAATGCTTCAAAAGGCGTCTCATATGAAAACTACGCCGCTGAGTGTGCGCCCGCAGGCGCCATGGAAGCGAGCAACCGAGCGCAGCGAGGCACTTGGCGAGTCCCAGCGGCTATTAAAACAAGACACAAAATGTCTTGTTTTAATCAGTTTTCAGTATCAGACGATTGAAAAAGAAAGCTTATAATTGATTAAATTCCCATGCGCAAATTGCGCTCCACGATAAATGAAAGCAGATAGCGCATGGGGGGTTCGCATCCGTTCCGGTTGCCGTGTCTGTGCGCCCGCAGGCGCCATGCAAGCGAGCAACCGAGTGCGCGAGGCACTTGGCGGGTCGCATGTGCGCCCGCAGGCGCCATGCAAGCGAGCACCCGAGCGCAGCGAGGCACTTGGCGAGTCGCAAGCGGCGAGGATAAAGGCGATTATTATAATTTTACTGCGGAAGCGGAGCTTTCGCCGTAAATTCAGATTTGCAAACGCGGGCATGGAGCGTTTCCATGCCCGCGCGCATGATACTCATGCGTTAGATCGATTTCAAAAGATATCAGTAGTTGAAGTTCTCAACGTTCTCAGGACCGAAGGTCAGAGCAGCACCGAGGAGGATCTCGAGACCGCCGTCATCTTCGTTGATAACGATTTCCTTGTCGCCCAGAGCGGATGCAAAGGTGCCCGGCTCAGCAACGAGCTCGCCCTTGAGGACGGCAACAGCGGATTCGACTGCAAGGTAACCGAGGTTGTTGACATCCCACAGCACGCCGAAGTCCATGGGGTTCTCTTCGTCAAGGATGTAGTCAACAATGCCCATCGGGGTTGCAAGACCGGTGATAACTACTTCGGGCTTCTCGCCAGCGATAGCATCCCAGGCAGCCGCAAGAGCGGGAGTGGACATGGAGGAGGTGCCGATGATCGCATTGATCTGGGAACCGTCGGTTGCTTTGCCGGAGAGAGCGATGGACTCGTTGGCAGCGTTCTGGGCAGCGGTCTCGTCAGAGCCGGGAGTCCAGATGTCAGCGCCGAGGTAGCCGCACTCATCGCAGTTGACAGTCAGCCAGGGGTAGGTCTCTGCCATGTACTTTTCCATAGCAAGGATCCACTCGTTCTGGTTAACGTCCAGACCGGAGCCGGAGATCAGAGCAACACGTGCAGGAGTCTCGGGACCGAAGGTGCCGTTTTCAACAAGGCCGTTTGCAATGACGTCAACAAGAGCAACACCGATGTCCTTTGCGGTTGCGGCATTGACATACATGGTACGTGCATCTGCGGGAGCATCTGCGTCAAAGGTGAGAACGAGAACGCCCTTGTCCTGGAACTCTTTCAGAGTGGGAGCAATGCCTTCTGCGTCGCAGGGGGAAACAACGATTGCATCGAAGTCCTGAGACAGCCAGCCGGTCAGGATCTCAACCTGCTTTGCGTTGGTTGCTTCGGACTGGTTCGGGCCGTCGTAAACGAGCTCGATGCCGAGGTCTTCAGCGGCTTTCTTTGCGCCGACATAGCAGCCGTCAAAGTAGTTTTCGCCCTTGAACTTAGGAAGCATACCTATTTTGTAGGTATCCTCTGCCATTGCGGCAGCAGCGAAAAGGGTCGTCATCATGATGGCAACCAGAATGAGGGAAAGAACTTTCTTCATGGGGTTTACCTCCACATAAATATATTTTTGAACACACTCCCCCCTCAGGGAATATGTGCGTCCCGGATTTAAGTGCGCAGATCAGCTCTGCGCTTTGGCGGACATAGCCTCTTCCGCGGCTTTAATACGCTGAAGCCCTTTGACCTTCTGGTCGTGCTCTTCGATCAGCTGGAAAGAGATCAGGCTGACGAGAAGAACGATGCCGAGAAAGATCTTCTGCTGCGTCTGCGGGAGAGCGATACCGTTCATGCCGCTGACAAGCAGATTGATGATAGCGGCTCCTAAAAGTGTCCCGCCGATGGTGCCGCGTCCGCCGTTCATGTTGCAGCCGCCGAGTACGCAGACAATGATGACCTGCATCTGGTAGCTGTCTGCGGAGTCATACTGAACGGTCGAAAAGCGTCCCATCAGAACCTGTCCGGCAAGGGCAAAAATGCAGCCGGCGAGCGCATAAGTCAGGAACTTGATCTTTGTAACATTGATACCGGCAAAGCGCGCCGCATTTTCGTTGAGACCGATCGCGTAAAGGGTACGGCCGTAAACCGTCTTGGAAAGGACGATATGAAGTATGACCGCTAAGACGGCAAGAACGACAAACTGTGTCGGAATAACGCCGAACAGGTTATGGCTGCCAAGGAAGGTCGCAACGGGGGTGGTAGCCACGTTGGTGCCCCAGCCGGAGGCAAGCGTGACCGCTTTGGCGATGCCTTTGTAAAGATACATGGTGGCAAGGGTCGTGATCAGCGGAGGCAGCTTCAGAACGGCGACCATAAAGCCGTTGAAGCTTCCGCACAGTGCGCCGATCAGCAGACTGACGAGTACGCCCAGAAAGGCGTTCTGGGTAACGCTGAACACGATCCCGCCGACAGCGGCAGAGAGTGTCGCGGTCGAGCAGAGAGAGAAGTCGATGCCGGCCATGATAATAAGCATTGTCATGGCGCAGGCCATGATCGCCAGCTCGATCGTGAGTTTTATCGCGCCTAAATTAATAAAATGATGATTGAATATGTAGAAAACAGCAAAGAGAACAATGCATATGGCGATCAGCGCATAGTTGTAGGTAAATTTAAATTTTTTCTTTTCCATTACAAAGCCCCCTCTTATTTCTTATTTGCGGGCTTTTCAAGGTCGCGCAGAGCGCTGACGATGATAGCTGCAACAATAATAACACCGGTAAAGAAATCTGTCCAGTTGGTATCAATACCAAGCTGCGTAAGAGCAGGGCTGATAATGGCAAGGAGCAGAGCGCCGAGAGCCGTACCGTAAATATTGCCGGAGCCGCCGACCGCGCTTGTTCCGCCGACGACGCAGGCGGCAATAACTTTCATCTCAACGCCGTAGCCGACCGTGCAGGTAACGCGTTTGCCGGAGGTCGCAAGGATCGTGGAGGAGAAGGCGAGGAGCGCTCCGCCGATCATGTAAGCTATGATCAGGGTCCTGTCAACATTAATACCGGCATAAACGGCGCCCTTGCGGTTATTTCCGATAGCATAAAGCTTCTTGCAGAATCTTGAATACTTAAAGAACAG
This sequence comes from Candidatus Limivicinus sp., assembly GCA_045616265.1. Classification (GTDB taxonomy): domain Bacteria; phylum Bacillota; class Clostridia; order Oscillospirales; family Oscillospiraceae; genus Limivicinus. Next base: position 7,261 of record JAZLGK010000146.1, on the reverse strand, counting down.
GATGGAGATGATCAGCAGCACAAAAGCCAGAACGACCAGGGCCGGAACATAACCGTTGAAGAAATTTGCCTTGTTGTAGATCCATGTCCAGTTGGAGCGGAGGTTATAGATGGAGCCTTCCAGGAAAAGAAGCAGGATCCCGAAATAGATCTGGGTCGTTGCAAGCGTGATGACCATGGAGGGAATACGGAACTTGGACATCATCCAGGCGTTAAAGCCGCATAGAAGCGCACCGGTGATCATACCGCAGGGGATAAACACGTACCACTGAACATTCGGCGATATTTTACTGACGGCAGCCATAACGATCGCGATAACGGAAATGACCGCTCCGAAGGAAATATCAATGTTGCCTGTAATGATGATCATCGTCATGCCGATTCCGGCGATAAAGAGATAGGAAAACACTCGAAGAACATTGATAATGTTCTGGGTGGAGAAGAAACCGGAGGTTCCGCCGGTAAAAAAGTACAGAAGAGCAAGGATCACTACGATCAGGATGGCGAGAAAGCCCTCGGTCGTAATACCTCTTTTCTTCACGGCCACGGATGCATTGTTTTTATCGTTATTCATGACAATACCTCGCCTTTCGTTAATTTTCCGCTTCAAGAGCAACCTTCAGGATCTTTTCCTGTGTTGCCTCTTTACGGTCAAACTCTCCGACGATCCGTCCTGCATTCATAACGTAAATACGGTCGCACATTCCGAGCAATTCCGGCAATTCGGATGAGATCATAAGGATAGAAAGCCCCTTCTCTACGAGCTGACCGATGATCCTGTGGATCTCGGCTTTTGCACCGACATCAACACCGCGTGTAGGCTCGTCGAGGATCATCATTTTCGGTTCGAGCGCCGTTGCGCGGGCAACAGACACCTTCTGCTGATTGCCGCCGGAGAGGTTTTCCACAATAAAGTCCTCATTGGGCGCTTTAATGTCAAACTGTCCGATCGCTTCTTTTCCGAGCTCTTTTTCTTTCTCAAAGTTCAAAAAGCCCTGTTTCGCGATACGGTCAAGCTGTGGGAGAGATACGTTCTTCTTGATGTCCATTCCGAGAACAAGTCCGTATTTTCCGCGGTCTTCCGAAACGTAAACAATGCCGTCCGCCATGGCTTTGCGGTAATTGTCTATTTTTGTCTCCACACCGTCGATAAAAATCTCTCCGGAATCGATCTTGGTAATACCGCAGATCGCCTCCGCAAGCTCTGTACGGCCGGCGCCGGCCAGTCCGCTGAGACCGACGATCTCGCCTTTTCTGACATTCAGACTGACGTTCTTCAGAAGTCTTCCCTGATTGATATTCTTGATCTCAACGGCAACATCGCCGATCTCTACATCGATCTTCGGGTAGTAAGATGAGACCTGACGGCCGACCATTTCGGATACGAGAAGATCCTTGGTCGTGTCCGCAACATTGCGGCACGAAATATACTCTCCGTCACGGATGACGGTGACACGGTCGCAGATCTCAAAAATCTCCTCCAGTCGGTGAGAGATATAGATGATCGTTACGCCCTCTGCCTTGAGGTTCCGTATGATCTCGAAAAGCGCCGTGACCTCACGGTCGGTAAGGGAAGCGGTCGGCTCGTCCATTACCAAGATCTTTGAGTTAAATGTCAGCGCTTTGGCGATCTCGACCAACTGCTTGGATGCCATGCCGATATTCTTGACTTTTTCATGAAGATTCAGCCGGACATTCATTTTTTCAAAAATCGCGCTGACCTTATCTTCCATTGCCTTATAGTCCAGAACAGACAGCAGACCGACTTTCTTGGTTATCTCGTGGTTAAGAAACATATTCTCAAGGATCGTCATCTCATTAAAGAGAGAGGTTTCCTGATACATGATCGAAATACCCTGTTCAAAAGCGTCATTCGGGCTTTTGATATCAACTTTATTGCCCGCAATGCAGATGCTGCCGGAATCCTGCTTGTAAACGCCGGTCAGGACCTTCATAAGGGTGGATTTTCCCGCGCCGTTCTCTCCGCAAATGGCATGAACCTCACCGCGGCGTGCCGAGAAAGACATATTTTTCAGAGCATGGACGCCCGGAAAGCTTTTGTTTATTTTATCTAATACCAGAATATCGTCCTGGTTCATGTCGATCATCTCTTTCCTGTATAAAAATTTACGCAAAACGCTGTGATATCCGTCAGATCAGTTATTTTTCAGCCAGTCCTCGTAATACTTGCGCATAAACGGGAACAGGGTCTCCGCACCGTTTTCTCTGATTATGAAGCCTTCCTCAATCCTGTTGGAGCCGCCCGGCAGACCGAACAGGGAAATATCGGTATTGACACACATACCGGCTTCAAAGCACTTCTCCGTGTTCTCATCCGGGTAAGGGCTTTCGGCTTCCGCACAGCCGATCCCGTGGAGAGGAGGATATACGTCATACTTTGAAAGACCTACTTCGCGGAAATAGTTGCGAACCGCGCATACAAAGTTCTTCATCGGCTCTCCCGCCTTCAGATACGGAAGACCTGCGGCGCTGGCATGAACGAGGACATCGATAACACGCTTTGTTTCCTCCGAATAATTGCCGACAGCATAGGGAAATTCGCAGGTGGAAACATAGCCTTCATACTGTATTGCCAGAGCACACATGATCATATCACCGTCTTCAATGATCTTCTCTTCGGGGCGGCCTATGATCTTTGCGGAACGGTCACCGGAGCCATAGACTGTAAATATGACAGCCTCCGCCCCCTGCTTTCGGGCTTCTCCCTCTGCGATACCGGCAGCATAGCGCTCCGTTTTGCCGATAATGTCTTCCGCCATCATCGCGCGAAAACCGGCTTCCGCAATTCTTGCCGCTTCTTTCAGGCAGGCGATCTCGTTGGGGGACTTTGTTTTTCTCAGATCGTAAAGAACATCCGCACAGTCAACGATCTCACAGCCGAACGCCGCTTTTACGCTTTCAAGCAGAGGGGCGGACATATCTCCCAGACCCACAACACCGAGACGCTCAAGCTTTCCGACCTCGCGCAGCTCTTTTGCAAGCTTACCGAAGCTTGTATAAGTCGCAAGCGGATAGTCGATCTCATCGGGAACGGTGACGCAGAGAAAATCGGGCAGCAGCCGTACATCCGGCCACACACTCATTTCTTTTGCGACCTGCTCCCCTTCCGGAGCACAGAGGACGATCGGACTGCCTGTCCGTCCCATAAGCATAGCGCCGCGCTCAAAAAGAGGCCAGTAGTTGCTCACATAGCGGAGATTTTCTTTTCTGTACTCGTCTCCGTATACAAAAAACGCATCAAGATCTCTCTTCTCCATCTCCGCACGGATATTGGAGATGCGCTGTTCAAATTCGCTTTGAGGAATAAAAGCTCTTTTATTCATTTCAAATACACTCCTTAAATTTTATTCCGCGTAGCCAAGCGTTGCCAGATAAGCCAGATTCGGCTGGCTGACATCGCACCGGCCGTACTGGACGATGATCGCTTCATCACTGCGAATGCGCAGCGAATACTGCATATTGACCTTGAGCTCTAAATCTTTAAATACAGAACGGTCGTTTGAGCGGAAGCAACTGATCCTCTCTGCCGGCGCCGTATATTCGATTCCGAGGACCGGATCTCTGTCTTCAAAATAGACATCGATCAGACAGTGAGCATCTTTCTTGCCCGTATTGAGTATCATGATGGCTTCATGACCTTCATAGGGAACTTCGCCCGGTCCCTTCGGAGGTCTGTACCCGTCAATAATATACCAGTCCTTTTTTCCCATCCTATGTTCCTCCTTCGTAAATCTTATGTTTGGCTCTATACATATTGCGGAAAAAACTCCCTTTATGTTCATTTCTGTATTTTAAACTGCCGGGAAAACAGGCAATTCATAGTATGGGAACGTTCACACAATCCGCACCTATATTATATTCTCCCCTGTTTCACTGTGTCAACTAAATTTGCTTTTTCAAAAGAAAACTGTAATTATGTATAAATCCGTCATTCCTTTTTTGTGAAAATTAACGAAAGCAATCGAAAAAATTCTTCCGCAGATTCCTTTTTATCAGACATTCTGACAGTGTATTCCGCTTAAAGCCGAATCAGGGACGCTTCAGGAGAATCATCGCAGAGCAGAAAAAGGCCCCTTTGAGCTTTTACAAAGAGGTCTTGATCCAAATCAGTATTCGGCGGTATAGTTGTCAAAATAGCCCTGAATGTATACGATCGGAGTTCCTTTATCTCCGCTTCCGGAGGTAAGGTCGCACAGAGAACCGATCAGGTCGGTAAGTCTTCTCGGAGTTGTACCTTCAGAGGCCATTTTACCGACAAGGCTGCCGTCCTTCTTCTCTATTTCGCCTTTTATGGCTTCTTTCAGCTCTTCACCATTCAATTCGGCAAATTCGTTATCGGCAAGATATTTGAGCTTGAGCTCATTGGGCGTTCCTTCCAGACCGGAAGTATAGGCCGGGGATACGATCGGGTCTGCAAGCTCCCAGATCTTACCCACGGGGTCTTTGAACGCGCCGTCGCCGTAAACCATGACTTCGATGTGCTTTCCGGTCAGTTCTGCCATTCTCCTCTGAATGTCCTCAACCAGAACCTGACAGTCTCTCGGGAAAAGCTTTACCTTATCCTCGGTCGCTTTGTTTGTACCCAAAAGGCCGAAATTTTCGTTGTATCCGCTGCCGTTGACAGGAGAAGTAAGAATATCATCCAGTCCGAATACTTTCTCCGCACCGTTTCCTTTCAGAATACGCTTGGTACGCGCCCGGGTATGGATGTCACAGCAGATGACATTTTTAGTGTATTTCAGAATAGCTCTGGCGTCGTTTGCGAAAATGACTTCAACCTCGGCGCCGCAGTCCTTAATAAGCTCGGAATAGAATTCAATATAATCCACTCCCGTGAAGCGGTGCTTCTTATACCCGAAAAGCTCACGGTACTTTTCAAGAGAGAGAACATCTCTATAAGGATCGACACCCTTCTCATCCAGCTCGTCTATATCTACAAGGTGGTTTCCGACTTCATCCGAGGGATAGGAAAGCATCAGGATGATCTTTTTTGTTCCTTTTGCAATACCGCGAAGACAGACGGAAAAGCGGTTGCGGCTGAGAATGGGGAAAATAACGCCGACCGTCTCTCCGCCGAGCTTTGCACGGACGTCCTCTGCTATATCATCAACAGTGGCATAGTTTCCCTGCGCTCTTGCGACAATAGCCTCTGTCATAGCCAGAACATCTCTGTCTCTTACCTGAAGTTCGCCGTTTGCCTGTGCCTGCATTACGGAGTCAGTGACGATTCTGACCAGATCGTCTCCCTCTCGAATGATCGGCGCACGAAGGCCTCTTGAAGAAGTACCTACTACACGGCTCATGAAAACACCTCTTTAGCATAATTTGATGCGAAATTCCGCAACAGGTTGATTTTACTACAAACAACGCTAATTGTAAATCATTTTTTTGCTTTCCCGTTTTTTCGAAATTCAACTTATCAGCATTTCCGTTATATACATTTTGTCAAATATGTGCTAATATAAAAAAAGCAAATAAAAACAGAATGGAGATGCTTATATGCTTGATCTCGGAATGATACTGGATGCCCGTGAAGCGCTTAAAGATGTTGCACGTATCACGCCTCTTACGCCCGCCAAAAATCTGGGTCACAATATCTACATAAAATCCGAAAATCTTCAGCTTACCGGAGCTTTCAAGGTCAGAGGAGCCTTCAATAAGCTGCGCTCTCTCACAGAAGAAGAACGCAGGAAAGGCGTCATCGCCTGCTCTGCCGGAAACCACGCGCAGGGAATCGCCCTGTCGGCGTCAAAACTCGGCATACGCTCTATTATCTGTATGCCGGCCGGCGCTCCTCTCAGCAAGGTCGAGGCTACAAGAAACTACGGTGCGGAAGTTGTTCTTGTTCCGGGAGTCTACGATGATGCCGCTGCGGAAGCGGAACGCATGGTAAAGGAATACGGTTATACCTTTGCCCATCCCTTTAATGACGAATACGTCATGGCCGGTCAGGGTACGGTCGGTCTTGAGATTCTCGAACAACTCCCCGACGTGGATCAGGTGGTCGTATCGATTGGCGGAGGCGGGCTTATAAGCGGCGTGGGCTGCGCTATCAAAAGCCTCAAGCCTTCCTGCAGAGTCATTGGCGTCCAGGCCGCCGGAGCCGCCTCCATGTATGTCTCCAGACGGGAAGGGAGACCCACGGCTCTTCCTTCCGTAACGACCATTGCGGATGGGATCGCCGTTAAATGTCCCGGCTCTCTGACATTCGATTACTGTCAGAAATATGTTGATGAGATCGTCACGGTCAAAGAGGACGAGATCGCGACTGCCATTTTAGCGCTTATGGAGGATCAGAAGACCGTAGCAGAAGGCGCAGGCGCCGCCGCTGTTGCCGCAGTCATGTTCGGCAAGGTCAATATCGTGGATAAGAAGACCGTGTGCATTGTGTCCGGCGGCAACATTGACGTCACCACCATTTCCCGCGTTATTACCAAGGCTCTGACCAAAACCGGACGCATCACGGAAATTACGACAAAGATCGCCGACAAACCCGGCAGCCTCATTGGTCTCCTGCAGGTCGTTGCCAAAACAGGAGCAAATATTATTAATATCAGCCATTCAAGAGAGGATAAAGAATCGGACGTTGTATCCTGTATCGTCACGATGTCGCTTGAAACGCGAAACCTCCAGCACGTTGACGATATTGAAAGAGAACTTATTTCCGCGGGCTATCCCCTCTTATAACGAAAAAAACGGTCACAGGTTAGACGGTTCACCATAGGGATTTACAGCCTGAAAAGCGTCTTTTTCCGACAGTACTGTGTTAAATCGCCTTGAAATACACAAAGTATTCCTGCGGCGATTTGCCTTGTCCTGCCAAAAAAATCCGGCTTTTCAGGTGCGAAGCAGTTTTGAGCCAGTCATTTTTCGTCCAGACAATATAATAAAATCCCGGGAATACTGTCGTATTTCCGGAATTTTTTATGCAGTATGGGCGAAAAAAGGCGGCTCAAAACCTGTAAATCCTTATGGCGAACCGCCTTTAAGTGGCCGTTTTTCATATTAATCATCCGTTCCGCCGCTTCGCGTCGGCACAAATAGTAATGAAATCGCTGCCTCTTATCACGCGAAGAAAAGGAATGACAAGATGATTATTAATTTAAGGTAACCTCTAATAATTAGGTTATCCATCGTATTTTATCTGTTTTTGTATTTTTTGAACAGCAGATTCCAAAACCGAGAACCGAAAAACATGATTTCCCAATATTTCGGGGTGAATCAGCCCCGATAATCGGGAT
>JAZLGK010000145.1:0-4330 GCA_045616265.1 Candidatus Limivicinus sp. | reverse complement strand
AAATATCCCGATTATCGGGGCTGATTCACCCCGAAATATTGGGAAATCATGTTTTTCGGTTCTCGGTTTTGGAATCTGCTGTTCAAAAAATACAAAAACAGATAAAATACGATGGATAACCTAATTATTAGAGGTTACCATTAAAAAGTAGACAAAGTCACCTTTTTATAGCGCCGTCAGGTGCGTTGAGAATAGTATCAGAGCGTAGCTGCGGACGGTAAGAAAGACGGAGAATACATACGATTGAAACAAGCGAGCAATTTTTATGTAAACCTCCCTCTCGCATCCTGCTTTTCTTCCCGCGTTGATGGAGATATGACGGAGAATCGGGCTGTAATATCAGAGAACATTAATTTATTAAGTCTGACGAAAGAGAACTCCAAGGGAGTAGTCTATGTGTCAGGCTATCATTATGCCTTTTGGTAAAATATTTACTGAAAGGTGTTTTTTATGGACAAAGACGCCCAAAAGAGCTCTGCTCTGAAAATGCTCGAATATGTACTGAAGGAGTATGATTGATATGGCAAAGTGGTGCTTGAATTACGAAACCGGCGATTACGAATACATCGAACGTGACGGATTCTCTTATGATTCCGGAACATATACATATAACTGGGATGACAGCGAGTATCGCCGCGAAGAGGAAGAAGAGGAACGGCGCAAATCCGAAGAAGATGATTGGCTTTACGATCTGCTGCGCTGAATACGAGAATCATTTCTCCCCGCATATTCTCCCACGATTCGCAGATAATATCAGCGAAGACAAAATGAGCCAAAGGAGAGAAAAACATGAAAGCAACCGGAATGGTACGCCGGATCGACGATCTGGGGCGTGTTGTCATACCGAAGGAGATCCGCCGCACGATGCGTATCCGCGAGGGCGACCCCTTGGAGATCTTTACCGACAAGGAAGGAGAGCTGATTTTCAAGAAATATTCCCCCATCGGGGAGCTGGCGGATTTTGCTTCGCAGATCTGCGAGAGCATAAAAAAAGCCACCGACGGCATAGCGGCGGTGTGCGACAGGGAAAACATTATTGCGGTGGCGGGCGGCGCAAAAAAGGAACTTCTGGACAAGCCGGTGAGCCGACAGCTCGCGGAGATCATGGAGAAGCGCACTGTCTATCTGGGAAGCGGCACGGCGCTTCCTGCGGCGGAGGGCGAGGAGAAGTACCGCGTATCTGTGGCCGCGCCGGTGACAGCCGAGGGCGATGTGCTGGGCTGTGTGCTCTTTATTGACGGAAAGGACATGGTCTCCTGCGGAGAGCTGGAAAGAAAGCTTGCCGAGACGGTGGCCTCCTTCCTGGGAAAACAGATGGAAGCATAAAAGGCTGCGGCAAAATATGCCGCAGCCAAAATACACTTTAAAATCAGATAATAGTGAGAATATCGGAGAAACCGGTCATCTCAAAAACTTCGAGAATACTGTCATTAACATTGGCAAGAGTCATGCTGCCCTGCTTGTTCATGAGCTTCTGAGCGCTGAGCAAAACACGCAGACCGGCGGAAGATATGTACTCAAGCTGTGAAAAATCGAAAGCGAGAGCTTCAACACCGGCGAGAGAATCTTTCAGCTCTTTATCGAGATCGGGGGCAGTAATGGTATCAAGGCGGCCGACCAAAGCAATGTTAAGGGTTTTTCCGTTTACGTTCTTTATAATATCCATAAATAATCCTCCCATTAATAACTGTGCGTTCACTTCATTATACACAGTTTGTGTGCAGAAGTAAAGAGGTTTTTTCTTTTTGGCATGAGCGGTTTTTCAGAACCGGTAGATCGGTCTCGAAAGTTTCCGATCGGATAGGACGCTCCCGAGGCAGAGACATTTGTCCCGAAGCCGTTTCGGGATGATGATACAGATGTCCCGGAGGGCGGGATTGGCCGGAAGTAGATGGAGAGCGCCGGAAAAATCCTCACACCACTGGCGGCACAGCACTTTTCCCTCATAGAAAAAGATCCCTGCGTCGAATTCGGCGGGAGCGCGTTGAGACGATACATAAACATCCGATCCGGCAGGGAAGAACGGCGCCATGGAGTCGTCCGGAAGCGTGAGGCAGAAATCGGCATCCTCCGGCATATTGTCTGTCCGGTCGATAAGCTCAAAGAGCTCCGAAACATCTGAGATTTTCACGGCAGCACCTCCCGGGAACTATAATATTTGTTTTATGAGAACTTGTCAACATCGGATAAATGTAAATTTTTCGTCAAGAATAGAGAGGCGTTATTGGAAAAGGGAAAATAAGTGATATTATATACAAGGTCGTTCTTGCCGGGAGGGAAAAACCTTGATATTGCTTTTTTTAATTATTGCGATAATAATTTCTTCCGTATATTTCTGCTGTTTCCCATTTGCGTGGCTGAAAGCTCTGCCGGTTCTGGCGGGGAGCTTCCTGCTTGTCAATGTCCTATATATGCTGTTCTGGGCAGTTGTCGGACTGTTTGTGGACGTATCAAAACCGATCCGAAAGCAGAGCCGCCTCTGCCGGAGAGGCTGTGTCGGGATCTCTTCTCTTGCACTGGGCTATTGCGGGGTGCGGACGAAGGTGTACGGAAGCGAAAAGCTCCCGAAAAATGAGAGATTTTTGCTGGTGTGCAATCACCGCTCCCTTTTTGACCCGCTCATCATCGTGAAATACCTGAAGGACTATAATATTGCCTTTGTCGGAAAGCCCGAAGCATTATCACTCCCGGCGGTGGGTAAGGTCGGTTATGCGGCGGGCTGTCTCCCCATCGACAGAGGAAACGACCGGGAAGCCGTAAAAACGGTCCTCGCAGCGGCGGACTATCTGAAAAAAGACTTCTGCTCCACGGTCATTTTCCCGGAGGGGACGAGAAACAGGACGGAGGATATTCTGCTCCCGTTTCACGCGGGTTCCTTCAAGATCGCGCAGAAAGCCGGTGTGCCGGTGGTCGTGGCGGCACTTCGCGGTACGGGAAGCATATCGAAAAATATGTTCCGGCGCAGCACCGATACCGAGCTTCATATTCTGGAAGTGATCCCGGCAGAGCGGGTAAAGGAGACAAAGACAAGAGAGCTGGCCGCATACAGCACGGAATTAATAAAAAATTGTTTACTTAAATAGAAAAGAGTGAAAAAATGAAAAAGGTTGCGTTGGTAACAGGCTCATCCAGAGGCATAGGAGCCGCCACGGCGGCGCTGCTTGCGAGAAACGGCTGGAGCGTCTGCATAAACTACATAGAGCGTGAGGACAAGGCGGAGGAGCTTGCGGAAAAGCTCAGAGCGGAGGGCTGCGAGGTCATGACATATCAGTGTGATGTGTCACAGGCGGATGATGTCAGAGCCATGGTTCAGGAAACAGAAAAAACGCTCGGCAAGGTCACGCTTTTAGTGAACAATGCCGGTATAGCGCGGCAGCAGCAGTTTCAGGACATCACGCCGGAGGTCTGGAAACGTATTTTTGACGTGAATATAAACGGCTGCTTCAACTGCACGCAGGCGGTCATCGGCAGTATGCTCCATGAGCACGACGGATGTATCATCAACATCAGCTCCATCTGGGGCAGTCACGGCGCGTCCTGCGAGGTGACCTATTCCACAACCAAGCACGCCATCATCGGTCTGACCCGCTCTCTTGCGGCGGAGCTGGCTCCTACCGGCATTCGGGTAAACTGCGTGGCTCCCGGCGTGATCGACACCGACATGGTGCAGGTGCTCGGGCAGGAAACGCTGGATATGCTCGCCAGAGACAGCATCCCCCTCGGCAGACTCGGCACTCCCTGCGAGATCGCGGACGCAGTGCTGTATCTGGCGAACGCGACCTACACCACCGGACAGGTTTTAGGCGTGGACGGAGGATTTATTATATAAAAAATAAAACTGAATATTGAGCCGGTCAAAGCTTTCCGGCGCAGACAATCCCTCCCCGTATCCGGTGTGTTCCGTATACGGGGAGGGATTATTTTTGCTTTTTTTGAAAAATATTGCAATGATTCTCGGAAAATGTTAAACTGACAGTGCTCAACCAACTGAATTATGCAGAAACCCTGTTTTTTCCAAAGGGTTATTATACCATCTTTCTGCCAATAATTAGAATTTGACAAAAATGCAAATTCCGATTCTGCTGGTATGAAAAGGGTTACTGTTAAGTTGTCTTCATTTCCGCAGAGTTGGTTTGGCGACTATCGGAGTTTGTGTTTTTCGTGCGGTTACTTCAGTAGCCGCACTTTCTTATTGGCGCTTTAGCTTGACAAAACCCCTGGTTCTGCCAGGGGTGGGAAAAAAAGCCTTGGCAAATAAAACCTCCCGGTATAGAGTGATGTGGGTTTGCCAACCGCATCACAGAATAATAGGAGGTTTTATAAGTGAAAA
>JAZLGK010000144.1:0-17054 GCA_045616265.1 Candidatus Limivicinus sp. | reverse complement strand
AATATCTTCTTTCTGATTTTCTTTGAGACTCTCTGAGAGTTACTGAAACTCTCTCATACTCCCCGAGAGTCCTGATGTTCCTTGATATTGTCGCATTTTCTTGCTTCTATTTCAATCCGCCGTCACGTTTGACGCTTACGTTTCAATGCATCAGTGCAAAGAAACGGTCTTTTGTTATTTGGGCAAATATGCCCGAGCCATGAACCCATAGCAGGGAATGGAAAGAACAATTTCCATCCCATCCGCTGTAATTGTCTTACAGCAGAATGGGTTCGACTGGCTCTCCAAGAGTGGAGATGAGGGGAGTTGAACCCCTGTCCGAAAGCACATCAACAGAAACTTCTCCGGGCGCAGACGGTTATTTGCATTCCCTCGGCAAAGCGTGAGCCGTCACACTCAGAGCCTTAGTAGCTTCATTTTACGTGGTACGCTCAAAGCTTTGCGCACACACGTTCACCACTTGTCGACGCCCCGTCCCAGGCCGTGGTCCTCCCGGGCGGAACGCTCACTGATTATGCAGCGAGAAGACCGTTTCTAACGGTAAAAGGTTTGTTCTTTAATTTATAAAGATTGCCCGTTTTATGGATGTCAGGCGCATCCGCCCGCTATTTCTGCCTCCGCACCCCCGTCGAAACCGTTACATCCCCGTATATACTCAGGGAAAAACCCTGAGTTAATTATAGGGAAGATCAGCACTTTTCGGGTTCAGGATACTCAACACCGAAGGTCTCAACAGTGACCTTTTTCATGACCTGAGGAATCCTGGGCTTGTCGTTATAGTCTGTGCGCACTTCACAGATCTTATCCACTGTCTCGATACCCTCAATGAGCTTGCCGAAGGAGGCATACTGCCCGTCAAGATGGGGCGAGTCTTCATGCATCACAAAAAACTGACTGCCGGCGGAATTAGGAGCCATGGTGCGAGCCATGGAGAGTACGCCGCGGTCGTGCTTGAGATCGTTTTTGAAGCCGTTGGAGGTAAACTCACCCTTGATGCAGTAACCGGGACCGCCGACACCGACGCCCTTAGGGTCACCGCCCTGGATCATGAAGCCGGGAATAACGCGGTGGAAGATCACGCCGTCATAAAAACCCTTTTTGATAAGGGAGATAAAATTATTGACGGTATTCGGTGCGATTTCCGGATAGAGCTCGGCCTTCATGATGTCGCCGGACTCCATTTCTATGGTGACGATGGGATTGCTCATTGATAATTCCTCTCTTTCAATACTCTGTCGATGTCGCGCTTTGACTGTCTGTCAGCTTCGCTGTCACGTTTATCATGAAGCTTTTTTCCTTTGCACAGCCCAAGCTCGACCTTGACCTTGCTGTCCTTGAAATATAAAGACAGGGGAATGAGGGCAACGCCGTCCTGCATGACACAGGCGTTGAGCTTGATGATCTCACGCTTATGCATCAGAAGTCTCCTTGCCCGATCCGGGTCACGGTTGAAAATGTTGCCCTGCTCATAAGGAGAGATATGCATCCCGCGTACAAAAAGCTCACCGTTTTTGACGGTGCAGAACGAATCTTTCAGATTGACATTGCCGGCGCGGATGGACTTGACCTCAGTGCCTGCAAGCTCGATACCGGCCTCAAATCTTTCCAAAATGAAATACTCATGGAAAGCTTTCCGGTTCGCGGCTATTTCTTTTTTTCCAAGCTGCTTAGGCAAGTCTTATTCACATCCTTCCTTTTTTAATATTACCATAAACCAATTAGAAATAAAAGTATATTTTGTAAAAATTCAAAAACGAAAATTTCACTGACGCTAAATACTTGTCATACAGTGCCTGTTATGATAAAATATAAATAATACGAATTCTTTTATGAGGAAATAATGTTAAAAAAATTTTTTTCTTTTTTTCTGACCGCCGTTTCGGTGCTTTTGCTGTCCGGCTGCGGCAACGAAAGTGAAATAGCGGCAGTGAACGGTCTTAATATTGTGACCTCCGTGTTTCCCGCCTGCGATTTTGTAAGAGAAATCGCAGGAGACTGCGCTTCGGTCACGCTTCTTATACCGCCCGGGACGGAAATACACGGCTTTGAGCCTACGCCGCAGGATATCATAAGGATCGAAAACTGCGACGTGCTTGTCTGTAATGGCGGGGAAAGCGAGGAATGGCTGGAAGAGATCCTCGAAGGCTGTGACAGGGATATTACTGTTGTCCGCATGATGGATTGTGTTGAGACTGTAGAGGAGGAAACGCGGGAGGGGATGCAGTCGGTTCGGCACGCTCATTCTCACGAACAGGAAGAAGACCACGATGATCATGAAGAGAGCTGCGAACAGGAGCATGAACACGAACATGAAAAAGAATATGATGAACATGTCTGGTCTTCTCCGGTGAACGCTGCATTGATCTGTGAAGAGATCTGCCGTGTGCTCTGCGATACGGACAAAGAGAATGCGGCGTATTATACCCGAAACTGCGGGACATATGCCGAAAAACTTGAGGAGCTTGATGCAGAAATAAGAGAGACGGTTGACAAAGCCGCCAACCGGACGCTCGTATTTGCCGACCGGTTTCCGGTGCGGTATTTTATTGAGGAATACGGTCTTGATTATTACGCCGCATTTCCCGGCTGTGCGGAGGATACGGAGCCGTCGGCGAAAACGGTGGCCTTTCTGATCGACAGGGTGAGAGAACGTGATCTGCCTGCGGTATTCTATATAGAGTTTTCCAACGGGAAAATGGCGGACATCATCTGCGAGGATACGGGATGTCAGAAGCTTCTCTTTCACTCCTGTCAGAATGTAAGCTCGGATGAATTCAAGTCCGGTGTGACGTATCTGGAACTGATGGAAAAAAATGCGGATAATCTCCGGGAGGCTTTAGGCTGATGGCTTTGATGAAATGTGAGAACCTCTCTTTCTCTTATGACGGGAAAACCGTGCTGGAAGGAGTGGATTTTGAAATAAACGCGGGGGACTATCTCTGTATCGTCGGGGAAAACGGTTCCGGAAAGTCAACGCTTATCAAAGGACTCCTCGGACTGAAAGCGCCGGACAGCGGCAGGATAAAGCTCGGAGACGGACTGAAACCGACCGAAATAGGCTATCTCCCGCAGCAGACCCAACTGCAGAAGGATTTTCCCGCCAGCGTTAATGAGGTAGTCCTGTCTGGCTGTCTCAACTCTCTCGGAAAAAGAATCGGTTATGGAAAGAAAGAACGTGAGCTTGCAAAACTCAATATGGAACGCATGGGCATAGAGGACCTCAGAAACGAGAGCTATCATTCTCTTTCCGGCGGACAGCAGCAGAGAGTTCTTCTGGCAAGGGCGCTTTGTGCGACAAAAAAGCTCCTTTTGCTGGACGAGCCTGTCACGGGACTTGATCCGATCGCAACCGGGGAGATGTACAATCTTATCAAGCTTGTAAACCTGTGCGATAATATCTCTGTCATCATGGTTTCCCATGATATTCATGAAGCGGTACGTTACGCAACAAAAATTCTGCATTTAGGACATAGACAGCTCTTTTTCGGCACTTCGGCGGAATACAGAGAGAGCGATACAGCCCGCCGCTTCCTGGGGGTGAACAGAGTATGAGCGATTTATTCCATATGTTTTCCTATCATTTTATGCAGAGAGCACTGATCGTCGGCGTGCTGGTCTCTCTTTGTGCGGCTCTTCTCGGAGTTTCCCTTGTATTGAAACGCTATTCTATGATCGGTGACGGGCTTTCCCATGTGGGCTTCGGCGCACTCGCTGTGGCCTCCGCTTTCGGTCTGGCTCCTTTGTGGGTGGCCGTGCCGGTGGTGATCGTTGCGGCGATCCTTCTTCTGAATCTCCAGCAGTCGGCAAAGGTAAAGGGTGATGCGGCAATCGCGATAATTTCAAGCGCCTCACTTGCCATCGGCGTTATTACGGTCTCTCTCACAACCGGAATGAACACCGAGGTCTCGAGCTATATGTTCGGCAGGATCCTTTCTCTCAGCCGGTCGGACACAGTATTGAGCATCGTTCTTTCCGTACTCGTGCTTATTCTGTTTCTGCTTTTTTATCCGAGAATTTTTGCGGTCACCTTTGATGAGACTTTTACCAAAGCAACCGGAACAAATACGAAACTATACAATATGCTTCTTGCAGTACTGACTGCCGTCACGGTTGTTCTCGGTATGCGCATGATGGGCGCTCTGCTTATTTCGAGTTTGATAATCTTCCCCGCGCTCTCGGCCATGCGCGTCTGCAAAAGCTTCAGATCCGTCATTATCGTCTCGGCGGTTATTTCGGTAATATGCTTCATACTCGGAATAACGGCGTCTTATTTCCTTGAAACGCCCACCGGTGCGAGCATCGTCGCCGCCGATCTGATAGCTTTCGGAATATTTTCTCTGGCCGGGAAAACAAAAAAATAAACTTTTCGGGACGGGGCAAAAGCTCCGTTCTGTTTTAAATAAAAATGTAAAATATACTTGACATTTTTAAAAGATGTGATATACTTCGCATTGTAAAGTTAACTTGACAATTTCTTTGCTTCGGGAGGAAAAATGAAAAATAACATCGAACAAAAACGAAAAGAGGGGGGAATGACGCAGCAGGCGCTGGCCGCGGCGGTGGGCGTGTCGCGTCAGACGATCATTTCCCTGGAAAACGGAAAATACAGTCCGTCCATTGAGCTTGCTTTCCGCCTTGCGAGACTTTTTGAAGCAAGCATTGAGGAGCTTTTTATTTATGAGGAGGAATCTATATGAATCTTAAGAATCAGAGGAGATACGGGATCATTCTTGCACTCGTTGGTCTTGTCGGCTGGGCGGTTTTCATCTTTTTTGTCAAAGAAACGAAGAATAGCAATCTGATCGGCAGTTTCTTTGCTGGATTTGTAGCCATAGGTATTCTTCGGATCATTCAGTCGACCAAATTATTGCGAAACCCGGAAAAGGCGCACGACTACGAAGCCATGCAGAAGGACGAGAGAACGGTATTTATCGCAAATAAAGCGCGGTCGATGGCGTTTTATATTTCCATCCTCGCCCAGTGCATCATCTCGATCATTGCTTATTTTGTGTTTGACGGCCTCTTAGTGTGTCAGGTGCTGTGCTTTACCACCTGTTTCCAGTGTCTGGTTTATTACATTTTCTGGATCATCTACAACAAAAAATACTGAAAAAGCGGTCTGCTTATGCAGGCCGTTTTATAGTTTCGAATTCTTTTTTATTCCGTGCATGAACCCGTCGCTGGAAACGGTGTGAACATCGCCGCCGATCACCTCTCGGCCGAAAATATATATGGTGGCGTAAACATCCTCTTTGCAATCGGCATAATTCGTGATTTTATAAGTATATTGACTGCACACCTTTCCGCAGGATTTCTCAAGATCGTAGCCCTGCGACTTCTGCAGTATGTTATAATCCGCCATCACTCCGTCAAAGTTTGCGGGAAGGCATACCGTTCGGAATTGTTCGCTGTTCCGATCAATTTTCCAGCCTAAGGAAAACAGGAAACTTTCACGACCATCCAGCGTCGATAGTCCTGTGTTATTTTTGTAAGCTATGACCCATTTTGCCAGAATTATCAGGAAAAAAAGGATCGATGCGATAAGAATGATCGTGAGGGCACGTTTCTTTGTAAAAGCAGCCGTTGATTTAAGCATAGGACATCTCCATTTCAATATTATTGGGGTTTCATAAACATATTTATCGTCATTTTGAGGAACCTTTACATACTATTCATCTTCCGCCGAGTATATGCTGGTATAATGCCGATAAGAAAAGGAGGGGAACGATGTTGAATCTGGTGAGACTTGATAAGCTGCTTGGTGATATGGGAATTGCCAGCCGGAAAGAGCTGAAAGCCGTTATAAAAGCCGGAAGGGTTGTCGTGAACGGAAAGACAGTATGTATCCCCGAAACAAAGCTTGACCCGGAGAACGATGTGATCAGCCTTGATGGTATTACATTGAAATATAAAGAATTTCATTACTATATGATGGACAAGCCCTGCGGAGTTTTGACGGCTACCGAAGACCGAAAGCAGAAAACGGTTCTGGATCTTCTTCCGAGCGAAGTGAAAAGACAGGAGATCTTCCCTGTAGGGCGGCTGGATAAGGATACAAGCGGACTCCTGCTGCTGACAGATGACGGGGATTTTGCGCATCGGGTGATATCACCCAAATCAGAAATAAAAAAACTGTATTACGCCAAAGTTGACGGGTTCCCTGATGAAAATGACGCTAAAGCCTTTTCCGATGGTCTTATTCTTGCGGACGGAACGAAATGCCTTCCTGCGAAGCTTGAGATAACCGGGGAAAGAGAATGCTTTGTCACGGTAGTGGAAGGAAAATACCACCAGGTAAGAAGAATGCTTGCTTCCAGAGGTAAAACCGTAACAGAGCTTCGCCGTCTGCGGATCGGCTCTTTAGATGTGGATACCCGCCTTGGCCCCGGCGGCTTTCGTGAACTTGAACAAGAGGAAATTGACAGTATATTTTTGTCAACTTAACGGAAAACGGACAGTTTCTTTCCTCCCTTTTCGACGTATACAACATAATGAGAAAAAATTTCACAAAAATTCGTATCGATTTCTATTGAAAATCACGATGAAATGAGTTATTATGTGCAAAGAGAAATGCGCAGCTTTTGTGAAATTGCCGAAAACTCTTTTCGGAGTTTTGCTGTGCAGTATAGGGAGGCATTTTATGTCCAGCAAAATTTTCCAGAATGTGATCATTCAGATGAAAGATTCTGTTGATCGCACCATTGGAGTCGTGGATGAACAGGGGTTTGTCGTTGCAAGCAGTGAGCTTGCGATGATCGGCTCCAGAATGGATGATTTTCATATCTATGAATTTGAAAACGGAGAAAAGGAGATCATTACCGGAACAAGGACCTATTGTCCTTTGAGTTCCGACAGTACAAAGCTTGATTATGCAGCCTTTGTCGAGGGATGCGATTCCGTTTCGAAAACGATCTGTGCGATTGAAGCGGTTGCTTTTAATGAAGCCAAGAGCAGCTATGAGGAGAAACACAACAAGGCTGCTTTCGTCAAAAATATCATTTCCGACAATATTCTGCCGGGAGATGTCTATGTCCGGGCAAAAGAACTGCACTTCATCACCGATGAACCGCGAGTGGTCCTGCTTGTGCGGCAGATGGGAAGCTCTGATGTGACAGCCGTCGAAATCATTCAGCGTCTTTTCCCCGACCGACAGAGAGATTTTGTCCTCAACATCAATGAGGCAGACGTGGTCGTTGTAAAATCTCTGCCCAATGCAAACTGTCCGGAAGAGATCATGAAGGCTGCGAGGAAGATCGAAAAGGTGCTTCATGAGGAGCTGGGCGTTCGGACTGTGATCGGCGTCAGCACGAACGCACACCATCTGAGAGAGCTTGCCGATAAATACAAAGAGGCTCAGGTGGCTATTGATGTCGGGCGCGTGTTTGAAAGCGAAAAGACAATAATCAATTATGAAACTCTCGGTCTCGGCCGCATTATCTATCAGCTTCCCACTACACTCTGTGAGATGTTCCTGAATGAGGTTTTCAAGAAAAATCCCATAGAGACGCTGGACGAAGATACTCTCGAAACGATAAATAAGTTTTTTGAAAATAACCTGAACGTTTCCGAAACCTCAAGAAAACTCTACGTACATAGGAATACGCTCGTTTACAGGCTGGAAAAGATCAAGAAGATCACAGGACTTGATCTGAGAGAATTTGATCACGCAATAGTTTTCAAAGTGGCAATGATGGTCAAGATGTATCTTGATTCTTTGAATATTACCAGATTTTAAGCCGAATAATAGCTAAATTCGTAGTGTGCGATCGGCATATTACGGTCTTTGGAGGACTCAAGCATGGTTCAGATGGAAAATGTAACAAAGATCTACGAGAGCAGCAATACTCTTGCGCTGGATGCCGTGGATCTGACGATCAACGAGGGAGAGTTCGTCTTTCTTGTCGGCCCTTCGGGCTCCGGTAAAACAACGATCATGAAGCTGATTACCGGCGAGATAAGACCGACTTCCGGAAAAGTGATAGTGAATAATTTTAATATGACGAGCATTCGAAGGAGCAAGCTTCCGAGAGTGCGCAGAACACTGGGGGTTATATTTCAGGATTACAGACTGATCGAGAATATGACGGTGTATGACAACGTTGCATTTGTTATGCGTGTTGTCGGCGCCTCTCCGAGAGAGATCCGAAAGAGAGTGCCGTATGTTCTCGAACTTGTCGGACTGGACGGACGCGAGAAGCGTATGCCCAATGAGCTCTCCGGCGGTGAACAGCAGCGTGTTGCCATTGCAAGAGCATTGGCCAATAACCCCAGCATGATCGTTGCCGACGAACCTACCGGCAACCTCGACCCTGTGCGCAGTCTGGAGCTGATGCTTCTTTTTGAAAAAATAAACGAGATGGGAACGACTATTATGGTCGTCACTCACGAAAAGGAACTGGTCAATGCTTTTTCCAAGCGCGTTGTCACCATTGACGGCGGTCATGTGATCAGTGACGGAAATGATGGGTATTACAGTTATGAGATTGAGTAGTTGCGGTTATCTTATTCGCGAAGGCTTTCGCAGTGTTACAAAGCACGGATTCATGTCCTTTGCCTCTGTTACGATTATTATGGCGTGCCTTATTATCATGGGTACAATGTCTTTGCTTTCCGTAAACATCGATGTTCTGATCAAGGACCTTGAGGATCAGAACGAGATCGTCTGCTTTGTCAGCGACGATCTGAATGAGGAGGACGCTAAGCTGATCCAAAGCAGTCTGGAAAGACTTGACAATATCGCTTCCGTTGAATTTGTCTCCCGTACCGATGCCATGGACAGCTTCATGAGCAAGTACGATGATTCCCTTATGGAGGGTATCGATGAGAGCGTATTCAGACACCGTTATGTCATTCACCTCCATGACATTGCTCTGATGTCCGAGAGCAAGCTGGCGCTCGAGAGTGTTCCCGGTATCGCCAAGGTAAATGCACATCTTGAATATGCCAAGACCTTTGTGACCATCCGGAACATAGTCAGCGTTGTTTCTCTTGTACTTATCGTAATTCTTGTCTTTGTCTCCATTTTCATCATGTCCAATACCATCAAGCTTGCGACCTTCTCCAGACGGGAAGAGATCGCCATTATGAAAATGGTCGGTGCAAACAATTCCTTTATTAAGCTGCCCTTTGTTGTAGAAGGTCTTGTGTTGGGAATTATCGGCGGCGGTCTGGCGTTCTTTGCGGAGTGGGGTATCTATGAACTGATAACTACCAAAATCGTCAGCAGTATCACGGGCAGCCTCATTTCCGTTGTACCTTTCCGCTCTCTTGCCATGGTCATTCTTGTGGCTTTTGTCGGAACCGGTATTCTTGTCGGCGTCGTAGGCGGTATAAACGCAATAAGGAATTATCTCAAAGTCTGATAATTCATTTATATCTGCTTTTTCAATAAGGGGAAAGTATTCTATGAAAAGGAAAAAAACAGTTCGTATAATTGCGATCATTCTTGTTCTGCTGATGATATTACCCTTCCTTTTTGATGCAATATCCGCTTATGCGGTTACGCAGAACGAAATCGATGCAATCCAGAGTCAGAAAAAAGAGCTCTCCGCAAAGGTAGCAGACTGCAAGGAGAGACTTTCGGCGCTGCAGTCTCAGCAGTCGAATGTCCTTGAGCAGAAAGCGGCGCTGATGGAACAGAATAAGCTGATGCAGGAACAGATCGATCTGGTCGAAACACAAATCGAAATATACGATAATATGGTGGCAGAGCAGGCCGCTGTTGTGGAAGAAGCCAGGACCCGTGAGGACAGACAGCTTCAGAAATATCGCACAAGAGTCAGAGCCATGGAGGAAAACGGGGAAATGAATATCCTCGCTCTTGTCCTTCAGACCTCCAGCCTGAGCGAACTGATGTCTGCTGTGGATGATATGGGTGAGATTATGGAGAGCGACCGTATTCTTGAAGATCAGTACATAGCGGCTCGGGAAGAGACGGAAGAGGTAAAGGCAAACTACGAAGCCATCAAGGCGGATTACGAAGAAAAGCAGGTCGTTCTTCGCGGTGAGCAGAACGAGCTCAAGGCGCAGATGTCAGCCGCCAATAAAGTTCTTGAGGATCTCTCCGAGGAAATCGAGAAGGCTATTGAGGAGTACAAGGCCGCAGAAGCTGAGGAAGCTGCCGCAGCGGCGCAGATCTCCAATCTGATCGCCGAGTGGGACAGACAGAAGGCCGCGCAGGCACAGGCACAGGCGGTCGTTCAGCAGGTGGTCAATGCGGACGGGACTGTCACCACAGTCACAGAACCGGCAGCCTCGGCAACCGTCAGCGGTACCGGCAGTTTTATCTGGCCTGTTCCCTGCAGTATGAGAGTTACCAGCCGCTACGGCAACCGTACTGACCCGTTTACCGGTGCGACGGCTTATCACAGCGGGATCGATATTGACGGATTCGGCAACGACGGTCAGCCTATCATTGCGGCCGACGGAGGAACGGTAATTACTGCCTCTTCCGACAGCGGATACGGAAACTATGTGATCATTGACCACGGCAGTACCAAAACCGTTTATGCTCATATGTCCGGCTTTGCCGTAAGTGCAGGACAGACGGTTTCGCAGGGACAGACCATAGGCTATCTCGGAGCTACCGGCCGCGCAACGGGCACACACTGTCACTTCGAGGTGTATGTTGGAGCGAGCAGAGTCGATCCGGCTTCCTATTTCTCCGGTATTTCCTACTATAATTGCTGATATAAATCTCCCTTTTGCTTTTTGGCAGGTGTTACAATGGCGTTATTTATAAAGAAAAAACTGACGCGCATAACATCAGTTGTATTATTGATCTCTTTTCTTCTCGGAAACTGCTGTGCATTTGCAGTGAGCGAGGAAGAGCTTGAACAGCTCAAAAAAGAACGGGATGCCCTTGTCCGGCAGCGTCAGGAGCAGCAGGCGGTCGTGGATTACCTGAAACAGCAGCAGGCCGGCATTATGATGGTCAAGGCCGCACTGGACGAGCGAAATACCTACACGATGATGCAGATCCAGCTGAATAACGACGAGATCGCTTTGTATGATAAGATGATCGAAGACAAAAGCATAGAAGTCGATCAGGCAAAAGCTCTTGAAGATAAGCAGCTTGAGATGTACAGAAGCCGTGTACGTGCTATGGAGGAAAACGGGAATTACAGCTTTATAGCGCTCCTTCTCAATACTTCCGATCTGGGTGGATTTCTCTCTGCCGTCGACGATATCGGCGAGATTATGGTTAGCGACAGAATGCTGGAAGACGCGTATATAGAGGCGCGTGAGTACACGGAAGAAGTCAGAGAAGAATATGAAAACTATAAAGATGAAGTGATCGCCAAAAGAGATGTGCTTGAGGAAGAGCAGGCTCAGCTTTCGGTGGAGCTTGATGAAGCGAACCGGCTTATTACCGATTTGATGGATGATATCGAGAGTAACGCCCTGGTGCTTGCCGAACTGGCTGCCAACGAACAGGAAGCGGAGACCAGTGTTGCTAACATGGCATTAGCTCTTGAAAAACAGCGTCAGGCAGCTCTTGCCGCATCCGGCGGCGTGGGAGGAGGGAGCGTTACAGGTACCGGCTCCTTTATCTGGCCTGTTCCCTCGTGTACCTATATCACAAGTCGCTTCGGCCTTCGTACGCACCCGGTATACGGCACGACGAAAAGTCACACAGGTCTTGACATAGGCGCGGCATCAGGCGCTGCCATTGTTGCGGCAGACGGGGGTACGGTAACCATGGCCGGGGTGAACAGCGGCTATGGTAACTGTGTCATGATCGATCACGGCAACGGATATCAGACCTTATACGGGCATATGGCAACCATTGCTGTTTCCAACGGAAGCACCGTTTCCCGCGGGCAGAATATAGGCACTGTCGGCAGTACAGGGGTTTCGACCGGGCCGCACTGCCATTTTGAGGTGTTTCAGGGAGGCAGCAGAATCGATCCGGAACAGTTTTTCTCGGGACTTACTTTTTCTGAGGACGCCGGAGTATAACAGATCAACCGGACAGATGCGTTTGTACTGTCCGGTTGCCGGGTATATTAAGCCTGCTAAATGCCTTTAATTGTACTGGAGGATTTTTTTTGAAAAAGATTTTTCGCAGACTTCTGCGTTCTTTAGGAAGACTTATATCCGCTTTTTTCAATATTGATATTCCTCTTAAAATCGTTTTTGCTTTGTTGATCGTTCTTACCGGCGGTACATATTTCATGACCTCCAATAAGCTTGTGAAGGCTGTGGGCGGTGAGAGTGAATACGATGAAGCGATGAGGTATATCGAAATCAAGGATCTGGTTGATGAAAAATTCATTGATCAGGTAGACAGAAAAGCTATGGGCGATTCCGCATCAGCTGCCATGGTTGCCGGTCTTGGGGATAAATGGAGTTATTTTATGACAGCGGATGAGTACAAAACCTATCAGCTCTATTCATCCGATGAATACTCCGACATAGGAATGAGTATAAAGTTGGATGAGAATACGCTGGGCTATCAGGTGGTTTCAATAAACTCCGAATCACCGGCTGCCTGGGCGGGATTGACAAGCGGCATGGTCATCGTCGGAATAGACGGACAGAGTATTATCGGCAAGGATCTTGACGACGTCAGAACGATGATCCGTTCCCGATTGAATACCATGTTTGTTCTCGATGTCAACGGCGGAGATCCGATCAATGTCGATTGCTCAAAATCCCATACAAGCTCTGTCAGTTACCGTCTTGAAAAGACGGAAGCCGGATATGTTAAAATAGACAATTTTGAGGCAGGAAGCGGTCAGGAAACGATTGATGCCATAGAAGCGCTTCTTGCACAGAAGGCGGTTGCACTTGTGATCGATGTGCGCGGTAATCCCGGCGGACTTAAAAATGAGCTTGCCACGCTTCTCGATTACCTGCTGCCCAAAGGCGTGCTTTTTTCAGAAGTTGATAAAGACGGTCACGAGGAGATCACGGAATCAAACGGTATGTGCATACAGATCCCCCTGGTCGTTCTTATCAACGGAGAATCCTTTTCGGAAGCCGAAATGTTTGCTGCCGTTATTCAGGAATATAAATGGGGCTTGCTGATGGGAGAGCCGACAAGCGGAAGGACAAGAAGACAGAGTACGCTTGTTTTAGAGGATGGCAGTGCGATCCGTCTGTCAACAAAGACCTATCTTACGCCCAACGGTGTCGACCTTTGTAAAAACGGAGGAGTCGTTCCGGATTCGATCCTCTTTAACTCCGATGAATCCGCGACCGGTACAACCTCCGGTACTACCGGTGGTCAGGACGGTACGGCCAGTACATCGAATGATGACCAGCTTATGGCGGCACTTAAATATTTGAGTTGACAATTATGCGGTTTATCAATATAATAGTTAAGCTTTTCAAGCTATTTATTGCATCATTTTTTGAAAAGGGGATTTCCAAATGTCTAATTCTAACAGATTCAAAATGAGCCAGGAGCGTCTGGACGCACTCAAAGAAGAACTCATCTATCTTGAGACCGTCAGAGAAAAGGAAGTATCCGAGCTCATTAAGGAAGCAAGAAGCTTCGGCGATCTTTCTGAAAACAGCGAGTATGACGAGGCTAAGACAGAGCAGGGGAAGCTCTACTCAAAAATTGCCGAGATAAAGGTTTTAATTGAAAACGCGGAGATCGTAGACAATATTGAAGCGGATGCACCGAAAGATGCCGTGACTCTCGGAAGTATCGTCACCGTGCTTGACATGGAGGAGAATTACGAAGAGAAATATGAGATCGTCGGCTCTCAGGAAGCAAATCCCAGCCAGGGGCGTATTTCCGATGATTCACCGCTGGGCAAGGGACTTCACGGTCACCGCATCGGGGATGTCGTAAATATCGATGCACCCGTCGGCGTGTTGAAATTCAAGATCGTATCCGTAGAGAATAAGTAATTTTTGAGGCGTGTCAGGTTTGACACGCCCATGATATGTATTATAGATTGGTGGTAGAAGCATGAGCGAAGAAAAAAAGGTTCAGGAAAATGAGCAGGAGCTGTCGGAGATCCTTCAGGTAAGACGGGATAAGCTCGCTGAACTTCAGCAGGCAGGCAGAAATCCTTTTGAGCAGACAAAATTCAAGAGAAGCGCCTGGTCTCTGGAGATTAAGAATAATTACGAAGCTTTTGACGGAAAAACAGTATCCGTTGCCGGACGTATCCTGTCAAAGCGCGGTATGGGCAAGGCAATTTTCTGTCATATCAAGGATGACAGGGGACTTATACAGCTTTATATTCGGGCGGACGCTGTTTCCGGACAGGAATTTGCGGATTTCCGCAAATACGATATTGGTGATATTATCGGTGTTTCCGGTTATGTTTTCAAAACAAAGACAGAGGAAATCTCTGTTCACGCTGAAAAAGTTGTTCTGCTCTCCAAATCGCTTCGGCCTTTGCCCGAGAAATTCCACGGCATGACCAACACGGAGCTGAAATACCGTCAGAGATATGTTGACCTTATTGTAAACGACGAAAGCCGCAGAAACTTTGAGATACGCTCCAAATTTATATCCTATGTCCGCCGTTTTCTGGATAACAGGGGATATATGGAGGTGGAGACGCCTGTACTGAACACCATTTCCGGCGGCGCTACAGCAAGACCGTTCATTACCCATCACAACACCCTTGATATCGATATGTTCCTGCGGATCGCTACCGAGCTCAATCTCAAGCGCCTCATTGTCGGAGGAATAGAGAGAGTCTATGAGATCGGCAGAATTTTCCGAAATGAGGGCATGGATACAAAGCATAATCCCGAGTTTACCACCGTTGAGCTTTACGAATCCTACGCGGATTTCAACGATATGATGGATCTCTTTGAAGACCTTTTATCAGGCGCCGCAAAGGAAATCCTCGGAACTTACGACGTGGTATGGCAGGGGAAGGAGATCAGTCTTAAGCCGCCTTTCCGCCGCATGACCATGGCCGAAGCAGTCAAGGAGTATTTAGGGATCGACTTCATGGCGATCACTTCCAACGAGGAGGCTGTCGCGGCGGCGAAGAGTGCCGGCGTGGATATGGAGAAGGTTGAGCCCACCTGGGGACACGCTCTTTACGAGTCCTACGATCAGAAGGTCGAAGAGCTCATGGTGCAGCCGACCTTTATCACCATGCATCCGGTCGATGTTTCGCCTCTGGCTAAGCGCAGCCCGAAGGATCCCAGACTTACCGAACGCTTTGAACTGTTCATCTGCTGCAGTGAAATGGGCAATGCCTTCTCGGAGCTGAATGATCCCATCGATCAGAAGCAACGTTTCCAGAAACAGATGGAGATGCGCGCCAAGGGTGACGATGAAGCGGGTATGATGGATGATGACTTCATCAATGCTCTCGAATACGGTATGCCTCCCACAGGCGGTCTCGGCATTGGGATCGACCGGTGCGTGATGCTGCTGACCGGTAATAACTCGATCCGCGATGTCATTCTGTTCCCGACGATGAAGCCTTTAGACTGATAGCACAGAAGGGAACTGTGCGAACATTGTGCCGGGTAACGCATTCACAATGTCCCACGAAGAAAAGCAGAAGTTGTGATAGGCTTTTAGCGGCATAGAAAAATAAAAGTAAAGCAAGAAACTCCGTATGGACTTATGCTCATGCGGGGTTTTTGCTGCACATAAAAGAAGATAAGGGTAGAAACCGTGCATTCATACTATTCTCCAAAAAAAGCAGAACTTTTTATTGGAGAGATGCCGCCTGTGGCGTCATCCATTTGCTTAACGCAAATGATTATCTCTACGATTCTCAACGCACCTAACGGCGCTATAAAAAGGTGACTTTGTCAACTTTTTAATGAGAATCTGTATCAAAACGCTCACAATAGAAAGAAGCAAAAATGAAAAAAACTTAAAACTTCGCATAATATCAATTTAACGAAGTTGACAAAGCAGAAAAAAGCATGTATAATATATTATGTAAATCAAACGGATCCTCTTTTCTTTGGAGACTGCTTAAATGAATCTTAACGATATTTCCGATGTACCGGATATACTGATGGAGTTTCTGGAATATCACTCCACGGTGCGCGGTCATTCGGACAGAACGGTTTTTGCTTATTACACGGATCTGAAAATCCTTTTTCGCTTTTTAAAAATTCGACGTCATCTTGTTCCGACAGGAACGGATTTCAATGATATCGATATTACGGATATTGATCTGGATTTCATTGAAAAAACCAAAATTGAGGAGCTTTACCGCTATCAGAGCTTTTCTCCGGAATCGAAATCTTCCGGTTCTTCCCTGGCGGCGGCCAGCCGCTGCCGTCGGACCTCAAGTGTTAAATCTTTTTATAACTATATAGTTAACAAAAGACATCTGTTTGATAAAAATATAACACAAGAACTGGATATGCCGAAACGTCAGGCATCCCTGCCCCGATATCTCGAAGAACAGGAATGTAACAGACTCCTTGCCGCCTGTGAGGGTAAATTTGAATATCGGGACTATGCGATCCTTATGCTTTTCCTTTCCTGTGGGCTGCGGATCTCGGAGCTTTGTTCTTTGAATCTTACGGATCTCTATGAGGATCATGTAAGAGTTCTCGGAAAAGGCAATAAGGAACGTGTTGTTTTCTTTGCGGAGGGCTGCCGGGAGGCGCTCGATGATTATCTTGCTGTACGTGATAACGGAAAAATAGCACCGGAAGCCGTAAATGCTCTTTTTATCAGCAGCGTAAACAAACGCATCACTCCCCGAGGAGTTGAACAGATGGTTGAAAAGAAGCTCAAGATGGCAGGTCTGGATGCAAGCCGCTATTCTCCCCATAAGCTGCGCCATACGGCCGCCACCTTGATGCTGAAAAACGGTGTGGATACCAGAGCGCTGCAGGAGGTTCTCGGACACAGTAATCTCAATACGACACAGATCTATACGCACCTTGATAACGCTTCACTTCACGAAGCTGCCATGGCCAATCCTATCGGACGCATGAAGAAAAAGGATATCGAATCATAACCACCAGTGAACTGGTGGTTTGCTCAGACCCTATAAGGGTTAGTACCTGCTAACCCTTAAAAGGGTACTGAAGGTTTACCATCGCATCATTTTTACAGGCGGCCGCTTAAAGCGGCTGTCTTTTTTGCCTTA
>JAZLGK010000143.1:0-20751 GCA_045616265.1 Candidatus Limivicinus sp. | reverse complement strand
TAGTACAAAGCCATTTGTGCCTTGTGCTTGTTTTTGTGTACTCTTTTTTAAATTTTTACATTTTTTCAGTGCTTTTCTTTGCTTTCACCTTGCCATCGTTGCCTGCTTTTTGTATTTTCTGCTATTGACCGAAACTCAAGTATGATACGGCGTGATCTTGGGGTCATCGGCAAAAACAGGCAGATAGCCGATCATGACCACGATAAAGATGACCGCTTCCGTGACCGCCGAGGCCAGCTCAAAGAAAAAAATGAGGCTGCTGCCGCTCTCCTTTTTTAAGACCAGCTCCCGGATATTGACCATGACCGCCGCTATCGACACGATCGTCGTAAAAGATTCCCGTCCACGGTAAACGCACGGAAAGCGAGCAGCCCGTCCACCAGGAAAAACTTGATATACAGTGAGCTTATTCCCAGTACAGAGATCAGAAGGTTGAGCGCAAGATTCAGTTTTTTCTTTTTTATGAGCAGACTTTCGTCTTTCAGCGCTATGGTTTGTGCTGTACTCATTATTATACTGCCTCCTTCAAACCGAGCTTACTATGGAAGCGGAGCTTTCATAGTAACGAATGTAATATATTTCAGCATCCGGGGTTCAATACCGATCCTCCCGAACGAAAGCGGGACACTCAGCGGCAAAGCACATACGGGAGATACAACAGTCCCGCAGCCCATAAGAAGGTCAGAAGCGGGAAGAAGATTTTAAAATACAGGTGCTTTGTCTTGTGATGAAAGACAAGCATACCGATCCAGCCGCCGAAGGCTCCGCCCAGAAGGGCAAAGAGAAAAAGAGAACGCTCCGGAATGCGGTATTTTCCGTTCCTTGCCTTATGCTTGTCGATCCCCATCAGGCTGAAAAGAACCGCGCTCCATAAGAAGACCCAGACAAGAGCGCACGGAAAAATCTTTTGAACCATCTGACTTTCCCTCCGTACCGTTTTTCCCATTATATGACCGACTTGCACGCTTTTCAAGGAATAATCGCTGGCAGGATCCGGCGTGATGGCATCGTCCCGGAAGGGGAAGGCGGCTCTTCGGTGGGAAATTCCGGCCTATATTCTGCCTATCGGAGCATAAACGGAGCGACAAAACGAATTGTGCAAACTGCACAGAATTCAGCGGGGAAGATTAAACAATATGAATAATTGAAAAAATCAAAAGATGTAGTATAATCAGAGTGTATTCAATCGATTAAACAGCAGCTTTTGTTGTAATTAACCGATTAAACAAAAATTTATATGGAGGAAACCAAAAATGAAGAAGTTCTTCGCATTCGTTCTCGTTCTTTGCATGGTTTTCAGCGTATGCGCTATGGCCGCATCCGCAGAAGGCGGCTACAAGTTCATGCTCTCTAACGCATACTACACCGCTCCCTACTGTGCAGCATACGATCCCTCTGCACTCAAGACCGCAGAGGAGCTGGGATGCACCCTCGATATCCTCGACGGTGACGGCAACCAGCAGAAGCAGCTCGAGCATGCTAACCTCGCTATCGAGGAAAAGTATGACGGCTTCCTTTATTTCCCCGCAGACGTTGACGGTGCTCTGCCTGTCATCGAAGCTCTGAACAACGGCGGCATCGCATGGGTTGGCGTTAACGCCTACACCGGCGACAAGATCGAAGAAGTCGGCATGAAGTACTATGTCGGCCCCGATGCTTACTCCCACGGTGTTACCCAGGCCAATACTCTCCTTGAGCTCTTCCCCGACGGCTGCAAGTACGTCACCATCGCCGGCACCGCAGGCCATATGCAGACCATCTACATGGACAAGGCTATGGATGAGATCGTTGACCCCGAGAAGTGGGAAAGACTCGACTACCAGAACTGCGACTTCAACGCTGAGATGGCTATGACCAAGGCTGCTGATATGATCACCGCTTACGGTCTTGCCTGCCAGGGCGGTCTGATCGATGTCGTTCTCGTACAGGACGGCGGTATGTCCACCGGTGTTATCTCTGCTCTCGAAGCAGCAGGTGCACAGCCCGGTGACGTGACCCTGATCGCTATGGGCTCCAACCAGGTTCTTTACGATGCAATGGCTGACGGCTGGCTCTCCGCCTGCTCCACTCAGGACCCCGTTGCAGAAGGCAAGCTCGCAGTCGAGACCCTCTACGGTGTACTGGAAGGCACTGCAGAGGAAGGCTGGACCAAGCTCCCCACTCCCGTTGCATACCCCGATACCAAGGACGAGTTCAGTTGGTTCTGATTTCTGCTGAATTGTAAAAAAATGGCGGGCACCTTTCGGTGCTCGCCATTTTCAGGTAGTATTACCAGTAATCCAGATCCCAGGTGGTTTCCGTATTCGCGTCGGTTGAGGCGCGTTTGATTATTTCGGCGTTCAGGACGATCCTTCGCGGATGCATGGACGGGTCTTCCATCTGACGGATGCACTCCCTTACGGCTTCCGCGCCGATCTCATAGCGGGGGACACTGACGGTCGTGATCCCCGGAGAGACGAGCGAGGACGGAAAAATGTTGTCAAAGCCGCAGACCAGTATGTCCTCCGGCACACGCAGACCGTGTTCCCGGAGCGCCTTTATCGCACCGATCGCCGCCTGATCGTTGGAGCCCTGCACCGCGTCAAATTTTATCCTGTTTTCCAGAGCCTGCGTCACGACGTCGTAGGAGGAGTTGGATGTAAAGTCACGGCTGACAATAAGGTTTTCGGAGATCTTGATCCTGCTGTCCTTCAGCGCCTGTTTGTAGCCGGAAAGCCGGTCGTACTCATGGCGCAGAGTAGGGGGGCCGGAAATGAAAAGGATCTTCTGCCGACCGCGGGAAATGAGATATTTTGTCACATTTCTGCTCCAGTAATAGGAATCTATGGTGACAGCCGAAACGAGAGAATCCTCCATCGAGTTTTCCAGCGACACGATCGGCGTATATTTTCCCTCGTAGGAGACAAGCTCATACGCCCACTCCGACAGATTATGATAGTCACAGCAGGAGTCGAGAATGATCGCATCGACATTCGTGCCGCGGAGGGAAGAGATACATTCCTTCTCCAGCTTATAATCGTAATTGCTGCTCAGTACGGTGATTTTGTACCCCAGCTCGTTTGCCGTATCAAAAATGCCCTTGAGAACATCGTTGAAGAAAAGCTTTGTAATATCCGGTAAAACCACACCGATTATTTTTGTTTTTGAGGTTTTCAGTCCCTGCGCGTTGAGATTGATATGATAATTGAGATCTTCGACCGCCTGCAGAACGCGTTTTCTGACCTCGGGACTGACGAAATGCTTGCCCGTAAAAACATTGGACACCGTAGCAACGGAGACTCCGGCAGCGTTTGCTACATCTTTCATCTTTACCATAACGGCACCTCTTGTCATTATTTACAATCTCATTATAGCATAAATGGATATGTTGCACAATATTTATTAAAACTCTTGAAAAAGAAAGTCGGATAATATATAATAAAATCAGAATTTAATCGATTAAACAATCGATTTCCGAAATATCATTCTTAATATATCGGGAGGTCACATGAGCGAATACATACTCGAAATGAAAAACATCACAAAGACTTTCCCGGGCGTAAAAGCACTTGACAATGTTACTCTCAGTGTCAAGCCCGGCAGCATCCATGCTCTGGTCGGCGAAAACGGAGCAGGTAAATCAACCCTGATGAAGGTCCTTAACGGTGTTTATCATGCGGACAGCGGCGACATCTATCTCGATGGGGAAAAGGTCGTCATAAAAGACACGACGGATGCGGAGGAAAAAGGGATCGGCCTCGTCTTTCAGGAGTGCAATCTTATCAACTCTCTCACCATTGCGGAGAATATGTTTCTCAATCGCCTGCGGAAAAAATCCGGCCGAAAGGTCTTCATCAACTGGAAGGAGATCAACCGGATCACGCAGGAATTCCTTGACAGCTTCAATTTTAATCTCAAAGCGGACGAAAAGATCGAAAATCTCTCCGCCTCTCAGAAGCAGATGGTCGAGATCGCCAAGGTGCTCTATAAGAAGCCCCGCGTGCTTGTTATGGACGAGCCTACCTCCTCGCTGACCATCGGCGAGACGAAGCGGCTTTTTGAGATCATGAACGATCTGAAGGCAAAGGGCACTACCATTGTCTACATCTCTCATAAGATGGACGAGATCTTCCAGATGTGTGATACCACTACTGTCGTCCGCGACGGACAGATGATCGAAACAAGAGCCACAAAGGACTTTACAAGAGACGAGATCGTTGAGCGCATGGTCGGCCGCAGCGTTGACATGGAATATCCCAAGAGAGATGTCAAAATCGGCGAGGTCGTGCTGAAGGTCAATAATGTCGTGAGAAACGGCGTCGTTGGCCCCATCTCCTTTGAACTCCACAAGGGCGAGATCCTCGGCCTTGCAGGACTTGTCGGAGCGGGACGCACCGAGATCTGCGAAGCCATCTTCGGCGCGGAGCCGGCAGATTCCGGTACGATCGAGGTAAACGGCAAGGCTGTCAGAATAAAGACGACCGCCGAGGGCAAGAAGGCAGGCATCGGTCTTCTCACCGAGGACAGAAAAGAGACCGGTCTTATCCTGACCTATGACCTTGTGAGAAACATCAGCGTTTCCAATATCGATAAGATCCTGAGCAAGGGTCTCATTGATACCAAAAAGGAGCGCGAGATGGCGACGGAGCTTGCCAAAGAGCTGAACGTCAAGACTCCCTCCATGCTGCAGAAGGCGCAGAACCTCTCCGGCGGCAACCAGCAGAAAGTCGTTTTCGCAAAGTGGCTGTTCTCCGATGTCGATATCCTGATCCTCGATGAGCCTACCCGCGGTATCGACGTAGGCGCGAAGTACGAGATATACTGCCTTATGAACAAGCTTGTGGAGGAAGGCAAATCCATCATCATGATCTCCTCCGAGCTTCCGGAGGTCCTGGGTATGTGCGACCGTCTCGTTGTCCTCTCGGGCGGCGAGAAGGCCGGCGAGCTCAGCCATGAGGAAGCTTCCGCCGAAGCCGTCATGAGACTCGCTATCAAGAACTAAGGAGGCATACAGTGAAAAAGAAATTCAGCTTCAAGAGATTTTTCAGAGAATGGGGTCTTATCTTCTTCATTCTGGTGATCATCGTTATCGCCGCGTCCAAGAGACCCGCCTTCCTCAGCGGCAGAAACTTCATCAACATTCTCCGCTCCTACTCCACCTACGGTATTGCCGCTCTGGGCATGACCTACACGGTCATTGCCGGCGGTATGGATCTTGCCGTCGGTTCCACTGTATCTCTCTCTGCGGTCGTGACCATGCTCATCATCAACGCAACGGCCACACCGGAC
Source organism: Candidatus Limivicinus sp. (assembly GCA_045616265.1). Classification (GTDB taxonomy): domain Bacteria; phylum Bacillota; class Clostridia; order Oscillospirales; family Oscillospiraceae; genus Limivicinus. The sequence continues at coordinate 15,483 of JAZLGK010000143.1, read as the reverse complement.
CGTGTCTCCCCCTGGTGGGCTACCATCATCGTCCTTCTGGTCGGTGCGGCGATCGGCGCCCTGGTCGGCTCCATCTGCGGCGGCGTGCTCGCGGCGGTCAACGGACGCATGGGCGAATCCTTCATTATCACCTACGCTATTCAGATCGTTATCGCTGCCATAGCAAACGCCATCGTCAAGGGACAGTTCCAGGCCGCAAAGTATAAGACCGGCCTTTTCAAAAGCATGGGCATGGGCTTCTGGCCGGTGCTGATCTTCCTGATCATCGCGGTGATCATGCAGTTTATTCTGGCTAAAACGAAGTTCGGCCGCAGCCTCTACTTCCTCGGCGCCAATATGCAGGCGGCGAAGATGGCGGGTATCCAGACCCGGAAGACCCGGTTTATGGCACACTTCATCTGCGGCATCTGCGCCGGTATTGCCGGTGTGCTTGTTGTCAGCCGCGTCAACTCCGCCTCCATTTCTCAGGGTCTCAACTATGAGATGGACGCTATGGCCTGTGTTGCGGTCGGCGGCGTCTCACTCGCGGGCGGCGAAGGCAACATCATCAAAACCGTGCTCGGCGTCGTGGTGCTGGGCGTCCTGCTCAACTCCCTCAACCTTCTGGGTATTCAGGCCAACGAGCAGCTGATCGTTCGCGGCGCGGTCATCATCCTTGCGGTGGTTCTTGACACACTGAACAAAAGGGCTCAGCAGAAGGAGGTTGCGGAATAATGGAAAACAAAGCTGTTAAATTCATCAAGGCACAGGCGATTCCCAGTCTGCTTTTGATCTTCATTATTGTCCTTGCCATAACACACCCCAGTTTCGTAAGCCCTACCAATATTAAAAACGTTCTCACCGATACCGGCATCTACGGTATTGCCGCCATGGCAATGACCATGGCCATCATCACCGGCGCTTTTGACCTTTCCATGGCGGGCAACTTCGCCTGGGGGCAGATCTTCTTCTGCTGGATGCTCAACAAATACGGCGAAACCGGCTGGGGAATTTTCTTCTCCTTCCTTGCCATGGTCGCAACCACGACTCTGGTGGGCGTTATCAACGGCGTGATCACGGTCAAATTCGGCATCCCCGCTTTCATTACCACCATGGGCATGAACTACATCATGAAGGGTACCTGCCTTGTTTTCACCGGCTCCGACATGATCGCCACCGCGAACGAGTTCGTCAAATGGTTTGGCAAGCAGGATTTTCTGGGGCTGTCCTACATTACCTGGGTCTTCATCCTTGTGGCGGTGATTGCCTTTGTAGTCATGAAGTACACGCAGTTCGGCCGCAATCTGTACGCGACCGGCGGCAATAAGACGGCGGCGGAGCTGAGCGGCATCAATGTCAGCTTCTATTCCGGTGTTCCCTTTGCCATCTGCGGTCTGGCCGTCGGCATTGCGGCAGCCATGTATGTCTGCGAGATCCGCGCCGGCTCCGTGCTTTACGGCACCGACCTTGCTCTTACCTGCGTTGCGGCCACGGTCGTCGGCGGTACTCCGCTCTCCGGCGGCAAGGGCGGCGTCGGAAAGACGGTCATCGGTATCCTGCTGATCTATGTCATGTATAAAGGTCTCGGCTTCCTCGGTCTCGACGGGTATATGAACACCATGGTCAAGGGTATTGTTCTGCTCACCGTCGTCACCTTTGACGCATACATTACACAATCCGGTACAAAGAAGGCGTAAAAAGATTGAAACAAGTTTCAATCTTGGATTAAAAAGCCGCTTTTCTCGCCGCTTGCGCGGCAACCGAAAAGCATGGCAGATTATGACCATTCCTTTTGTGGTCATAATGTGCCATGAAACATAGCGAAAGGAATGGTCATAACATGAAAATAGCTATCGGTTCCTTCCAGTGTGAGGGCAACAGCCTTACACCGGTGCTTACAAGATTCAAAGATTTTGACTATGCTGTCGGCGAGGCGATGTATGAAAAGATCGCCATTATGGACAGAGTAAAGGAGCTTGGGATCGAGGTCGTTCCCGCTGTCTACGCTCACGCTCTTCCCGGCGGTCCCGTCGTGAAGGAAGACTGCGAAAAGATCGTGGAGGAGATGGTCTCCCGCATTCCCGCCGAGGGGATCGACGGTATATGGCTTTATCTCCACGGCGCGATGTGCGTGCAGGACATCGGCTCCGGCGAAGAGTATCTGCTGAAAAAGATACGCGAAAAGGTCGGTTTTGAAATTCCCGTCGCCGTCGCCATGGATATGCACGCCGACAACAGCGACGCGATCCCTCGGCTTGCAAACTTCGTCACCGGCTTCAAGACCATTCCGCACAGAGACCACGCGGCGGCACAGCTTCGCGCTCTGAACGGCCTTGTAACGATGATCGAAAAGAAGATCCTTCCGCATCCGCAGCTCTCCCGCTGCCCGGTCGTCATCTGCGGCGACGCGGTGCAGACCGATCTCGAACCCCTCAAGAGCATCTGCGATGAGGCGGATCGGATGGAGAAGCTACCCGGTATGCTCTCCGTTCAGATCTTCAACGGTCAGCCCTGGGTGGACGAACCGTACATGGGTCCCAACTTCGTCGTTACCCATGAAAATGACGAAAAGCTTGCCAGGGAATGCGCGGATAAGCTCGCGCGGATGTTCTGGGAAGCAAGGTACGATTTCCGGTTCCTCATAGAGGCGGTCACGCCCGAAGAGGCGATCGAGCTTGCCATGTCCGCCAAGGAAAAGACGGTGTTTATCTCCGACTCCGGGGATAATACGACCGCCGGTGCGGCAGGGGACAACGGCTTCATGATAAACCGTCTGCAAAAACTCGGCGCCAAAAACGTGCTGGTAGCCGGTATCATGGATGAAGAAGCCTGCGAGAAGTGCTATGCCGCGAAGCTCGGCGATATCCTCTCTCTGGATGTGGGCGGCAGTCTCGACAAAAACAGTGAGAAGGCCCATATCACCGGCAAACTCATTCACCGCGGCGATATGCTTGCCTATAACTATGATAATGCCGGTCCCACCGCCACGCTCGACTGCGGCGATATGACCGTTGTCATCACGAAAAACCGCGCCGCCATGTGCCGACCCGATATCTTTGCCTCTGTTGACCTCGACTATACGCCGTTCAAGGCCGTGGTCGTCAAGCTGGGGTATCTCTTCCCCGAGCTTGCGGAGGTCGCGGAGCGCTCGATCCTGGCGTTTACTCCCGGCAGCTCTACCGAGCGGCTGGAAGATATGCATATGAAAAATATAGCAAGACCCATGTTCCCGCTGGACGATAATTTTATGTGATTTCATATTAATAAACAAGTAACTAAACAGACTGCTCCTTTTTTCTCTCCGAAATAATGATAAGAATTGCAGAAAAAGGACGGATTGCCACAACCAGTGTGCGCACTGGTTTCGCAATGACAGAGTAGCCTGAATAGTTATAAAAATATAAAACATTAAGGAGAAAAACTATGGCATACTTCAACATGGACGAGACCAACGCACGTCTCAAAAAGGTACACGAGCTTCTCATCGCAAAGGGACTGGATGCGGCTCTCATTTACTTTGATGAGCTGAATGTTGCAAACGGCTGGTATCTCACCGGCTGGCACGGTCAGTTTGAGAAGGGCGCTGTTCTTGTTCCCGTAAACGGCGAGCCTTACCTGCTGGGCGGTCCCGAGTCCGAGCCCTTCGCCATCATGGATGCGGCTATCAAAAAAGTCCGCTGCTTCCCCGTGTTCATGGTTCCCAACGAAGAGTACCCCAACGCCACCATCATTGACTTTGCTCAGCTCAACGCAGAGCTGAAGGCCGCCGGTACCGTTCTCAACAAGATCGGCTACGTCGGCACCGACACCATTCCTCACCAGATCTACGAAGACTTCAGGAAGGGCTTCGGCGGTGCAGAGCTTGTTGATATCACTGACGAGTATGAGACCCTCCGCGCCTACAAGACCGAGTGGGAAGGTCAGCAGCTCCGCAAAGCCGTTGAGCTGTGCGATATAGCCTATGACAAGATGATCGCCAAGATCAGACCCGACGCTTACGAGTTCGAGGTTGCGGCAGCCGGTGAATATGAGTGCCGTCTCCGCGGCGCAGACAGCTTTGCCTACCAGTGCATCGTCGGTTCCGGCGAGAGAGCCAAGGCCGTCGTTCCCACCGCAACCAACCGTCAGATGAAGGACGGCGAGCTTGTCATGATCGGCATCGCTCCCCGTTACAACGGCTATGCGGGCACTTTCGGCGATACTCTCCCCGTAAACGGCGTTTACACCCAGCGTCAGAAGGATCTGCTCAACTATATGCGTGAGACCTTCCGCCTCACCTACGGTATGCTCAAGCCCGGTATGACCGGCCGCGAGATCGACGTTCCGGGACGTGAGTACTACGAGAAGCACGGCCTCGGCGATTACATCGTATGCCCCTTCGCACACTCCATCGGTCTTATGGAAGCGGAATCTCCCTTCTTCGGCCCCAACGGTGACTTCGTGCTTGTTCCCGGCATGAGCGTCATGGTTGACGTCAGCTTCTTCGGTCATCCCGAGCTTTACGGCGGCAGAATCGAGACCGGCTTCATCATCACCGAGACCGGCGCAGAGCCTATGAGCAAAAAGATGTTCGATTACTTCATGAAGGACCTCTGATTCGATTGGAAAGCTGTGCTTTCCAATCGAGGATACTCGCGCTTATCGCACTCGTTTTACTCGTTTGGTCGGCGCGAGGGTTTGCTTTGCTCACCTTAGGGAGTTATCAAGGCGGCAAAGCTGCCTTGATAACAAATTCAATATGCAGACTTGAAATAAAGAAATAGAATCGAATAATTACACAAGGAGAACGGAAATGGCAGAATTAGGTTATAAGAGCTATATGTTTATCGACGGCGACCTGCCCGGCAACGGCGAGGATATGAGCCTGCCCGGACACGAGGCCATGATGATCACCAATAAGAACGATGTGGACGCTCACATCCTTGTAAATATCTACTTTGAGGATAAAGACCCCGTTATGGGTCTGCATCTGACCATCCCCGCAAAGCGTGTTATCTGCACCCGTATGGATCTGCCCATCTGCGAGGAGCAGTATCAGATCCCCTTCGGTCAGTACTCCGTGGAGCTTGAGTCCGATATCAATGTCTGCGCCTGCTACGGTCGTCTGGACAGAAGATACGATCTCGGCTACTACTCCACCGGCTACTGCTGCTGCTGATAAAGAGATTTCAACAGGCGAATATCCGTATTCGCCTGTTACAAAAGATTTAATGGAGGTTTTTTGTAATGGCAAATAAAGAACTTGCCGCAAAACTGTTGGCCGAGGGCGAAGGCATTCTCCGCCTGACTCCTACCTGGGTTCCCCGTTCCTTCTGCCGTCCCGGCAGACGTATCAAGCTCCATCCCGATGATTACTACGCACTCGGCCTTGCCCGCGGCGGCATCGATGAGAGATGGTTCGCTTCCACCACCCATGCGGAAAACGGCCCTGAGACGCCCGATGACGAAGGTCTGTCCTACGTTGTCAACGCGGAAGGCAGCGAGAAGATGCTTCTGCGTGAGATGGTAGAAGACCTCGGTGCAGAGATCGTCGGCGATTATCTCTGGGACAAGTACCACAAGTGGCCCGCCTATTCCAAGTTCTTCGATAACCTCGGACCTCTTCCTCACCACATCCACCAGAGAGATGAGCACGCCGCTCTCACCGGTCAGAAGGGAAAGCCCGAGATGTACTTCTTCCCCGCACAGGTCAACAACTACCGCGGCGAGCGCGCCGAGACCTACTTCGGTCTCAACCCCGGCACCACCAAGGAAGAGCTCAAAGAGTCCCTTATGAAGTTCGCAAAGGGCGACAACAAGATCCTTGAGCTGTCCAGAGCATACAAGCAGGAAGTCGATACCGGCTACGATGTCCCCGCCGGTGTTCTCCACGCTCCCGGCACCCTGTGCACCTATGAGCCGCAGTTCGCTTCCGACGTTTTCGCCATGTATCAGTCTGTCCTGTGGGGTGACCACGTAACTCCCGAAGAGCTGCTGTGGAAGGATACTCCCGAGGACAAGCTGGGCGATTTCGATTACCTTGTCAGCGTCGTCGACTGGGATCTCAACGTTGACCCCGAGTTCCACAAGCACCGCTTCATGGCTCCCAAGCCTGTGCGTCCTCTGGAAGAGATGCAGAAGGAAGGCTATGTCGAGGAGTGGATCTGCTACAAGTGCCCCCTCGCCTCCGCAAAGCGTCTCACCGTTCTCCCCGGTCAGACCGTCACCATCAAGGATGGCGCACCCTACGGCATGATTATGCTTCAGGGTCACGGCACCATGGGCAAGTGGGATATCGAGACTCCCACCCAGATCCGCTTCGGCCAGCTCACGCACGACGAGTACTTTGTCACCGCCGATGCCGCAAAGAAGGGCGTTGTTATCACCAACACCTCCAAGAGCGATCCGATCGTCATGCTCAAGCACTTCGCCGAGAATCCCGATCTCGTGATCGAGTAATAGTAAAAATGTACCCGCCCTGCTGTCCGAAACGGGCAGCAGGGCATTGTCCGTATGGAGTATCATCTATGATAGAGGTAAAACATCTCACAAAAAAATACGGCTCCAACACCGTGGTGGATGACCTGAGCTTTACCGTAAAGGACGGACGGATCTACGGCTTTTTGGGTCCCAACGGCGCGGGAAAATCCACCACCATGAACATGATCACCGGCTGTCTTTCCCCGAGCAGCGGAGAGATAAAGGTGGAGGGAAAAATCGGCTATCTCCCGGAGAGCCCTCCGGTATATACCGAGATGACGCCGGAGGAATATCTTGTTTTCGTTGCCCGCATGAAAGATATTAAAGAAAGCGACATCCCTGCCGCAGTCGCTTCCGCGATGGAGGCGACCAACATCACCGGCGTAAAAGACCGCCTGATCGGAAATCTTTCCAAAGGCTACCGGCAGAGAGTCGGCATTTCACAGGCGATTCTGGGCGACCCGGATATCATTATACTCGATGAGCCTACCGTGGGTCTCGACCCGAGACAGATGGTGGACGTTCGGAAGCTCATCCTTGAACTCGGAAAAAATCACACTGTTGTGCTCAGTACACATATCCTCAGTGAGGTCGCGGCAGTGTGCAGTGATATAATCATGATCGCGGGCGGCAGACTGATCGCCTGTGACACCACCGAAAACCTTCTCAAAACCGTGAAGGATGAATCGGTGACCGACCTTGAAGCTCTGTTCATAAAGCTTGTGGGTGATTGAACATGAAGAAGATCAAAACAATATTTGACAGAGAATTCGAGTCCTGTTTCCGGACCTTTTACGGCTATATCCTCACCGCCTTTCTTCTGCTCGTGGCGGGAATATACGTCTCGGTAAACGCTTTCCGGAATACGCTGGCTTCTTTTGAAACAAGCGTAAGCAATATGACGTTTATCTATCTTATCGCCATTCCGGTGCTCACGATGCGTGTTTATTCCGAGGAGCGGAGACAGAAAACGGAACAACTTCTCTATTCCCTGCCTGTGAAGATGTCGCAGGCGGCCATCGGTAAATTCTTTGCCCTCTGTGCGGCGCTGACGGTGCCGATCGCGGGCATGGCGATCTATCCGCTTGTTATGGGTCTTTTCGGAACGGTCGATCTGAAAGCGGCGTACTGCGCCCTTTTCGGCTTCTGGCTTTTAGGATGCAGTCTCTGCGCCGTCGGTATGTTCACATCGTCCCTTTCCGACAATCAGGCGGTGAGCGCCTGCCTCAGCTTCATTGTTATATTGCTGCTGTTCTTCCTCAAAACGCTCTCCGACCTCCTGCCTCCCGCTGCGGCTTTTCTTGCAAATATTTTTCGGAGCCTTTCGCCCTTTGACCGATATTACAGCTTCTTAAGCGGCATTTTCGATATCCGTTCGCTTCTCTATATGCTCGCTTTTTCATGCTTTTTCCTTGTTCTTACCGTCATGGTGACGGAGGGAAGACGCAGAGAGAAGAAGGGGCTTTACTATTCCCTCGTCATCGCTTTGACGCTTGCCGTCATCGCTCTCGGCGATACCCTCGTTTCGAGACTTCCGCAGAAATTTACGCAGCTTGAGATGAACAATGCCCGGATTACGGAGTTTTCTGCCGAAACGGAGCACATGGCGCAGAAGCTTAACAGCGATGTAAATATCTACTGGATCGCCAGAGACGGAAAAGAGGACGGAAATATCCGACAGACCCTCTCGCGTTTTGCGGAGCTTTCGGATAAAATACACGTCGTAAAGATCGACCCGGTAAAACAGCCGCGATTTGCTTATAAGTATACAAACCGCACCGTCAACGAAAACAGTCTTGTCGTCGAGTGCGGCACGGCGTCCAAGTATATCGACTTTACGGAAATATACCGATACCCCGATGAAAAAAATCCGCACAGCGCGGAGTATAACGCCGAGGGACTCATCGCCGGGGCAATTCAATATGCCGTGGGGACGGAGGAGATCAATCTTTATATCCTTTCCGGGCACGGCGAGGAAAAGCTCTCCGATAGCTTCATCGAACCCTTTAAGAATTCCAATATGAATGTCGCAGCTCTCGATCTTCTCACCGCGGGTGAAATTCCCGACAACTGTTCCTGCCTGCTGGTGACTTCCACACCCGCCGACCTCACCGACAGCGAAGCGGGAGAGATCATTGGCTACCTTGAAAACGGCGGAAGGCTTATTCTTTTCAGCACCTATCTCGACGAAAAGACCCCGAACTGGAACGCCGTCCTTGCCCGTTACGGTCTGGGCGCGCAGAAGGGCGTCATCATCGAGGGCAACAGCAACTATGTTGTGGCAAATTACCCGTATTACCTCCTGCCGGACATCAAGTCCCATGCGATCACCGACCCACTGCTCGAAGCGGGACAGCGGGTGATCGTTCCTCTCACACAGGCGGCGGCGGTCGATTCTGTTATTCCGGAGGATGTGGACTTTACGGCGCTTTTAGTGACCTCCAACGCGGCCTACGCCAAGGCGGACGGGTTTGAAATGAAAACCACTGTCCGGGAAGAGGGCGATATCTCCGGGCAGTTCGTCATAGCGGCGGCGGTAACGAAGGACGAAGGGGAGAGAAGCTCCGCTCTTGTCTGGGTTCCGACGGCTTATATGCTGGCGGAGTCGGTAAACAAGTCCGTTTCCGGCGGAAATATGCAGTTTCTGAAAAACGCCGTAAGCTTCCTGACCGGCTCTGAGGGCGGCTCTGCGGCACAGCCGAAGCACATCGGCGGCGGACGGCTCACGGTTCCTTCCGATACCGCCAATCTCCTGAGCACCCTTATGATCGCCGTGATCCCGCTGTGCATCGCTCTCTACGGAATCGTTGTTATCGTCGGGAGGAAACGCAGATGAAAAAAAGCGAAATAAAAGTGGTTGCTGTCCTTGCCGCGATCGTTCTTGTGCTGAGTCTTGCGGTCGTGTTCACCGGAAAAAAGGACGAAGCCGCGCCCGAATACCTTTTGGATGTGAATCCGAATAATATCGAAAAGCTCGACTTTGCCAACGGCACGGACTATGTGCATCTTACAAAGGAAAACGGCACCTGGATCATGAGCGATGACGCATCTTTCCGCGTGAAGCAGGACGCCGTGGAAATACTCCTTTCCGCACTCGGCAAAACGCAGGTGAAAAGCCGCATCCATATGGAAAAACAAACACAGTTAGAGGACTTTTCATTGCTCTCTCCCGGGTGTATAATAGAGTATAAGGTCGCCGGGCAAGCCCACAGCATCCGCATCGGCACCATGAGCGCCATGACGGAAGAGCTGTATATAAGTCTTGATGAAGATCAGGGATGCGTTTATGTCACGACAAACGAGATGGCACGGGCATTCTCCTGCAGAAAGCTCGATTTACTTGCCTATCCCGACATTCCCACGCCGAAGGACGGAGAGCAGAGCGCGGTGACCGTCGGTAATCTCTACGGCACGACGGAGCTTTTCAGAGAAGGGGAGAGCTGGTTTGTGCGCACTGAAGAAGGGAAGCGGCCGATCGACCGTAAGACGGCTTATAACTTCTATTTCCTCACCTGGGATATGCACTGGCGCGGCGCAATCGAGCACAACGCGCAGGATATGACAAAGTATGACCTCGCACGGCCCAGAATTTCCTATACCCTTGATTACACCGAAAACGGGGAGGAAAAGAGCTTTGCGCTGGAACTCGGGAGCAGTCTTCCGGACGGGAGCTGTTACGCGAGGATAAAGGGCGAAAAAGATGTTTTCCTGCTGGACGCGCTCATGGCGGACTGGCTGGAAGGAACAAAAGCGGAAGCATTGGAATAAAACAATTAAAAATATTTTACGGAGGAAAACATGAACTACAAAAACGAATTCATCGGCAACGAAGACCAGCTTATGACCGTCACCGAGGCGAAGCTCTGCCAGGGTCGGCAGGAGGGCGTAAAGGAGATCCGCATCGATAACGGCGGAAATCTGAGCATCACCCTGCTCCCGGACAGATCGATGGACATCTACCAGATCCGCTACAAGGGCAAGAACCTCAACTACATCGGACCGTGCGGGATCGTTGCGCCGACGTATTATAACGAGCGCGGCATCGAGTGGCTGAGAAGCTTTTTCGTGGGCTTCCTCACCACCCTCGGCCTGCAGCATATGGGCGGAGACATCGTTGTCAACGGCGAGCCCAGAGGTCTCCACGGCAAGGAATCCTCCTGCCCCGCCGAGAACGTGACGATCACCCGGGGCATAGAGAACGGCACTCCCACCGTCACCGTGGAGGGAACGATGCGCGAGGCGAGACTCTTCGGCGAAAATCTCCGCCTGAAGCGCTCTTTGAAGTTCTTCTATGAGCTTGATAAAATGGAGCTGACCGACACTATTGAAAATTACGGCTACGGCACGACGCAGTATTATCTCGGCTATCACATCAACTACGGCTATCCTCTTCTCGACGCCGGTACCGAGGTCAAGGTAAACAACGGCGGCAAGGATCCTATGCCCAGAAACGAGTATTCCGCCTCCTTCCCCGAATCCTGGAAGCACGTCACCGCTCCCGTTTATCCCTATCCCGAGAGATGCTACTTCTACGATATGGAAGCGGACGAAAACGGCAAGACCGGCTACAGCATCTTCAACGACAAGCTGGGTCTCGGCGTCAAGGTCAGCTATGATAAGGAAGTCCTGCCCAAGTTCTGCCAGTGGCAGATGTTCGGTAAGGGCGAGTATGTCTGCGGTCTGGAACCGATCTGCTGTGATATGGACGCCCCCCACATCGGCGAAGAGGGCTGCCCCGCTCCCGTACTCGGTCCCGGTGAGTCCAGAACCTATAAGCTTTGCTTCGAGTTTGTGGATAACAAGGAGTAAAAGATGATAAGATTTACCCTTCATTCCTTCCTCAAACCCGAAAAGGTAGAGGAATACAAGACTCTCCATGCCAATACCTGGCCCGGTGTGCTCTCGATGATCGAAAAGTGCCACATTCATCATTATTCCATCTCCATCCGCGGCACGGAGCTTTTCACCTATTATGAGTACGACGGGGACGACTACGAAGCCGATATGGCAATGATGGACGCGGATCCCGTCACGCAGGAGTGGTGGAAGCACACCCGCCCCTGCTTCCTCTACCACGATCAGGGCGTCTACTACGACGATCTGGAAGAGATCTTCTACGCACCGTAATAAAAACGGAGGGAAATTATGGGCTATCAGGAAAAACTGGTCGGCGTCTTCGGCGACCCGGTGGATGAAAACCCCACGGTCGTTATTATGCAGGCCGCCTTTGACGCGGCGAAGCTGCCCTTCCGCTACCTGACGATTCAGGTAAAAGAAGGCGATCTCGAAACCGCTATCAAGGGTATGCAGGCCATGAACTTCACCGGCATCGGCATCACCATGCCTTTCAAGCGGGAAGTCATTCAATATCTGGACGGTGTTTCCGACGCGGCGCGCATGATGAACGCTGTAAACTGCGTTTATTATAAGGACGGAAAGCTCTTCGGCGAGAATACCGACGGAAAAGGCTTTATGGAAAGTCTCCGGGTCGGCAATGTGGATGTTAAGGGCAAAAACGTCACCATTCTCGGCGCGGGCGGTGTGGCAAGCGCTATTTCCGTGGAGCTTGCGTTTAACGGCGCGAAGCATATCAACATCGTAAACCGTTCCTCAAAGGGCGCGGAGCTCGCCGCGACCATCAACGGCCATACCGACACCGAAGCGGCATTCTTCGACTTTGTGCCCGGTTATAAGGTGCCGGAGGATACCGACATCCTCGTGAACTGCACTCCCATCGGCTTTGAAGACCCAACACAGCGCCCGGATATCGACTATGATACCGTAAAGAGCGGCATGATCGTCTGCGACGTGATCCCGAACTGCCTGTGTACGGGATTTCTTGCCGCGGCAAAGGAAAAGGGCTGCCGTACCTTCTGCGGCCTCGAAATGCTGGTCTATCAGGGCGTTCTCGGCTATGAATACTGGACGGGCGAATTGCCGGATGTGGAAGTCATGCTCAGCGCCATCAAAAAAGAATACGGACTATGAAAAAAACAGCACGGTTCCGAAATCGAACGGATCCGTGCTGTTTGCACTTTCTATCATGAGAAGCTGTTTCTTATTTATCATGCTCTGCCGCAGAGCGCCTGTTTTACGGCGAGGACATTTGCGGGGTCTGTGTTGACCGGAATTTCACATCCGGCGGCGACGATGGTGTTTGCACCGTAGTCCGCACATTGCAGCGCTGCACGGCGAACATCCTCCGGCGTTCCCTGCAGTACCACCGAGACCGGGTCAAAATTCCCGCAGGCACAGCCCTTGCCGGACATCAGGCGGGAGGCTCTTTCCATGTCCACCATATGATCGCAGTCGAGGATATCACAGCCGGTCTGCGCGGCCGGCTCAAGGAAGGGATTGATATTACCGCAGATATGCAGCTTGGCCAAAGCGCCGGCCTCATGGATGCCGTCGATCAGCTTCTTCTCGCGCTCAAAGGCAAGCTCCCGGTACCATTTCGGACCGATCAGCGAGGTCGCCGCATCGCCTACACCGACGATGTCTGCCCCCGCGCGGATCTGTGCCAGAGCAAACTGCAGCTCCAGCTCATTGCAGAAATCCAGCAGCTCCTCAGCGGCCTCCGGCTCCTCCATCATGAACATCAGAAACTCCTGCACACCCATCAGATCGCAGGCCTGTGCAAAAGCTCCTTCCACCCAGCCGATCACGCAGACTTCTCCCTGCGCGTAGTCGTGCAGGAGCCGCACGGCTTCCAGACGGTCGCTCATAGCCCGACCGTCCTCGGGACGAACCGGCTTGAGATGCAGGATATCCTTTGCCTCCCGCACCAGCGGCGCCCGGCTGTACGGCACGGCGTCGCCCTCCGGGACAACAGCGTCCGCCCCCAGATCGGTGGCCTCACGCATGGAATCGGAGATCGTCCAAAGACAGTCAATGCCGTATTTTTCATAGCAGAGCTTCATACCGTCGGACAGCAGACGTGCATTGCGCACGACCCGGCCGTATGAAAGCCCCATTTCCCGCGCTGCGAACATCATCACGATGTTCATGTTCGGAACACGGTCTGTCTCTTTCCCCCGGATCCTGTTGAGAAGACGTTCACGTGCATTCACAAAAATCAACTGCCTTTCCGCTTTTTTCAAGAAAGTTAAAGAAATCACCTGATCTTCAACAAATCAGGTGATTTTCAAAGTTGCGGGGGAAGGATTTGAACCAACGACCTCCGGGTTATGAGCGCCGATTCTATGAACAAAATACCCCAAAATGTGACCTGTTTTTCTTGTTCTAATCAATATATAGAAACTATTTTTTGAGGAACTTTGAGCAACTTGGGGGACATTTGAAGAACTGCGCCCCCATTCTATCCCCAAAACCACAGATTTCGGGTAATGTGTAAAAAGGTCGAGGATTTTCGCTGGAAAAAAGCGGTAAAAACCAAGCTTTCAAAAAAGTTCGCAACGCAGAAAACATACAGTTTGATGTCGTTAACCGGAAAAGTATATTTTTTATTCCAAAACCACATTACTGTGCCGACTGCGACAGACGGCTTTCCCTTCAAACGCATTACAGTAAAGCCGACAGAAAATGTGTTCAGAGCAGTGCCGCAGACAGCAATCATTTATTATCTGCTTTGACAATCCATTTTCCAGAGCGGTTTGTTCCTTCTCTTGTCACAATGCCGTCAGCTTGAAGAGCAGCAAGAATTCTTCTGACCGATCTGTCAGTTAATCCTATTCTTTCGGCTATTTTGGACTGAGTAATGGAGGGATTCTCTTTGAGAATTGCAAGCATCTGTTTTTCCGAAGTCCCTTTTGGGACGGATGCTTCTTTTATGTCCGCATTTGTGTCCGCAATGTCCGTATTAATGTCCTCATTGTCCTCATTTCTGTGTCCCCGATATATATTGATTCGAAGATCAATGTCGCCGTCAATAAATTCAGGTTCTTTCAATCCTACTGGCATCCATGGTTATAAAAAGGCTATCTTCATCGACTCCAACAACGCGGCAAGTGCCGTCCTCAATACCGAATACTATTTTACCACTACTGCTGTTTGCAAAGGCAACAACAGACTTCATATATTTTATACTTTTTTCCGGTACAGCTTCTTTAAACTCTATATTGCGAGATTCGCCGTATTTGATTTCATCAATAATCATGATGCTACCTCACTATAACACCTGTTTAATATGTTCCGTTTCAATGTCCTTTTTACCGATTTTATCATTTAAATTTTGCCAATTCAAGCAAAACTATACCGTGTTGAGGAATGATATCATGATTATCAAACATTCAAAAAGCATAAAGAGTCCATGGACAGATTTCTGACGGAATACCTGAAAGCACATAGATATTGATTGCAGATTTTTCTGCTGCAACTACTATTGATATGAATTAAAAAAATAAATTTTAATTGGCAAGACGTGAAATAACGTATCTTGCCAATTCTATTTTAAATATGAAAGGACAAGCCATGATTCACATCCGCTCCCCTACCTGAAATACTCCCCCTGCCAACATCATTTTGAAGGAGAAAAATTATGAAGAAACATATTCAGAAAACATTTGCTGTCATGTTCTGTCTGCTTATGACAGCAGCCATCCCGTGCATGGCCTTTGCAGATAATTTTGTGGATACCCAGCAGGAGATCCAGGTCAGATATGAAGTCACCCCGGACATGATACCCACTGTCCCGCCCGTCATGTCAACACCGATCATTGTCACGCCGCCTCCAACCATAAGGCCCATCATTCAGACCGGTGATGACAATAATATCATGCTCATCTCCCTTGTTGCTGCCGGAAGTCTGCTTGTGGCTATAATGATCTATGTATATATCCGTAAAACAGGAGGAATCAAAAAACATGAAAAATAAAAACGGA
Organism: Candidatus Limivicinus sp.; assembly: GCA_045616265.1. Classification (GTDB taxonomy): domain Bacteria; phylum Bacillota; class Clostridia; order Oscillospirales; family Oscillospiraceae; genus Limivicinus. The sequence continues at coordinate 205 of JAZLGK010000143.1, read as the reverse complement.
AGAACTTTTCTTTTCGTCGTACTCGCACTTCTGGTAATTGCCGGTGCGGTGTTCGGCGCAATAACCCTCAAAAAGAATAACAACTCCGAGCCTGCCGGAATTGGAATCGAAATTGATCCCAACTCCGGCACTTTTGTTGCCCCGGAAAAGTCGGAAAAAGATGACGACAAAGACGCAGCCCCCGGAATCGCGATCCCCGGCTGGG
>JAZLGK010000142.1:0-36859 GCA_045616265.1 Candidatus Limivicinus sp. | reverse complement strand
AAGAGCAGATGGCGAGAGAAAATGGGTTCTGATGAAGGCATTTTTTCGCAGGAATACTTTGTGTATTGCAAGAAAAAATGACAAAATCTGAGCACATTTTATCCGTCAGCTGCCGCAGACGTATTGTGCGGTGTTGCCCTAAATTCCCAAATAGTCTTTCTGCTCCTGCGTGAGCGTATCGATGGCGACGCCCATGGAGGCAAGCTTTATTCTTGCCACGTAATCGTCTATTTCGTGCGGTACGGGGATAACACCGGGAACAAGGCTTTCGCGGTTGTCAATGAGATATTTCACGCTCATTGCCTGGATCGCAAAGCTCATATCCATGATCTCTGCCGGATGGCCGTCCCCTGCGGCGAGATTGACAAGACGGCCCTCTGCGATAACAAAAAGCGTCTTTCCGTCCGGAAGAACATAACCCTGAATATTGTGGCGGGCATCGTATTTTTCGGCTGCCAGCGCATTCAGACCCGCCACATCGACCTCGACATCAAAGTGACCGGCGTTGCAGAGGATCGCACCGTCCTTCATAGAGGCGAAATGCTCTTTCGTAATAACGCCGCTGCAGCCGGTAACAGTGACGAAAATATCACCCTTCTTTGCCGCCTCGCTCATGGGCATGACTTCGTAGCCATCCATGACCGCCTCTAAAGCACGGACAGGGTCGGTCTCGGTGACGATGACCTTTGCGCCCATGCCCTTTGCGCGGAGTGAAACGCCTTTGCCGCACCAGCCGTAGCCGGAGACAACGACATATTTTCCCGCAACGATGAGATTGGTGGTGCGCATGATGCCGTCCCACACGCTCTGTCCGGTGCCGTAGCGGTTGTCGAACATATGCTTGCAGTCGGCGTCGTTGACCATGACCATGGGGAAACGGAGCGTCCCGGTCTTCGCCATCGCCTTAAGGCGGTGGATGCCGGTAGTCGTCTCCTCACAGCCGCCGATGATGTTTGGGATCAGAGAGGTATATTTTGTGTGGATAAGATGCACAAGGTCGCCGCCGTCGTCGATGATGATATTCGGTCCGACTTCGAGCACGCGGCAGAGGTTTTCCTCATATTCTTCCATCGAGCAGCCGTAACGGGCGAAGACATTCATCCCGCCTTTTACCAGCGCCGCCGCCACATCGTCCTGCGTGGAAAGGGGATTGGAGCCGGTGACATACATCTCCGCGCCGCCCATCTCCATGACACGGCAGAGATACGCGGTTTTTGCTTCCAGATGGACAGAGAGCGCAACTTTCAGTCCTGCATAGGGTTTTGTCTTCGCAAACTCTTCGCCGAGACCGCGAAGGACAGGCATATTGCGCTCGACCCATTTTATTTTCATCTCCCCGGACAGGGCAAGGGATTCGTCTTTTATAAAGCTCATTTCATACTCCGATCCTTCTCTTTTTTGACAGCTTATTTTAGCACACACGCTTTATCATAGCAAGTTAATTCTTCCCCTTCCCCCCCGGCCTGCGGCGTTCGCAAAAGTCTCACATTAAAAAGCTTTCCTTTGCAATTTGAATATTCTCGCTGTATAATACGGTATAAAATGTTCCGGAGGTATGCATATGAAAACTGTTATCATCGGCGGAGTCGCGGGCGGCGCCTCCTGTGCGGCACGTCTGAGAAGACTCAATGAAACGCAGGAGATCGTAATGCTCGAAAAGGGTGGATATATCTCCTTTGCCAACTGCGGACTTCCCTATTATGTGGGCGGCACGATCCGCGTGGAAGCAAAGCTGTCCGTTATGACACCGAAAGCGTTCTGTGCCAGATTCAACGTGGATGTACGTCCCTACAATGAGGCAATTAAAATAAACCGCGCCGAAAAGACCGTCACCGTCCGCCGCGAGGACGGGAGCGAATATACAGAGAGCTATGACAAGCTTGTCTACTCCCCCGGCGCGGTGCCCAATGTGCCCGCCTATGTTCCGGAAAGCGACAGAATATTCACCGTTAAAACCATTCCCGACGCAGGAAGGATAAAAAGTTATGTAAACCTTACAAAGCCTCAGACCGCCATTGTCGCCGGCAGCGGCTTTATCGGGCTGGAAATGGCGGAAAACCTCGCCGAATGCGGGGTAAAGGTGACGGTGCTCGGAAGGTCTTCTCATGTTCTCAGCAACGTGGACGAGGATATCGCGTGGGATATCCACAGTCATCTGAAAAAGTGCGGTCTTACGCTTGTCTGCGGCGCGGCAATGACCGGCGTTAAAGAGGAAAACGGCAAAATCACCGTTACGACCTCCAGGGGTGAGCTTACCGCCGACATACTCATTATGGCGGTGGGCGTGAAGCCGGACTCCGCGCTGGCAGTTGATTGCGGTCTTGCCTGCGATAAGCAGGGCTATGTGCTGACCGACGAAGGGATGCTTACCTCTGACGAAAACATTTACGCTCTCGGAGACGCCTGTGTGATAAAGGATTTTCAGTCCGGAGAGGACGCGCACGTGGCTCTCGCCGGTCCCGCGAACTGGCAGGCAAGGATTGCCGCCGACAGGATCTGCGGCATTGATTCGAGCTACAAGGGCTCTCAGCGTTCCTTTATCATAAAGCTTTTCAACAAGACCGTCGCCGCGACCGGCATGAGCGAAAAATATGCCCGCTCACTCGGGATCGACTGCGAAAAGGTACATCTCTATCAGGCCAATCATGCCACCTACTACCCCGGCGCGGATATGATCGCCGTGAAGCTCCTGTTCGACAAAAAAGACGGCAAAGTGCTGGGCGGTCAGTTCTTCGGCGGGGACGGCACAGACAAGCGCGCCGACATTCTCGCCACTGCCATTCGCGCCGGGATGACCGTATACGATCTGGAAGAGCTGGAGCTCTGCTACGCGCCTCCCTTCTCCTCAGCCAAAGACCCGGTCAAAATGGCGGCGATGGCGGCGGAAAACATTCTCACCGGCAAGGTAAAGGTTTACCACTGGGAAGATTTGGACAGGCTCTATGGCATGGACGTCACTTTGCTTGACGTGAGAAACGAGAATGAATACGCCAACGGCTCTGTCAATGGCTTTATCAACATCCCGCTGCCCGTACTGCGCGAAAGACTCAACGAGCTTGATCTCTCCAAACCCGTATATGTCCACTGTCTCAGCGGCATGAGAAGCTATGTCGCCTGCCGCATCCTCACGGGACACGGCTTCGACTGTTATAACATCTCCGGCGGCTACCGGCTGTTCAGTGTTATGGACGAATTCAAGAGGACTGAAAACGTATGAATGTTCAGGAAGCTGTCGATTATATAGAAAGCACCTTATGGAATAAGACCCGCCTCGGACTGGAACGCGAAAGAGAGCTTCTGAAAAGGCTCGGCGACCCGCAGAGGAAGCTGAAGTTCATCCATGTGGCGGGGACAAACGGCAAGGGCTCGACCTGCGCGATGCTCGCCTCCGTGCTCCGCTGCGCCGGATATCGCACAGGGCTTTATACTTCTCCCCATATCTGCCGCTTCAACGAACGGATGCAGGTCAACGGTACGGATATTTCCGATGCAGAGCTTGTCTCGATCACCGATACGGTAAAGGCCGTTGCCGAGGCGACGGAAGATCACCCCAGCCAGTTTGAGATCATAACGGCGATAGCCATGCTGTACTTTCTCCGGCAAAACTGCGACATTGTGGTGCTGGAGGTCGGCATGGGCGGGATCAGTGACGCGACAAACATCATCGAAAAGCCGGAATGTTCGGTCATCACCACGATCAGTCTTGAACATACCGAATACCTCGGTCATACGCTCGCCGAAATCGCATTCAATAAGGCGGGGATCATCAAGGAAAACTGTCCCGCAGTCTGTTATCCCGCCTGCGCGGAGGTGGAGCGTGTATATGAAAGGATCACCGCCGAAAAGCACGCTCCCTTAACAAAAGCGGATTTTTCTTCTATTCGTCCTATTTCCGACAGTCTGGACGGGCAGGTTTTTTCCTATAAGGGTTTTGAAAAACTCTCTCTGCCTCTCATCGGTGAGCATCAGCTCAAAAATGCCGCCGTCGCACTTGAGACGGTCGAGGTTCTGCAGAATCACGACTGGAAAATAAGCGAAAAAAACATCCGCGACGGGATCGCGGATGTCAAATGGCCTGTTCGGTTTGAAGTTATGCGGAAAGCGCCGCCCTTCATCATTGACGGGGCGCATAACCCGCAGTGCGCAAAAGCTCTTTCGGCGGCGCTTGAAAAATATCTGCCCGGAAAGCAGAGCGTTTTTCTCATGGGCGTGCTCGCCGATAAGGAATACGACGAAATCATTTCGATCCTGCGCCCGTACGCCAAAAGCTTTGTATGCGTCACGCCCGACAGTCAAAGAGCGCTCCCCGCCGTAAAATTTGCGGAATATCTCCGCTCCCTCGGAGAAGAGGCCGTCGTCTGCGAAAGCTTTGCAGAGGGCGTAAAAACGGCGCTTTCCTCTCAAAGCCCCGTAGTTGCCTGCGGCTCGCTCTACATGGCGGGACATATACGGGAAATCATGCTGAATGAGGAATTAGGAGTGAGGAATTAGGAATTAAGGAGCCGCTTCGCGGCAATTATAATCGTCGGCGTAGCCGACACCGCAATTCCTCATTCCTAATTCATAATTCCTAATTGATTAAATCGTTATTCCCACTCCGCAGCTTCCGCCTTTACAGACGTAAACGGTGGGTTTGCCGTCTTTTGCTTCGGCGGATGCGGTGAAAGGGGCTGTTGCGGCAAGCTTTTCCGCCTGTGCCGGGGTTTTGATCATCACGGTCAGTTCGGGGGAATAGACCGCCGTCACAGCTTTAAGCGTATCCGGGATCATCTCATCCGGCAGAACGGCAAGAACCTCTTTTGTGGGGTATTCATCCGAGAGTGCGGCGCAGAGAGCAAAGGGACTCGCCGCCGAATACTTTCCGGAAACGCCGCTCACATAGCGGAGGATCCCGTCCCTCGCCTCGCGCATTTTTATATCCCCGGTGTATCGGAACAGCAGGTCGAACATCACCGCCGCGCCGCTGTTGCCCGAAGGCATGGCGTTGTCAAAAATGTCCGCGTGGCGGCTTATGAGCTTTTCGCCCGTATCGGAGGTCTGATAGAAATATCCGTCATGAGAGGCAAAATGCCGCTGCACTTCCTCTGCAAGCTCATAGGCTTTTTTAAGCCGCTCTGCCTTATGATCGGCGGCAAACAGCTCTAAAAGTCCGAGAGCATAGAACACATAGTCGTCAAGCTTCGCGTCGTATTTCAGCTCTCCGCCGCTCAGACGCGCCATAAGCTTTTCGTTTTCATAAAAGTTCTTTTCCATATACTCCGCAAGGCTCTGCGCGGCATACAGATACCGTGCGTCCGAGAATACCGCCGCTGCCTTCGAAAGCGCCATAAGCATCAGGCCGTTCCAGGCGGTCAGCTCTTTTGTGTCGGTCTTGAGCGGCAAACGTTCCGCCCTGTACAGGCGCATTTTCTCGCACAGCTCGTCATAGCCCTCCGGCAAAAGCTGCCAGCGGTTATTTAAGAGAAGATTCGGGATGCATTTGCTTTGGAAATTCCCTTCCCCGTTGATGTCGTAGCACTCGCAGAAGTGCTTCGCCTTTTCCTTTCCGAGCGCTTTTTCGACCTCTTCCGGGGTAAAGAGATAATACGCGCCCTCCACGCCGCCGCTGTCCGCGTCAAGACCGCAGAAATACCCGCCGTCCTCCGAAAGAAGCTCCCGCATACAGAAATCGAGCGTGTTTTCCGCGACGGTGCGGTACAGCGCAAAATGCCCGTTCTGCCAGCTTTCCGTATAGGTATAGGCTAAGAGGGCGTTGTCATACAGCGTCTTTTCGAAGTGCGGGACAAGCCACTCCCGGTCGGTGGAATAGCGGCAGAAGCCGCCGCCGAAATGGTCGTAAATTCCGCCGCGGGCCATCGCTTTCAAGGTGCCGTCAACGATCCCACGGTAAGACTTGTCGCCGGAGAGCGCCGCATAGCGCATCAGGAAAAGGAGATTTTGAGGTGTGGGGAATTTCGGTGAACTGCCGAAGCCGCCGTACTCGCTGTCGTAGGAGGCTTTGAGCTGTTCGGCTGCTTTTTTTATAAACTCCGCGTCCGCTTTCGTGCCGTCGGCTTTGGCTTTGTTATTGAGATAAGCGGTGATCTCCCCGGCGCTTTTGAGAAGGCTTTCCCGGTCGCTGCGCCATTTATCCGCCACCGCCGTCAGCAAGGATCTCAGCCCCATGCGTCCCATCGAGTTTTCAAGAGGGATATACGTTCCGGCAAAAAACGGCTGCTGCTCAGGAGTCATTATTATCGTGAGAGGCCAGCCGCCGCTGCCGTTGAGCAGGGTGCAGACGGACATATAAACGCTGTCGATATCCGGGCGCTCTTCTCTGTCCACCTTTATTGAGACGAAGTATTGATTCAGAATATCCGCGGCGGATCGGTTCTCAAAGGATTCCTTCGCCATCACGTGGCACCAGTGACAGGTCGAGTAGCCGATCGACAGGAAAACGGGCTTATCCTCCCGCTTTGCCTTCTCAAATGCCTCCTCGCCCCAAGGATACCAATCCACCGGGTTTTCGGCATGCTCAAGAAGGTAGGGCGATTTTTCGTTTTTCAGTCGGTTGCTCATGAAATTTCCTCCGCGTTCGTTTTTATATTATTATACCCTTATGAAGAGTTACATTCAAGGGGAGGTCAGATTAGCTGTGCTGTAAAATTTGGAGAAATAATTATATTTCACGATAATTTACTATTTACATTAATCTTTTGCTGTGATAAAGTATTCTTTAATCATATTAAGGAGGAAAAACCATGGTTAACTATGCAGACAGAATGGCAAATATGAAGCCATCCGCTATAAGAGAGATCCTTGCCCTCACCGCACAGCCCGATATTATTTCCTTCGCCGGCGGTCTTCCCGCTCCGGAACTGTTCCCGGTGGACGATATCAACGCCGCCATTGAAGCCGTTATGAAGGAAAGCGGCAAGGACGCTCTGCAGTACGCCACCACCGCAGGTCATCCCCATCTCCGCGAGCAGATCGCCGCAAGACTTCTTGCCAAAAACAATATCCGCACTCCCATCGATAATATTCTGACCACTGCCGGCAGTCAGCAGGGTCTGGACTTTGCCGCCCGCCTGTTCGTCAATCCCGGCGACGTGATATTGATGGAAAGCCCCTCTTATCTCGGCGCCATCACCGCTTTCACTCCCAGCCAGCCCAACTTTGTGGAAGTACCCACGGATGAAAACGGCATGATCATGGAGGAGCTGGAAAAGATCCTCGCCTCCACTCCGAATGTAAAGCTGATTTACGTTATCCCCGATTTCCAGAATCCTTCCGGACGTACCTGGCCTCTCGAGCGCCGTCAGAAGTTCATGGAGATCATCAACCGATATGAAATTCCCGTGCTTGAGGACAACCCCTACGGTGAGCTGCGCTATAAGGGCGAATATCAGCCCGCTCTCAAGTCCATGGATGAAAAGGGTCTGGTCATCTATCTCGGCACCTTCTCCAAGATCCTCGCCCCCGGCTTCCGTCTCGGCTGGATCGTCGCCAATGATGAGTATATCGAAAAATTCAATCTGATCGCACAGGCCGCCGTACTGCAGGCGTCCACCTTCAATATCGCCGTCATCTCCAAGTATATCGATATGTTCGACCTTGATGCCCATGTCGCTGAAATTCGCGAGGTCTACAAGCATCGCTGCACACTGATGATCGATTCCATGAGAAAGTACTTCCCCAAGGAAGTCAAGTTCACCGACCCGGACGGCGGTCTCTTCACCTGGGCAGAGCTTCCCTCCTATATCAACACAAAGGATATGGCGCTGCAGGCTCTTGAAAAGAAGGTCGCCTATGTTCCCGGCGCGGGCTTCTTCCCCAACGGCGGCAACGACAGCTGCATGAGACTGAACTACTCCTGTATGCCCGACGAGAAGATCGTGGAGGGTATCGAAAGACTCGGCAGCGTCATCAAGGCAAATATCAGATACTGATACTATTCTCCAATAAAAAGCTTAAACTTTTTATTGGAGAGATGCCGCCAATGGCGTCATCCATTTGCTTAACGCAAATGACGTCTCATACGATTCTCAACGCGCCTGACGGCGCTATAAAAAGTAGACTTTGTCCACTTTTTAATGAGAATCAGTATGATAGTCAAAAATTTCCCCTGTGCTTCCGAAAAGAGGCACAGGGATTTTTATATTTTCGCTATAATTTTTTCGTTGAGCTTATGCAGAGCCCATGCGCTAACGGTCACGAGAGCAAAGAACGCTATATTCACAAGCACTGTCGGCATAAAGCCGGAAAAAAGCGGGATGAAGTAATCCCCCATGACCTCCTGCAGACAGTACAGCTCCAAGGAAATGCCGCCGAAAAAGCCGAGGATTCTGCCTCCCCGTCCGGTTTTTTCAAAGACGGCGGCAAGGAGCAGTACCAGCGACACGCCGACTAAAGCGGCGGGCAGAAACACCGTCGGCATGGGTACAAGCAGCTTTGTGCCGTAGACGCTGCAAATATATTCCAGTATGAGCCCAATAAAAAGAGCCGCCGCAGACAGGAAAACAGTTTTTTTCCTGTCTGCCTGCTTTTCTCCGTTCTGCGCCATCCACCCGAACAGAGCGCCCAGCAGGAACACCGGCACACGGTTCATCACCAGCCATGCCGTGTCGCTCAGCACATTTTTCAGCAGGAGGACCGCGATATACCATACGGCAAGCGTTCCGGCAAAAAACAGGTATTTGTTCCGACTTTTTTCAAAAAAACGCCAATACAGCGGAAAAAGCAGGTAAAAACAGGCTATCGCATAGACATACCAGATAAACGCGGTGACATCGCCGGTCAGAAAAACGATCCCGCACAGGCACTTTACAAAATATCCCAGCGACCAGCGGCTTATGATTATTCGCAGTACGCCCGCCGCAAGCACAGGCAGAATAAGCCTTATATAGCGGCGTTTATAGAATTCTCCGAGAGAGTGTTTTTTCACCGCTGCGCTCAGTCCCATGCCGGACAGCAGCAGAAACATATCGACCCCGATAAAGCCGATGTCCTTAATAAACCGCTCCGCGTAATACGGAGGACTCCACGGCACAGACAGAAGCTGCCACTCGTGATAGAACAGTATCCACAGCGCGGCAAAGCCCATGATCTGAGGTCTAATTTTGTTTATTGACAAAAGCAAGCCCTGTTTTTTCATATTCTTTCCCGTACTTTGTTCAAAAGTGAAAAGTGAAAAGTGGAAAGTGAAAATAATTAATTCCACTTTTCACTTTCAACTTTCCACTTTATAATGAATTACTTTCTCTCAATGACCGCCCTTACGAGCTTCCATGTACGCTCAAGGGAGGGCAGGTTAAGGCGTTCCTTGGGGCTGTGGATGTCAACAAGAGTCGGACCGAGGGCAACGGTATCGAGACCGGGCATCTTTTCCTGGAAAAGACCGCATTCGAGACCTCCGTGGGTCATGACGATCTCGGGGGCTCTGCTGTACTGCTCTTCAAAGATCTTTGCGACCTTGCTTCTCAGCGGGGACACATCCGCATACTCCCATGCGGGATAAGCGCCGCGGAAGCTGACACTGCCGCCCACAGCCTCATAGAGAAGCACAAGGCGTTCGGCAAGCATCTCCTTCTGCGTCCGGATACTGCTTCGCACGGAATACCCGGCGGTCATTCTGTCCTCATTAAGACGCAGAACGCCCATATTCAGAGAGGTCTGTACAAGACCCTTGAGCTTCCGGCTCATCTCCTGCACGCCCTGCGGCGTACACATGAGTGCATAGATGATCTTTTTGGTATCTTCAACACAGACAGCCTCGTATTCCTGTTCCCCGGTAAGGGCAAAGCTGACCTTGATGTCGGGGTCGGCGGCATCGTACTCTTTTCTGAAGTTCGCCGCCATCTCTTCGACTGCAGCTTCAAGCTTCTCCGCGTCGTCCTTCGCAAAGGCTATGACCGCCTCGGTCTGGTTGGTGATGACATTATCCGCTCTGCCGCCGAAAAGCTCGACAAGCTGAACGGGAGCGGCCTTATCCATTGCGTGGAGGACTCTGCCCATGAGGATGTTGGAGTTGGCGCGGCCCTTGTCGATCTCCCCGCCGGAATGTCCGCCCATAAGACCGCTGATCATGAGCTTTGCGCCCACAAGCTTTTTGTTCTCGCGCTTTACGGGGATCGTGCAGTCCGCTCTCATACCGCCGGCACAGCCGACCGTGAGAACGCCCTCTTCCTCGGAGTCGAGATTGAGCAGGGCTCTTCCCTTGAGCGGTGAGCAGTCAATGCCGAAAGCGCCGTCCATGCCGACTTCCTCATCCACGGTGAACATCGCTTCGAGGCGGGGATGGCCGAGTGTTTCGTCATCCAGAGCCGCCATAGCCATAGCAAGCGCAATGCAGTCGTCCCCGCCGAGGGTGGTGCCGTCCGCGCGGAGCCAATCGCCGTCCACGATGAGCTTGAGTCCGTCCTTGGTAAAGTCATGGTTCGAGCCATCGACCTTTTCGCAGACCATGTCCATGTGTCCCTGCAGGATCAGAGCCGGTTCATCCTCATAGCCCTCAGAGGCTTCCTTGATGATAATAACGTTGTTCAGATTGTCCTGATAGTATTCAAGACCTCTGTCCTTTGCAAACTTCACGCAAAGATCGCTGATCTGTTTGGTATTGCCCGAACCGTGGGGGACGGAACAGAGCATTTCAAAAAATTCAAGAACCTTTTTCGGTTCGTAAGCTGATAAAACTCCCATAATATATCTCCCTTGTATCCCGGAATTTGTTTTATGACGCTTCAGATTGTATCATGCCGCAGCGTCAACTTCAAGAGGGGATAAAAAAAATACGCCCTGCGCTCTCCGCCTCGCCTGACACAATTTTTCCTCGGAAATCCTTTAAAGCTTCTTATTGGAGATTACTATGAAAGCTTCGCTTCCATAGTAAATTTTATTATAATCGCCCTTATCCTCGCCCCTTGCGACTCGCTAAGAGCCGCCTGCGGCGGTTGCTCGCTTGCATGGCGCCTGCGGGCGCACAGACGGGGCGACCGGAACGGATGCGTAAAAATTCCCATGCGCGGTCGGCTTTCATTTATCGTGGTGCGTATTTATGCGCATGGGAGTTTAGTATAGTACCCTATATGTTAAGATTTGTCAAATATTGTTCAAAAAATAAACACCCCAAATAATCAGGGTGTTTATTATCTGAAAATTAATAGAAGCGCTTATTCTTGTTCTTGCGTGCTGCTTCGGACTTTTTACGGCGCTTGACGCTGGGGCTCTGGTAGTACTCCTTTTTTCTCAGGTCAGCCAGAACGCCGGACTTTGCGCAGCTTCTCTTAAATCTTTTAAGAGCGTTGTCCAGAGACTCGTTTTCCTTGACGTAAATTTCAGACATTTATTTCCCTCCCTCCAAACACGCCATGCGGCGCTTAAAGGGCCAACAATCGGCTTGTTAACGCAGGTATTATATACGTTTTTCCGCCGCTTGTCAACAATTAGTTTTCAGGTTTTCCCGCCGAAAATGAATACTTCCAGAGAACATAGTAATCATTCTCCGCATACCGGTTATAATTCTTTTCAAGGGCGCTGCGCATGAAATCAGGAAGTTCGGCGTCTTTCCCGGTGTTGGTAACGATCCATCCGGGCGGAGACTCTTCGATCAGCCGTTTCAGATCGTTCCGTATATCTTCGCTTAATTCGATGTAATGCTCCTGCCAGTCACAGTATCGTATACAGGGGAAGATACCCGTATAAACATACCACGCAGACGGGATCCCATAGGTATACACGCTGTCTTTTTCTTCCGGAGGTATATTGGCTGCTATTTCTATGGCCTGATAGTCGAACATATCATCTGTTAAGGCTGTGTAGAGAAATAATCTGAAATTCTCATATACCAGCCTGTTAATCCCTATCAGGGTGCAGACAAAAAGCAGGATGCAAATGCACTTTACTGTTTTTTCTTTACGTACTTCAGGGCGGACATCCGTGAAAATCGATATAGCCGCTGCCATGTGCGGAACAAGCATGGTATTATAATGTATAAATCCGTTTCCGAGGGAGAGATAAGCTGCCAGAGCTGCCATATCTATCAGAATAAAGTAAAAATATTTTCCTATTTGCTTTCTGTATATAATCGTTGGAACAAGAGAAAACAGAAAGATATATAATAAAGAATTCTTGTGCAAACTGAATAATTTATCTTCACTTGCGTAGGTAAACCCAAAGGTGAATACCTGCTCTATCATGTCTTTCAATATTCCGTTTTTCGCACAGAAAATAATTCCGGGCAGGATCGATACTGCAAAACCGCCGATGAAGTATATTCCGTTAAGTAAAATGTTCTTAAATCTTCTGTTTGTTATAAGAATAATGAGAATGAACAATACAACAGCGCATATTGTTGCCGCGTTAGTTACTCTGATAAAAGTAATGATTCCGAAGCATGCCCCGTAGATCGCACCCCACAGAGGAGGGTGATCCTCGCCGTTGTGCTCTTTCAGATACATTCTGACGAGATATACACAGATCAGGACATACGGCAGACAGAATTCCTCTGTCAGATTGCCTCCCCAGAGTGTGAGCGACAGGACCCAGAGATACGGCAGCAGCCACAGAAACCTCTTAAAAAAACCGATAGGAGGTTTATTTACCGTATGTATTTTATCAATCAGGAAAAGAACGACCGACATATTTATTGTCTGTAATAAAAAGCAGCCTGCTCTTCCAAAGTGGATAAGCTGAGCGAGATATTCTATGAGGAAAAGATATATTCCCTTCATATCGTAGAAATCTCTGTACGGCAGCTTGCCCTGTGTCATACCCATGCCGACGAGCCTGAAAAAAGAAGAATCTTCTATATCGATTTTACAGAAAGGGCTTGTGTTGAACGAAAAAACAGCCAGAAAACCGCCCGAAAGAAATACGAGCAGGAGGAGCCACAGTACAGTTCTCGCAGAGCCTTCCATTTTTACTTTATCTTTCATATTCTCTCCCTGTGGAGCAAATCCGAGTATATAACACAAAAATGCTTGTTAAAAAACGAGCATTTTTGTGAGATCGGGTGTTTATTGCGGCTTGATGATCAGATTGATGATCTTGTTCTTTACAACGATGGTTTTAACAAGCTTCATGCCTTCCATGCAGCGGATTATCTTCTCATTGGAAAGGGCTGTGTCGATAATCGTCTGCTCGTCGGCGTCGGAAGCGACCTGAATGGTGGAGCGGAGCTTGCCGTTTACCTGTACCGCCATCTCACGCACTGCGTCAACGGTCTTTGCCTCGTCGTACTTCGGCCAGTCATTCTGCATTGCCATCTTGCCGGTTTTCCCGGCATAGCCCGTCAGCTCCCACATCTCCTCGACCATGTGAGGCGCAAACGGAGAGAGCATCAGCATGAGGTATTCAAGGTCGCCCTTGGTGCAGCCGTTGGAATAGAACTCGTTTACCATGGTCATTAAAGCGGCAATGGCGGTATTCATCTTGAGCGTGTCGATATCCTCGGTGACCTTCTTGATGGTCTTGTGGATGATCGGCTCGTTCTTCTGAGTGACGGCGTAATCGTCAGCAGCCATATCCATGAGATTCCAGCAGCGGTCAAGAAAGCGCTTGCAGCCCTTGACAGCCTCGTCGGACCAGGTGGCGGTCTTCTCAAAATCGCCGATGAACATGATGTACATACGCATCGTGTCCGCGCCGTAGGCCTTTACAACATCGTCGGGGTTGACGACATTGCCGAGGGACTTGGACATTTTGACAGAGGAGCGCTCTGCCATAGCGCCGTACTTCTCGCGCAGAGCCTGTTTTTCTTCCTCGCTCTCCACGTTGCCGACATAGTGGGGATTTTTGCCGAGTATCATGCCGTGAGAGGTGCGCTTGGCATAAGGCTCCTTGGTGTGGACAACGCCGATATCGTAAAGGAACTTGTGCCAGAAGCGGGAGTAGAGCAGATGCAGAGTGGTATGCTCCATACCGCCGTTATACCAGTCAACGGGACCCCAGAAGTTTTCCGCTTCCTTTGAGCAGAATTCACTGTCGTTGTGGGGATCCATATAGCGAAGCCAGTACCAGCTTGAGCCTGCCCAGTTAGGCATGGTGTCTGTCTCGCGCTTTGCGGGACCGCCGCAGCAGGGACAGGTGGTGTTGACCCAGTCGGTCATCTTTGCAAGCGGGCTTTCGCCGTCGTCGGTCGGCTCATAGCTTTCGACATTAGGCAGCACCAGAGGCAGCTCACTTTCGGGCACGGGAACCCAGCCGCACTTTTCGCAGTTGACCATGGGGATGGGCTCGCCCCAGTAGCGCTGTCTGGAAAAGACCCAGTCGCGGAGCTTGAAGTTGACCTTCTCCTTGCCCCAGCCCTGATCGACGGCATATTTCTTCATAGCGGGAATAGCTTCCTTGACGCTCATACCGTTGAGGAAGCCGGAGTTGACCATGATGGCGCTGTCGTCCTTTGCGACAAAGGCTTCCTTGGTAACATCGCCGCCGCTGACGACCTCGACGATGGGAAGAGAGAATTTTGTGGCAAACTCCCAGTCGCGCTGATCGTGTCCGGGAACGCCCATGACGATGCCGGTGCCGTAACCCATAAGGACGTAGTCGGAAACGAACATGGGGACAGCCTCACCGTTCGCGGGATTGATGACCTCGATGCCCTCCAGCTTCACGCCGGTCTTATCCTTGTTGAGCTCGCCGCGCTCAAAGTCGGATTTTCTCGAAGCGGCAAGCTTGTAATCTTCAACAGCCGCATAATTCTTGATGATATCCTTCCATTTTTCGAGCAGAGGATGCTCGGGGGAAATGACCACGTAGCTCACGCCGAAAAGCGTATCGGCACGGGTGGTGTAGACGGTGATCTCGTCGGGGGTATTGGTCTTGAATGTGACTTCGCAGCCGGTGGAGCGGCCGATCCAGTTCTTCTGCTGAGTCTTGACGCGCTCGATGTAATCGAGATCGTCCAGATCGTCAATGAGTCTGTCGGCGTACTTGGTAATGGCGAGCATCCACTGACTCTTTTCCTTGCGCACAACGGGAGCGCCGCAGCGTTCGCACACGCCCTCGACGACCTCTTCGTTGGCCAGAACGACCTTGCAGCTCGTGCACCAGTTGACGGACATAGTGGCCTTATATGCAAGTCCCTTTTTATACATCTGCAGGAAGATCCACTGCGTCCACTTGTAGTACATGGGGTCGGAGGTGTTCACGACTCTGTCCCAGTCAAAGCCGTAACCGAGCATCTTGAGCTGACGGGTGAAGTTGGCGATATTGTCGTGCGTGACCTTGGTGGGGTGGATGTGGTTTTTGATGGCGTAGTTTTCCGTCGGGAGACCGAAAGCGTCATAGCCTATGGGATTGAGGACGTTATAGCCCTCCATTCTCTTTTTGCGGGTGATGATGTCCATGGCGGTAAAGGGCCTCGGATGCCCGACATGAAGTCCCGCACCGGAGGGGTAGGGGAACTCGATAAGCCCGTAGAATTTGGGCTTGGACGGATCTTCGGTTGCGGCATAGGGCTTAGTTTCTTCCCATTTTGCCTGCCATTTTTTCTCGATATTTTCAAAATCGTATCTCATATTACTCTCTTCCCTTATAATAGTTGATTCAACGGTTTTTCACCGTAGGGAACGGTTTTGACCGTTCCGAAAATTTGCGGCAGAACGGAACGGTCAAGACCGTTCCCTACTGTGCGTTCATTAAATAATGATGCAATACTTCCCCGGCCGGGAAGGTATTCGGTCTGCCCCCATTATTGGGGGCTGGGAAGGGATGAGAGCGCCACCTCTTCACTGTCGCTCCAAAGGCGTTCAAGATTGTAGAATTTTCTCGCTTCATCGGTGAAAACGTGTACGATGACACTGCCGAAGTCCATCAGCACCCAGATATCCGAACGCAGACCCTCGCGGCGGATGGGGGGTTCACCCGCTTCGGACAGGGCTTTGTCCACCTCGTCCACCAGCGCCTTGATGTGGGTCGAGGAAGAGCCGTGGCAGATCACGAAGTAATCCGCGATCACGGTCTGCTCTGCGGTTTTCAGAATTTTAACGTCGTTCGCTTTCTTGCCTTCCAGCGCGCTCGCGGCAACATAGGCTATTTCAGCGGGAGTAAGCATTGTTTGTCCTCCTATTAATTTGTTTTGTTATACCATTCGTAAGCTTCGACTGTGTTCTTATGCGGCTCAATGCCATAGGAACGCACCTCAGTAAGACTCATCTCAAAGGCAAGAGACAGGCCATAATCCAGATCCCTGTATACGGCCTCACGTAAAGCCTCAACCCCGTCAAAGTCACGGGTTGGCTCGATGTAATCCGCAAGATAGATGATCTTTTCCAGCAGGGTCATATCGGGTCTGCCGGTGGTGTGATAACGTATGGCGCTGTAAATTTCATCGGACACGCCGAACAGATCTCTCGCCAGCGCCGCGCCGGTAATGGCATGAAGAAGCTTTTCGTTTTCAAGCTCCGATTTGTCGCAGACTATACCATACTTTTCACATAATTTCAAGTGTTCATCGAAGCTGAGACGCTTTGTTATGTCGTGAAGTATCGCGGCCTCGGCGGCTGAGTCCGCATCCTCGCCGTACTGCATCGCCAGCAGCACCGCCTCGCTTTCACAGCCCGCCACATGGGCAATGCGTCTGGAGCTGAGATAGGGCATGACCTCATTGCGAAGCCACGTAAGCTCCGGCAGAGCGTTATAATAGCCGTTCTTTATGACAGAGGCATAAACCTCCGCTCTCAGCATATCCGCGCCCATGCGCCGGGGAAGCCATGCGCGTATCTCGGTGGAGCTCATGGGCAGGGGAACGCGGTCAAGAATTCTTATTCTCGCGCCGTATTTCCGCTCATATTCCTCCCTGCGGCGGTTAAGCTCGTAAATGTCATCCTCCTCGCGGGGCATGACAAGAAGCTCACACTGCTCAAAAAGATAGGGGAAATTATACCATGTTTCAAAGGAGAGAAACATATCCGTCCCGACCACCAGCGACAGCTCAGTCTCTCCGTATTCCTCGCGGAGCTTGGCGACCGTCTCGGCGGTGTAGCTTTTCCCCTCGCGCAGGATTTCCATGTCGGAGATCTCGGCGCAGTCGATGCCCGCAAAGTTGAGTTTACATAACTCAAGGCGCTGCATCGGCGTGGGACTGTCGGCAAATATCTCCTTATGCGGCGGGATGCAGTCGGGGATTATCAGCAGCTTATCCGGTTTTGCTTCCTCCGCGACCGACTTTGCCGCTTCCAGATGCCCCAGGTGCGGGGGATTGAAGCTGCCCCCGTAAACGGCAATTTTCATACCTTTTTCTTGTCCTTTACAAGAACGATTTTGGGTTCCTGCTCGTTTCTTTTATATAAAACAAATTTTGTACCTATGACCTGTACGCCCTCGGCTCTGCATCTCTCGGCAAGGATATCGCAGACCTCGCGGGGAGAGAATTCGCAGGTTTCCAGCACCTTGCCCTTGACAAGCTCCCGGGCTTTCAGTGCCTTGCTCACGGATTCCACCACGGCGGCGTTGATCCCGCCCTTGCCCACCTGAATGATCGTGTCCTCGCTCATGGCAAGCCCCCGAAGCTGGGCACGCTGTTTACTTGTTATCGGCATTGTTTTTCTCCATATTATTCATATATTCATCAAGTTTTCTGATAAACTCTCTCAGCGCCTTTCCACGGTGGGAAATGGCGTTTTTTTCCTCGGGCGTAAGCTCCGCCATGCCCCTGTCCACGCAGTCGGGGTGAAAAACGGGGTCATAGCCGAAGCCGCCGTTTCCGTGGGGCTCGCGCATGATGTAGCCCTCGCACTCGCCGCGTGTTCTCAGAATATCGCCGTTGGGCATGGTGCAGCAGATGGTGCAGACAAAGCGGGCGGAACGGTTTTCAACATTTTCCAGCTTGCTGAGAAGATAGTTATAACGGTCTTCGTCGGTCGCGTCTGCTTTGGGGCAGTAACGGGCGGAGTAAACTCCCGGCTCACCGTTCAGCGCATCGACCACCAACCCGGAATCATCCGCAAAGGCCGCAAGACCTGTTGCCTTTGTAACGGCGGAGGCTTTGAGATAGGAATTCTCTTCAAAGGTCGTGCCTGTTTCCTCGACCTCAAAATCACAGCCCGCGTCCCGCTGACCGATCAGTTCGATATCCATATCTTTAACGAGCCGGGAAAACTCCCGGAGCTTGTTTTTGTTGTTGCTGGCAAGGATCAGCTTCATTTGAACAGCGCCTCCACAAAGGTTTTCGAGTCAAAGGGGATAAGGTCGTCCATGCCTTCTCCGACGCCGACATATTTGACTGGGAGATCAAGCTCGTTTGCAATGGCAAAGACGATACCGCCCTTGGCAGTCCCGTCAAGCTTTGTGAGGACGATGCCGGTGAGACCTGCTGTGTTGAGAAATTCCTTTGCCTGAATAAGTCCGTTCTGTCCGGTCGTCGCGTCGAGCACCATGAGCGTCTCGACAGAGGCGTCGGGCAGCTCGCGGTCGATGATGCGGCGGATCTTGGAAAGCTCGTTCATGAGGTTTGCCTTGTTGTGCAGTCTCCCGGCGGTGTCGATGATGACAACGTCGCTGCCTCTCGCCTTTGCCGCGCAGAGGCTGTCGTAGACAACAGCGGCAGGGTCGCTGCCTTCCTCGTGACGAACGATGTCCGCACCGGAACGCTCCGCCCAGATGTTGAGCTGTTCCCCGGCGGCGGCACGGAAGGTGTCGCCCGCGGCAAGAAGAACCTTTTTCCCCTCGCTTTTGAGCTGGGCGGCGAGCTTGCCGATGGTGGTGGTTTTGCCCACACCGTTCACGCCCACCATGAGGATCACAGAGGGAGTCGTTTCAAGCTTTAAAGAGGAGTCTCCCGCGTCGAGGAGCTTCTGAAGAATATTTATAAGTCCTGCACGTGCTTCCTCACCCTTACGGTAGCGGTCCACCCAGGTAGCCTTGCGCATCTCATAGCAGACCTTTTCCGCCGTGGCGGCGCCGACGTCCGCCAGTACAAGCAGCTCTTCAAGGTCATCATAGAAGTCCTCGTTGTCGGGAGCATAATCCTGAAAAAGCTCTTCCAGCTCCACCATATTTGCCTTGGTCTTGGAAAGACCGCCGAATATTTTATCAAAAAATCCCATGTCTTTACTCCTCAATCGTTTTCTGTGCGTTTTCGAGGTCGAGCCCGATAACGCTTGAAACGCCCTTTTCCTGCATGGTCACGCCGTAAAGCATATCGGCTTCCTCCATCGTGCCGCGTCGGTGGGTGATGACAAGAAACTGCGTTTTGTCGGCCATACGCCGCATATAGGATGCATAGCGGCTGACATTTGCCTCGTCGAGCGCCGCCTCGATCTCATCCATTACGCAGAAGGGCGTGGGGCGCACCTTCAATATAGCAAAGTAAAGGGCAATCGCCACAAACGCCATCTCGCCGCCGGATAGCAGACTGATGTTGGAAAGCGCTTTTCCGGGGGGCTGAACCTTTATCTCAATACCGCAGTTGAGAACGTCGTTTTCGTCCTCAAGCACAAGCGCCGCCTTGCCGCCTCCGAATAGCTCCAGGAAGGTCTGGCGGAAGGCGCTGTCGATCTCCGTGAAACGCTCCTTGAAAAGTGCGGTCATTTCGCCGGTGATGTCGTTTATGATGCCCAAAAGCTCTTTCTTTGCCTTTTCCACGTCGTCACGCTGACCGGTCAGAAATTCGTAACGGGTGTTGACGCGCTCGAATTCCTCAATAGAGCCTAAGTTTGGGTTACCGAGAGAGCTTATTTCGCGCCGCTTTTCGGCAATGGACTTATTGAGCTTCGGCAGACTTTCCACCGGTTCGCGCAGTCTCTCGGCGTCGCTGTGGCTTAGCTCGTAGCTTTCCCAGAGCTTATCTAAGATCTGTTTTTCCTCCATCTCGGAGGCAAGCTTTTTCTGCTCGATCCGTCCGCTCCGGCGTTCCAGATCGAGAATATCGGCGTTGCGCTGCTGGGCTTCCCGGTCGTTCCGGGTACGCTTGCCCTCCAGCTCCATTTTGGAGTCGGAAATTCTCGCTATTTCGTCCCGGACAGCGGCGGCCTTTTCGGTTATACCCTGCAGGACGGTTTCTTTTTCCGCCTTCTGTGTGCGGAATTCATCGATCCTGCGCCGATGTGCGTCCACGGCGTTCTTTCGTGCCTCACTGTCACCGGTGAGACTTAAAAGAAGCGCCTGCAATTGGGAGACGGAGCTTTCTGTGGCGCGGCACTCAGCCTGTAAGGAAGAGATCTGCGTCTTTATCTCTGTCTGGTCTTCCAGAGCCATGTCGAGCTGATAGCGGACCGCCGCCGCGTCGAGCTTGGCTTTTTCCGCCCGGGCAATCGTTTCATTCACGTTTTCCCGGAGCTTTTCCCGCTGCTTTTTCAGTTTTTCCAGCTCATTGGCGCGGGAAAGAATACCGGTTCCTTTCGCGCTGCTGCCGCCTGTCATGGAGCCGCCGGCGTTGATGAGCTGGCCGTCCAGCGTAACGATCCTTAATGAGTTCCCGCTGTTTCTGGACATTCGTACCGCATCGGGGAGAGCTTCGGCGATGACGGTACGCCCTAAAAGATTGGCAACGATAGAATCGTATTTTGCATCAAATTTTACAAGGTCATAGGCAATACCGACGAATCCGGGATCGCGCTCCGGCGCGTTTTTCATCACGGCGCCCTTGATGGTGTCAATGGGAAGGAAAGTGGCACGGCCGCTGTCCTGTCGTTTCAGAAGCTCAATGGCGGCGCTGCCGTCCTTCATGCTGTCAACGACGATATTCTGCGACGCTGCGCCCAAAGCCGTTTCAATGGCGAGAGCGCATTCATCGTCGGTACGGAGAAGGTTGGCGACAGGAGCGTGAACGCCGCGGAGAGTCCCCCGAGCCTTTTCGCGCATGACGGTCTTGACCGCCTTGGAAAAGCCCTCAAAATCCTTCTCCATCTCGGAGAGCATATTGATCCGTCCGTCCATAGTTCGAGCGTCGATCTGCAGCTTTGCGGCCTTTTCGTTTAAGTCATTGAGCACGTTTTCGCGGCTTTGCAGCTTCATGCGGCAGCCGGTCAGAACATTTGCGTTTTCGCTGTCCTTTTCGGAAAGAGCTTTGAGCTCTTTATTTATTTCGTCAATGCGCCTTTTGCCGTCATCGATCCTCTCGGATAGCTCGCCCGTGCGGTTTTCCTGCTCCTTGAGATCACGGAGCTGCTGCTCCATGCTCTCGATGCTGCTTTTTATGTTGGCCTCGATGACCGCAATATTCGCCTCGCACTCACCCGCCTGACTTTCCACGGCGGAAAGACGCTCACGAGCTTTTTCGCTCTCTATATCCTTATCGTGCATTCTCTCGGCGATACTGCCGGAGGAGGCGTAAAGTGCGTCAAGCTCGTACTTTGCCTTTTCCAGTTCTGCCTTGACCTGTTCAAACTCGGCGTTGACGGCGGCGGAGTTGTCCCGGATCCTGTCAAGCGTCTCCATCCACGCGGAAATCTCCTGAACGCGCAGCTCATCCCGAAGCTTCAGATACCGTTTTGCGATCTCGGACTGCTTACGAAGCGGCTCGACCTGGATTTCCAGCTCCTCGATCTTATCGTTGATACGCAGAAGGTTGTCCTCTGTCTTTTCCAGCTTATGCTCCGCTTCCTCCTTGCGGTAGCGGAAGCGGGAAATACCGGCGGCCTCTTCAAAGACCTCACGTCGGTCGGTGCTCTTGGTGGAGACGATCTCCGCGATCCTGCCCTGTCCGATGATCGAGTAGCCGTCGCGTCCGAGACCGGTATCCATCAGCAGAGAGTGGATGTCCTTGAGCCTTACCGCTTCTTTGTTGATGTAGTATTCACTTTCACCGCTCCTGTAATAGCGCCGGGAAAGCATGATCTCGCTGCTGTCAAAGTCGAAGATGCGATCGGAGTTATCGATGATCAGCGTGACCTGTGCATAGCCTAAAGCTCCGCGCTTTTCGGTGCCGCCGAAGATAACATCCTCCATCTTTGCGCCTCGGAGAGCCTTGCTGCGCTGTTCGCCCATGACCCAGAGGATCGCGTCGGAAATGTTGCTCTTGCCCGAACCGTTGGGCCCGACAATGGCGGTGATGTCTTTTTCGAATGTGAGCAGGGTCTTATCCGCAAAGGATTTGAAACCCTGTATCTCCAATGCCTTTAAATACAAGCTGATGACCTCAAATAAAGAAAATTATCAAACTAAGAAATTATACAATATAAACGTCACATTTTCAATGGCTTTCTTATGAATTTTTGTAAAGTCGAAGACAGGACGTTTTTAACAATTTCCTTGACGAAGCTATTCCGTTTTGCTAATATGACCTTGACCGTTAAGGGCTTTCTGCCCGATGAAAGGATGCGAAAACCATGACAGTGGAAGAAATAAAGAAGCTGGAAATAAATGACCTGATCGAGCTCGGCGAATTCGAGTGCGTATGCGGGAAAAAACATTCCCCGGGCGTGAAGAAGGTCGTCATAGAAAAGGGCGCGGTAAACGCTCTGCCGGGACTGATTGAAGAGCTGGGCGCGAAAAAGCCCTTCATTCTCTCCGGACACGATACCTATGCCGTCGCCGGGGATACGGTGTGCGGCATTCTGGATAAGGCGGGCTATACGTACAGTAAATATGTTTACCCCGTCTCTCCCGTCAAGCCCACCGAGCATACCGTCGGCTCGGCGGTGATGCATTTTGACTATTCGTGCGACGTTATCGTCGGCGTCGGTTCCGGTGTCATCAACGATACCTGCAAGGTGCTTGCAAGAGCAACGGGGATCCGGTACATCATCGTCGGCACCGCTCCCTCGATGGACGGCTTCCTCGGCGGCACCTCCGCCATGGAGAGAGACGGACTCAAGGTCTCCCTTCCGACGACCGCTCCCTGGGCGGTGATCGGGGATCTCGACATCCTCTGCAATGCGCCGATGCATATGCTCGTTTCCGGTGTGGGTGATATGCTTGCCAAGATCGTCAGCCTCCGGGAGTGGAAGTTGGCGGAGATCATCGTAGGGGAGGACTACTGCCCCGTCACTGCGGCGCTTGTGGAAAAGGCGCTCGACAAGGTGACCTCACAGGCGGACGGACTTCTCCGGCGTGACCCCGACGCGGTCAAGGCGGTCATGGAGGGCCTTCTCATTGCCGGTATGGCGATGTTCTACGCCGGCGTCTCCCGCCCCGCCTCCGGTATGGAGCACTATTTCTCCCACCTCTGGGATATGAGAGCGCTTGCCTTCCCCGAGTGTCGGTGTGAATCCCACGGTATACAGGCTGGCATGGGTACGCTCTACACCCTCCGCGCCTATGAGACGCTTATCAGCGGCGGGTATAAGCCCGAGGAAAAGAGAGCCTTTGACTTTGTGCGCGGTTTCTCCAACGACGACTGGAACGAACAGCTCCGCGCCTTCGTCGGTCCGGGCGCCGAGGCCATGATCGAGGGGGAGAACAAAGAGCATAAGTACGACGCGCAGAAACACGAGAAGAGATTTAAGATCATCGAAGAGAACTGGGACGAGATCGTCGATATTATAAAAACTCTGCCCTCCTCCGAAGAGATCGAAAAGCTCATGCTCCACATCGGCGCTCCTACCGGCGCGGAATGCATCGGCTACACGAAGGAACAGATCAAGACCGCGTTTACCATGACCAAGGATATCCGAGACAAATACGTCGGCACGAGACTCTTCTGGGATCTGGGCATCCTCGACGAGATCGCGGAGAAGACGTTTTAATACTATTCTCAACGCACCTGACGGCGCTATAAAAAGGTGACTTTGTCTACTTTTTAATGAGAATCAGTATAAGATAACGGCAAAGGCGAGACGGGAAGGCAGCACCAAGAATGAGCACATCGGAAGCGGTGTGCTCATTTTCATAAAAAGGGGGCTGGGCAAAAAGGCCCGCACATACAGCCTGTTTTGTCAAGCCTTTTTGAAATTCTTTCAAAAAAATACCCCGTACCGCTTTATTGGTACGAGGTATTCTTTTTGTCATCTTATCTTAATGACATTGCCGTTTTTGGGAAAGAGCTTCTTTTTTATCCTATGATCCCTGCCTGCCGGAAGGCAGCAGGCACATCCACCGTTATATACTGATAGAGACCTGTGAGATTGAACTGCTTGTCGAGCACCGTATAGATCCGGCTCATATCCGCACCTGTCATAAGGCCGACGCCGAGGCAGATGCCGCCGAACAGAATAGCAACCAGCACGATCACAAGTATGACACGCCATCCGTTTTTCATTTCTCTACCTCCCTGCTGCACCATTTACCGCCGAGCCTAATGGCCGCGTTGATGACACCCGCGATCGCTCCGCCGATAAACCAGACAAACAGCCACAGGAACAGCAGACCCAAAGCGAGGATCATTACTCCGCTTCCCAGCACCACCATGATGTCGGAAAACATGGAAAAGCCGCCGAATGCCGACACGATCACCTTAAAGCCCACATACAGACAGCCTCCCGAAACCCCCAGAGATGCAAAAGTGGGGATCAGAAGGATGCAGGCGATCAGCACCGTCACCGGTACCGCAATGAGCGCATACAGCACTGCAAGAGGTACTATCAGCTTTCGCTCCGGCTCGGCTGCCGTATTTTTTCTGTGTACATCCGGACCTTCGCTGTGCCTGTCGTCTTTCTCTTCCTCGTCATCCGTGGCTCCGATTCCCGGCATAGGAGGCAGATCGTCAAACCGGAGCTCCGATTCATCCGGAGCAACATACTCCAGTCTGTCATCTTTCTCTTCCGGAGCATCGGTCTCCGGCTTCGGGCTGACAGACGGAGCAAACGGGATCTCCGGTGCAAGATCGGCCGGAGCATCGCTCCAGACACTGCGTATCTTTGGTTTTGCCGAAAGAAGACCGCACTCCTCTGCTTCCTCACGCAGCCGCTCCATGACCTGCACGAAAGCAGGCGTCTCATCCCCATTTACATACAGCTCGTCCGCACGGGATGTGCTGTTGATCTGCAGCTTGCGCTCCTTTGAATTGTAAGCTCTTGCAAGCATGACCGCCTGCCGTGTCGGAGAACCCAGAAATGCCGCAAGCTCCTCTTCATCGGTGGCCTCATTGAAAAGCTCACCGTATATATCCATAATTTCCTGCTGGTCTTCCTCATACATAAATGTCAGCAGTCTCGCAAGCTCCGCGAGAAACTTCTGTTTGTTGATATTCAGTCACCTCCGCTTTGATCCCCGATCGTATCTCTGTAATTATATACTTTACATCAGCACAGGTCAAGAAAAACAGGGAAAGAAAAAACGATAATTTGATGGAGACGTTTTCAAAATTTGATGGAGACGTTTTCAAAAAACACTTGTTATCTGATAAATGTTTTGATATAATTTATTGTTAGTGCGTAAATCTCCTCAGGTCAAAAAATTCCGCAGCTCAAAGACTGTTCAGGCAGGAGAGCTTTCTGCTTGTATATTTGCAATGCATCACCCGTTCAGATCCTGTGTTGTCATCGGTCTGAGGTGCGGATCATCAGAGAGGAAACCGAAAATGGAAAAAGTTATATATGCTTCCCGCAGAGACACTGCAAGAGACAGCTACACATGGGAAGATACCAATATGAAAGATATATCTCTTCTGCAGAACAGAGAACTTATGAAGAAGCTCCTTTTCCGTATGCAGTTAGGACATAAGTTTGAAGAAAAAGTACTTAAAATGTTTTCGCAGGGGCTTGCGCATGGCACCATGCATCCCGGCATCGGCGAGGAAGCCAGTCATATCGGCACCTGCATGGCGCTGGAAGAGCAGGATTATATATTTGCCACCCATCGCGGTCATCTGCAGCTCATCGGGCGCGGCATTGATGTCCGGGAGATGATGTGTGAGATCCTGGGCCGCGAAAACGGCACCAATCACGGGCGCGGCGGTTCCATGCATATTGCCGACCCCTCCAGAGGAATTTTAGGCGCCAACGGTATTCTCGGCGCGAACGCACCCCTTTCCTGCGGCGCAGCGCTGGCCGTAAAGATGGATCATAAGGAAAACACCGTGGTCGTTGACTTCTTCGGTGACGGCGCTTCCAATCAGGGCGCTATTCATGAGAGCATGAATCTGGCGGCGACCTGGAAGCTGCCTCTTCTGTTTGTGCTGATAAATAACACCTACGGTATGTCCACACCCCTGAACAGAGCCGTCAATGATATGGATCTGACCAAGCGCTCGATCCCCTACGGTATCCGCTCCTTTGCGTGCGACGGAAACGATGTTCTCTCGGTTTATGAGACCGTCAAAGAGGCCAAAAGCTACTCTGTTGAGCACAGCGAACCGGTTCTGATCGTTGAAAACACCTATCGTACCGCCGGTCACTCCAAATCCGATGTCAATCTCTACCGCAGCAAAGAAGAGATCGACCGGTGGAAGGAGCGCGACCCGATCGAACGCTTCAGAAAAGTCCTGCTCGAAAACAACGTCCTCACGCCGGAGGAGATCGACGCTGTTGACAGGGAATCCACCGACATCATAGAGAATGCCGCAGACTTTGCTCTGGCAAGCCCGGAACCCAAGGCCGAGCATCTGCTTGATAATGTCTGGGCAGATTAAATTGATTGTAATTGAATTTCACTGATTATTTCATTTCCCTGATATGGGCACGAAAGAAGGAGAAAAGCCGGAATGGCAGAAGAAAAAAGAGTAATAAGCTATTGTGAGGCCATCCGCGAAGCTATGTGCGAGGAAATGTGCCGGGATGAAAACGTATTCCTCATGGGCGAGGATATCGGAGTGTACGGCGGCTGCTTCGGCGTGAGCAAAGGGATGCTCGAACAGTTCGGTCCCGAGCGCGTAAGAGAGACCCCGATCTCCGAGACCGCATTTGTCGGCGCCGCTGTCGGCGCTGCCATGCTGGGAAAACGCCCGATCGTTGAGCTCATGTTTTCCGATTTTGCGGGCGTCTGCTTTGATCAGATCATCAATCAGGCGGCAAAAATACGATATATGTTCGGAGGCAAAAACAAAGTTCCCATGGTGCTGCGTGCTCCCCAGGGAGGCGGCACCGGCGCGGCGGCACAGCACTCCCAGACTCTGGAGGCAATGTTTGCCCATGTTCCCGGATTAAAGGTCGTGGTTCCCGGCAACGCCTACGATGCGAAGGGACTTTTAAAGACCGCCGTCCGCGACGACAACCCCGTTATTTTTCTCGAAACCAAGCTCCTCTATAAGAGCGAATGTGAAGTCCCTGCGGAAGAATATACCATTCCCTTCGGTGAAGCTGCCGTTCGGAGAGAAGGCAGCGACGTCACCCTCGTTTCCTGGGGGCGCACCGTGCAGATGTGCATGGATGTCGCGGAAAAGCTTGCCGGAGAGGGCAAAAACTGTGAGGTCATCGATATCCGCACCCTCGTTCCTCTGGATATAAATACGATCGTTGCTTCCGTCAAAAAAACGCATAAGCTCGTTATCGTCCACGAAGCGGTCAAAACCGGCGGCTTCGGCGCGGAGATCGCCGCACAGATCTGTGAAAGCGAGGCATTTTCCTATCTGGAAACACCCGTCAAAAGAGTCGGCGCCAGGGAATGTCCCGTTCCCTTCAGCCCGGTCCTTGAACACGAAGCTCTGCCCAATATTGAGCGGATCGAAGACGCCGTCCGCGAGATCATATAAGAGAATGCGAAGACTCCCGGCAGAACCGGAAAAATTCTGCCGGGAGTCTTCGTATATTATTTAAGGATGATATCGCAGATCCTGTCAACATCCTCGTGCGCGAGGTCGGCGTACAGGGGAAGCGTCAGAACACTCTCTCCGACGTGCTTTGCTATGGGCGTGTCATCCGGGTCGAAACCGGGACGGCCGCGGTAGCACTCGAAAGAATTTGTGATGGGATAGAAATACTTGCGGGCAATGATATTCTCTCTGCCCAATCTCTCAAATACTTCCTCTCTGCTGTACTTATATCCGTCAAAAACGACAGGGTAGTAGGCGTAGTTGAGAGAAACGCCCTCCTGCTTTGCGTTGAGCGTGATACCCTTGATTCCGGATAGGCGGGCGTTATAGTGTTCATATACCGCCCTGCGCTTTTCGATCTCACGATCAAGATGACGCAGGTTGCACAGTCCCATCGCCGCACAGAACTCGTTCATCTTGGCGTTGCCGCCCACATAGGTAACGGATTCCGGACCGTGAATGCCGAAGTTTTTAAGATCACAGAAAACCCGTTCGATGCTGTCGTCATTATAGCACAGCGCTCCGCCCTCAATGGTGTTGAAGACCTTGGTAGCGTGGAAGGAGAACATGGATACATCCCCGAAGCAGGCGGAGCTTACACCGTTTTTTGTAACGCCGAAGGAATGGGCGGCGTCGTATATGACCTTGAGGGAGTACTTCTTTGCGATTCTTTCGATTTCTTCAACATTGCAAAGGTTACCGTAGACGTGCACCGGCAGGATCGCAACGGTTTTTTCCGTGATAAGCGCCTCAATCCTGCTGACATCGATCGTATAATCCACAGGATTAATATCACAGAACACGGGAATGTTGCCGGTGCGCGTGATAGCGTGGGTAGTAGAAGCAAAAGTGTAGGGCGTGGTGATGATCTCCCCGTGCAGTCCGAGCCCCTCCAGTACGTTTTCCAGTGCCAGATGTCCGTTTGTGAAGAGTGTAACGTGCTTTACGCCGAGATATTTTTCCAGCTCCGATTGTAGCCGCTGATGCTTTTCGCCCATGTTCGTCAGCCAGTGAGTATCCCACATATCACGGATCTCTTCGCAGAATTCCTCATAATCCGGCATGGAAGAACGCGCCACGTTTATTACATTATTCATTGTTATGACCATTCCTTTCAGAGTACTTCAAGGCACAAAACGACCATGAAAAGGAATGGCCATAATATGCCATGCTTTTCGGTTGCCGTGCAAGCGGCGAGAAAAGCGGCTTTTATAATCGAGGTTGAAACTTGTTTCAACCTTACCTCCCATTAAACCCGCCAGTCCAGCAGGCTCTCTATCATATCAAGATCGAAGACCGCCGCACCGCATTTTTCGGAGACCCGCTTTCTCTCAGCAAAGGAATCGTCAATGAAAACGGAACGGGATTTAATATAGTTCGTTTTGTCACCGTCAGGGGGGATATGGATTATTTCAGAAAAAAGCCCGGGGCAGACCGCATACTTTTTCATGCTCTCATCGATGTCCTTCGCGTGCTTTGTAAGCAAAAAGAGCTTTTTCCCCTTGTCCCGCGCCTGATAGAGATACATCATCAGCATTCCGTTGATCTTGCCGTTGACAACGATCGTGTCATCAAAATCCACATAGACGTTATCGTATTCGATATCGGTTTCAAATCTGGAAATAAACGCCCTGTCCAAAAGGATTTCCGCCCGGTTATCGATTATATCAACGTCATATCCCCACATATTGAAAAGCGTAAGCATCGGCATATTTATGCCGAGGTTCCTTGTGACACTCATAGTACCGGCGATGCGGGGAGCGATCTCCATGAGCCGGTACTCGCCGCTGCTGTTCTCCTTGAGCTGGAAAAACCACGCGCCGTTAAAGGAGAAGCGGCGGTTGATATCTTCCGCGATTTTTTCGATTTTCTCCGAACAGGGCAGCTTTCTTGACCGCACGGAAATCCCCGCACGGATGCGGGAGCGGGTGCGGGGGCTTACAAAGCGGAGTTTGCCATGTCGGTCGGTGAAGCAGTCTACCGTGAATTCCTCCCCGGGCAGATATTCGCAGACAGCATATTCCGTGCCGTCCGAGAGTGCCTCTTCCAACTGCTGTCGGCTGAAAACCTTCTTTGCTCCTTCCGAGCCCTGTCCCACAGAAGGCTTTATGAATACGGGGTAGCTCTCCACCTCGTCCGTACCGGTAAAGATTTTCGGCAGGTAGAATGCTCCGGCAAGATATTCGTAGGTCTTATTCTTAGAGCGGGTGATCCTGACTGTCTCCAGATCGGAGGTGACAACAGCGGCGTGAAGCTGCGCCTGTACCTCCGTAAGCTTTAACAGCACGCTGTCGTGGGCAGGATAAATACAATCAATGCTGTACATATCCACTGCTTCGTTGACTTTTTCGACAAAGTCCGGGCTGTCCGGATACGGAATGTTCCCGATGCAGTTTTCAAATACGAACTGCGCATGGCAAGGTTTGCTTGTGCCGCCGAAAAGCTTCACAAACTTACTGTATCGCAGAGCGTTATTGATCTCCATGGCGATTTCCGTTCCCGCCGGGAGAATAAGAATGTTTTTTACCTCAGACATTGACAGTTCCTCTGACATTATTTGCTTTTATGCAATAATCTTCCGACAATCGAGAGAATATAAGAGAATGTATCCACCTTGAAAAGAGCGGACAGCCCCGCATACACCGCCGCACCTGTGATGACCTGTAAAATAAGAACGGGCAGGTCGCCGAGGTGAAGCCACTGTATGGGATATGCGCAAAGCCCCATCGCGCAGCTGAGCATGATCGCGGGGAGCATATCTTTTATCTGGGAAACATAGGAGTAACCCAGAAGCTTATTGTTTGGCCACGAGTTTATGATCTGATCCAGTACGCTTGTAAACAGAAGGCTCAGCGCCATAACATAAACTCCGTAGTTCATGGTTATCAGCAGCACCAGCACGCCGATAACTTTTTTGACGATCTCAAGCTTTAAGAACATATCGCTCCGCCCCATGGCCTTGATGGCGTTGAGGTTGGCGGTGTGGAGCGGGTAGAAGGCGTAGGAAAAGCAGAATATGCGCAGATACGGCACACAGGGCAGCCATTTTTCCGTCAGCAGAAACCGCACAAAGGGCTCCGCGCACACGGCAAGCCCCATCATCAGCGGCATCATTACGTAAGTGCTCACCTTAATGGCACGGCGGGTCATTTCTCTTACGCTGTCCGCGCTGTCCTGCTGTTCCGACAATACCGGCAGAAGGACGCTGTCAATGGAGGAATTGATGTTTTCGACTAAAATGTTGGGAATATAATTGCCGCGGTTGTAGAAAGCGAGGTCTGCATCGGTGTACTTTACCGCAATTATGATCTCACGGAGCTTATTATATACCGTGTCCAGAAGTCCCGAGGCCAGCAGCTTCCAGCCGTAACCGAGAAGCC
Organism: Candidatus Limivicinus sp.; assembly: GCA_045616265.1. Classification (GTDB taxonomy): domain Bacteria; phylum Bacillota; class Clostridia; order Oscillospirales; family Oscillospiraceae; genus Limivicinus. The sequence goes on along the minus strand of JAZLGK010000142.1, from coordinate 5,932 downwards.
CTCGGAGGCGCTCGAAGGAAAACATTTTCTTCGGCTTCCATCCGACGGTGAGCCAGAGGATGGCGGTGTTTACGGTGACATTGGTAAGCTGCTGTGCCACAAGAGCCCACACACCGAAGCCCATATAGACCATGGTGATGCCGACCGCCGCCGACAGGAGCGTTCCACCGAGAGTGGCGAAGAAAAAGCGCTTGAACTGCAGGGTCTTGGACACATATGCCTGCTGAACGTTCTTGACGCCCGCAACAACGACTGTAAGGCCCAGAACGCGGATGATCGCGGTGAGCTGTGCGTCTTTATATCCTTTTGCGATCAGCGGAGCGAAAGCAAAAAGCAGAGAGTAGAGGAAAAGGCAGAACACGACATTGAAATAGAATACCGAAGAAAAATCCAGATCATCGGGATCCTTTTTCTGGATGAGGGAGTTTGCCATACCGCTGTCAACGAACACCAGCAGGATGGAGGTTATCAGCGTGACCTTAGCGACCGTGCCGAAAACGGTCGGGTCGAGCATACGCGCCAGAACGATCTGTACCGCCATGGACACGAGCTGGGAGCCGAAGCGTTCCAGAAAACGCCATATTAAATTTGAAACGACTTTCTGTCTGTTATCCATAAGCTTTAAGAAGCTCCGTTATTATTCCGCATAGCCCTGTTTTCTGCGGTAGTATGAATGCAGAGCGGGAAAAGTTTTTTTTATGCCTGTCTTGAACCGGTAGGAGAAGGGGCGGGATTTAAAAATCTCCCGGTAGGGCGGCTCATAGAGCTTTTCCACCTGCCCGGTGATATCATAAAGCTCATAGCGGCGCAAAATAAGCTCGTTTTCCACGGCCTGCTTTTTTGTGCCGTCAAGTTGGGGGAGCATAGTCTCCATCATGGCGATCTCGCCGGTGATGAATTCTTTCAGCTTGCCGTACTGCCGACCGAGGTTACTGCTCCATGCCTCCGGGTTGCTGCTGATGCGGTAAACGGACATCTCCCGGTCGATGAATCTGACCTTGCCGTTCATCGTAAGCCACAGTCCGATCGCATAGTCGGTGAAGCCGTAGGAGCCGGCAACATAGTGAAAGTCCGGCGGGGAGACAATGTATTCCCGCCTTGCCAGAATGGAGCTTGTGTGGAAGGCGTTGGACATTCCCTTTATAACCGTTTCAAATTCCACATCGTGATCGCCTCTTTTTTCGATAAGCGGCCGGTCGGCGCTGTCGTCAGTACAGAAGTGCAGGGTGGTATTATGCACACAGGCGGTGTACTCCGGGTGTGCCTCAAGAAAATCTACCTGCATCTGAAGCTTGCCGCTGTCGCTGAATTTGTCGTCTCCCTCGCAGATAGAGATATATTTCCCCTTTAATTCAGGATAAAAAACACGCTCAAAAAGTCCGGGCATCTTAACCTGCGAGAACAGATTTTTTTCCTGATAGAACGGACGGATTATCTCAGGGTATCTTTCCGCATATTCTTTTATGATAGCGGCAGTGCCGTCGGTGGAGCAGTCGTCGTTCACCAGCACTTCAAAGGAAAAGTCGGTTTCCTGTGCAAGAAAACTGTCAAGGCATTCACGCAGATACTCTTCGTGATTATAAGCCGTACACAGTACGGAGACCATGCATTCTCTGTCGGGCATTTTCTGATTCCTTATAAGCAGACATATTTTAACTGAATCCCCTGGCGAGTCGCAAAGGGGCGAGAAACGGGCGATTATAATAAAATTTACTATGGAAGCGAAGCTTTCATAGTAATCACTACGGAAGCGGAGCTTTCATATTAGTATATTATACTGCCAATGTATGCCTATTTCAATACAAAAAAATCTGCGTCAGAATCCTTATTCACAATTTTTAACTTTCTTTTTTTTAAGAAATAGTGTATAATCAGACAAAATTGATCTCCGAGACGGAGACAGAGAGAAAAAACTAACGAAAAACGAGGTGGCTTCATGAATTTTGAAAACTATGTGCCGTTAAACGTAGCAAAATATCTGGACGGGTTTAATCGCAGAAAATATGCACAGATAATGCAAACATATATGGATGACTGCCGGAGCTTTTTTTCGGAGCTTGAGCATTGCGAGGATATTGACGCCGCGGCAAAGGAGCTTGTAGAGCGGATCGACAGCCGGATCACCGGTCTTTTCAAAAAGAGGCAGTTCTGCGATATACAGTATTTCCTGCTGGCTTATGCCGCTCCTGCCGCTCTGCGTCAGAATACCGAGAAGTCCGTCGCCTTTGCCGAGGCCACAAGAAACGCATGGATCGCACGTCATCCGGATATGCCCTATGAGTGTACAACGATCGAAAAGCTCAGCGACGGGTTCAGCAATACGATCCTCGGATTTTCTATCGGTGGCAGAAAATGAAAGAAAAACTTATAAATATGCTCAACGGAACAAGAAATACCGCACACGTGCTCCGTACTATTGTAGGCGCTTATGTTGTTTATATCTGCGGTAAGGTAGCGGTGGATTACTTCAGAACAGACGAAGTAACACTCCCGCTGATGCTGGGTGCGGCGGTCGTAGCACTTTGCGGTCTGGCGATATCTCTGCTGGGACTGTGGGCGCTTATCAAGGGTTACAGCATCGAGTATAAAGGCACTCCTCCATGGACTATGACGGAGGATGAAACGGACGAGACCGAACAGCTCCCGGACGGAGACGAAGAAGAGGAAAGCGAAAACGCAGAGGCAACGGGCGAAAGCGAAGATCCCGAAGAAAGCGAAGAAAGTCAATAAAGTCATGGTAAACTGCGGCAAACGGTATGTTTTGCCGCAGTTTTTGCGCGTTTTCGTAAACATATATAAGCATTTGAAATATAAAACTGTTGCAAAATTCCCGCGAACGTGGTATCATCTGAAGAGTAGTGGTATAGCCACAGAATACAACAAAGAATCTGAAAGGAGATTTTTCATGGCAAAATATGATGTAGTCGTCGTAGGCGCGGGTAATGCCGGTCTGTCTGCGGCGCTCCAGTGCCAGTTGGCAGGTAAAAAGACCCTGCTGATCGAACAGCACAACCTCCCCGGCGGCGCCGCCTCTTCCTTCCACAGAGGCCGTTTTGAGATCGAGCCGTCTCTGCATGAGATCTGCGACTACGGACCCGACAACAACCCCGGCGATGTCCGCAACATTCTCGATGCTTACGGCGTAAAGCTGGAATGGCTTGAGGTTCCCGACTGCTACCGCTGCATTTCCAAATACTCCGACGGCTCTCCCATGGACGTCACCATGCCCGCCGGTATCGACAACTTCATCGCCGCCATGGACAAATATGTCCCCGGCTGCCATGACAAGATGGTTGAGCTTTTCGAGCTGTTCGATGAAGTCCTCCGCGGTATCGCCTACATCACCGCCTCCAAGGGCAACCCCGATTCGAAGGTTCTCCAGAGCGATTACCCCAATATGCTCCGCACCGGCGCATATTCTACCAAAAAGGTCTTCGACGCTCTCAAGCTGCCGCAGAAATGCCAGGATATCCTGTCCATTTACTGGTCATATCTGGGCGTTGATATGGAAAACCTCGCTTTCATACACTATGCCGCCATGGTGCATAAATATGTCTCCCGCGGCGCCTATATTCCCGCTCATACTTCTCATCAGTATTCCTGTGCCATGACCGAGCGTCTGCGCGAGGTCGGCGGCGATATATGGTTCAACTGCCGCGCCGAGGAGTTCCTCTTTGACGGCGACCGCTGCTGCGGCGTCAAAACCAACATGGGTACTGTCGAGTGCAAGTATGTCCTTGCAAACATCAACCCCGATATCATCTACGGCAAGATGATGCCCAAGGAGCTCGTTCCCGAACGTGAAAAGAAGCTGAGCGCCGCCCGCAACCGGAGATTCGGCGCACGTATGTATACCGCCTACTTCTGCATGGACAAGAGCGCGGAAGAGCTCGGCATAAAGGATTACAACACCTTCCTCCCCGGCACCTCCGATTCACTGAAGGAATACAACAATATCATGGGCGGCGTAAAGACCAACGATTACTCCATCTTCCTCTGCTACAATATCGTACAGCCCGAATTCAGTCCCAAGGGCACCTGTGTCTGCTCCTTCACCACCTTCGGTGAGCCTAAGGAGTGGAGCGAATTGAAGCAGGAAGACTACTTCAAGTTCAAGACCGACTTTGCAAAGAAGATGCTCAAGTCCGTCAAGGAAAAGATGGGCGTTGACCTTTCCGGTCATATCGAAGAAATGGCGATTGCCTCCCCGTGGACCTTTGCCCGCTATCTCGGCACCCCCGAAGGCTCCGTGTACGGTTATGAGACCACCGGCTGGGACGGCATGATGGCGCGTATGCAGATGCTCGGCGCCGACTACCCCATCAAGGGACTGCGCCCCATCGGCGCGGCCGGTCCCCGCGGCGACGGCTACTCCGCCGCGATCATCTGCGGTCAGCTCATGGCTGCATCCGCGATCAAAGAGCTTAACGAAGAAGGAGGCAGGAAGTAATGGCACTTAACGTTAAAGTCGGCCTTATAGGCAAGTTCGATATGCTCAAGTTCAAGAACATGGCAAAGGTTCGTGAACAGGCCATTCAGGCGGCTCCCGCAAAAGAGATCAGCGGTGATTTTCAGATCAACATCAACGCAAAGAAGCTCCACCCCGACTATCAGAGGCTGGTCGTTTCCGAGGTTATCGAGCACAAGGACGCAAACGCCAAGACCTTTGTTTTCAAGCGTGCAGACGGCGAAGCTTTCCCCTACTTCCGCGCCGGTCAGTATATTTCACTGAAGCTCCCCATCGAGGGCAGCTTTGTCACCCGTTCCTATTCTCTGTGCTCCTCTCCCAAGGATGCACTCAAGGGCAAGGCGGCTATCACCGTCCGTTCCAACCCCGGCGGCTTTGTTGCCGACAAGCTCCTGGAAACTCTCAAGGTCGGCGATACCGTTACCGCTTCCGACCCTCAGGGCTTTTTCTACTATGAGGATCTCCGGGACGCTAAGACCGTGATCGGTCTGGCGGGAGGCTCCGGTATTACTCCGTTCCTGTCCATGGCATATGCCCTCCGCGACGGCGTGGAGGATTTCAACCTTGTTCTTCTGTTCGGTTCCCGTGACGAGAAAAATATCCTCTTCAAGAAAGAGCTGGACGAGATCGCAAAGGTCTGCCCCAAATTCAAGGTCGTGCACGTCCTCTCCGATGAGGAGAAGGCGGGCTATGAGCACGGTTTCATTACCGCCGATCTTATCAAAAAGTACGCCCCCGCCAATGAGGAATACTCCGTGTATCTCTGCGGTCCCGAGGCAATGTACCGTTTCCTCAGGCCCGAGATCAAAAAGCTCGGTCTGCCGGAGAAACTGTTCCGCCGCAAGATGATCGATGTCACCAAGGAAGTCTGGACCTGTCCCGGCTATCCCGCCGACTGCAAGGGCAAGGTGTTTGACCTCACCGTAAAGCAGGGCGCGGAGGAGTATAAGATCAAGGCAACGGCGGAGGAACCCGTTCTGGTTGCCATCGAGCGCGCCGGTATAAAAGCCCCCTCCCGCTGCCGCTCCGGTGAGTGCGGCTGGTGCAGAAGCAAGCTTGTCTCCGGTACGGTCTTTATTCCCGAAGAAAACGAGCTTCGCCGCTGGGCAGACGTCCACTACGGCTATATCCATCCCTGCTCCTCCTTCCCGACCTCCGATCTTGTCGTCGAAGTTCCGGGCGAGTATCTCGGATAATAACGGAAAAACCCCCAAAGTAAAGCAGAGCGCTGAAAAACGGCGCTCTGCTTTTGTACGTATAATACTAAATTCCCATGCGCACAAATACGCACCACGATAAATGAAAGCCAGCCGCACATGGGAATTTAGGGCAATACCGCATAATGCGGCAAGAGCAGATGGCGAGAGAAAATGGGTTCAGCTTTGCATAAGTTCGCGTAAGCCAAATCGAAGATTTGGACGCTCACTTATGATGAAGGCATTTTTTCGCAGGAATACTTTGTGT